>NC_013441.1:2144718-2451106 GCF_000024785.1 Gordonia bronchialis DSM 43247 | reverse complement strand
AGGGCGCGATCCCGGTCACCCTGGACCGCAAGTCGGCGCCGTGTAACACCGGTGCGATGATCTCGCTGATCGACAACGGCTTCTACAACAACACCCCGTGCCATCGGATGACGGGCAGCGAAGCGCTCAAGGTGCTGCAGTGCGGCGATCCCACCGGCACCGGGCAGAGCGGTCCGGGCTGGGCCAGCCCCGACGAGCTGCCCACCGACCTGCAGCCACCGGCGAACAACCCCTACGGCGGCCAGCAGGGCGGACCGGTCGTCTATCCGCGTGGCACCATCGCGATCGCGAACAGCAACAATGAGCAGCAGGGCACGTCCAACACCGGGTCGAGCCAGTTCTTCTTCGTCATCGCCGACAGCCAGCTGGCACCCAACTACACGGTGGTCGGCAAGGTCGACGAGGCCGGGCTCGCGGTGCTCGACAAGATCTACAAGGGCGGCATCATCCCCGGTCCCACCGGTCAGGCCGAGGACGGACGACCCAAGCTCCCCGTCACGATCGAGAACGCCAGCACCGACTGACGTACCTGGCGTCACCTCGGCATGAAACGCCTCAGGCGGCCGAGGTGACGCGGTACACGTCGTAGACGCCTTCGACGTTGCGCACCACGTTCAGGACGTGGCCGAGGTGTTTGGGATCACCCATCTCGAAGGTGAACTTGCTGATCGCCACGCGGTCGCGGCTGGTGGTCACCGACGCCGACAGGATGTTGACCCGCTCGTCGGCGAGCACCTTGGTCACGTCGGACAACAGCCGGTGCCGGTCGAGTGCCTCCACCTGGATCGCGACGAGGAACACCGACTCGGCCGACGGGACCCAGGTCACATCGATGATGCGCTCGGATTGTGCGCGCAGTGATTCGGCGTTGGTGCAGTCGGTGCGGTGCACGCTGATCCCACCGCCCCGGGTGACGAAACCGAGGATCTCGTCGCCCGGTACCGGCGTACAGCACTTGGCCAGCTTGATCACCACGTTGTCGACGCCCTCGACGACCACGCCGGCGTCGCCGCCCTGTCGCGCGCGGGTCGGCATGGTCGACGGGGTGGATCGTTCGGCGATCTCCTCGGCGGCGTCGTCGATGCCACCGAGCGCCGCCACCAGTCGGTTGACCACATGCCGTGCCGAGACGTGATTCTCGCCGACCGCGGTGTAGAGAGCGGTCACGTCGGTATAGCGAAGCTCTTTGGCGATCGCCGCCATCGATTCCGCACTCATCAGGCGCTGCAGGGGCAGGCCGCCGCGGCGGACCTCCTTGACGATCGCGTCCTTGCCGGCCTCCAGCGCTTCTTCGCGGCGTTCCTTGGCGAACCACTGACGGATCTTCGCCTTGGCGCGTGGCGAGACGACGAAGCCCTGCCAGTCCCGGGACGGACCGGCGTTGGGCGCCTTGGAGGTGAACACCTCCACCCTCTCGCCGTTCTCCAGCTGCCGTTCCAGCGCGACGAGTCGACCGTTGACCCGGGCACCGATACAGCGGTGACCGACCTCGGTGTGCACCGCGTAGGCGAAGTCCACCGGGGTCGACCCGGCGGGCAGGGTGATCACGTCCCCCTTGGGGGTGAACACGAAGATCTCGCGGACCGCAAGGTCGTAGCGTAACGACTCCAGGAATTCGCCCGGGTCGGCGGCCTCCCGCTGCCAGTCGAGGAGCTGGCGCATCCAGGCCATCTCGTCGATCTCGGTGCTGTCGGTACGACGGCCCTTCCGGTCCTTGTAGCCGCTCTCCTTGTACCGCCAGTGCGCGGCGATGCCGAACTCGGCGGTCCGGTGCATCTCGTGGGTGCGGATCTGCACCTCCAGCGGTTTGCCCTCCGGACCGATCACCGTGGTGTGCAGCGACTGGTACACCCCGAACCGCGGCTGCGCGATGTAGTCCTTGAAGCGGCCGGCCATCGGCTGCCACAACGAGTGCACCACGCCGACCGCGGCATAGCAGTCGCGGACCTCGTCGCACAGGATGCGCATGCCGACCAGGTCATGGATGTCGTCGAAGTCGCGTCCCTTGACGATCATCTTCTGATAGATCGACCAGTAGTGCTTGGGCCGGCCCTCCACTGTCGCGCTGATCCGGGCCGCCGACAACGCATTGTTGATGTCGGCCCGGACGCGGGCCAGATAGGTGTCCCGCGATGGTGCCCGGTCGGCGACCAGCCGCACGATCTCCTCGTAGCGTTTGGGATGCAGGATCGCGAAGGACAGGTCCTCGAGTTCCCACTTCACCGTCGCCATACCAAGTCGATGAGCAAGCGGCGCAATGACTTCCAGCGTCTCACGGGCCTTGCGGGCCTGCTTCTCCGGCGGCAGGAAACGCATCGTGCGCATGTTGTGCAGGCGGTCGGCGACCTTGATCACCAAGACCCGCGGATCCCGCGCCATCGCGATGATCATCTTGCGGATGGTCTCGGCCTCGGCGGCGCTGCCGAGCGCCACCTTGTCGAGTTTGGTGACGCCGTCGACGAGATGGGCCACCTCCGCGCCGAAGTCCTTCTCGAGCTGATCGAGGGTGTACCCGGTGTCCTCGACGGTGTCATGCAGCAGCGCCGCGACCAGCGTGGTGGTGTCCATCCCGAGATCGGCGAGAATCGTCGCCACCGCCAGCGGGTGGGTGATGTAGGGGTCGCCCGACTTGCGGTTCTGACCGCGGTGACGTTCCTCGGCGACGTCGTAGGCGTGCTGCAGTAGTGCGACGTCGGCCTTCGGGTAGATCTCCCGGTGCAGGGTGACGAGGGGCTCGAGGACCGGGCGCACCTGCGAGCGGGTGGCCGTCATCCGGCGCGCGAGTCGGGCGCGCACGCGTCGCGACGCCGACGACGTCTGGGTCGCGGTCGCGCGGGCCGGTTCGGTATCGGTGCGGCCGTCGGCGGCGGACGGCCGGGCGGGAGTCTGCGGCACGTCGCGTCGTGCCGTATCGGGTTCGTCGGCCATCGACGTCCTCCTTCCGCTGTGATCCGGTGCCGAGACCGGGTGGACGTCGGCGATCAGTCCAGTCTATTCGGCCGGATCCGCCGCGCGCGCCGGGTCGCGCTCAGGGGTACCGAGTCAGTCCACCGCGACCGCATGCACCGGCACCGCGGGCCCGAGGCCGCGAGCGATAGTGCCGCGACCGTCGAGGTCACCGAGTTCCATGATCACCGCGACGCCGATCACCTCGGCACCGGCGCGCTCGAGGAGTTCGGCGGCGGCGACCGCGGTGCCACCGGTGGCGAGGACGTCGTCGACGAGCAGGACACGCAACCCGGTCAGATCGATGCCATCGGCCGGGATCTCCAGACTGGCTGTCCCGTATTCCAGGGTGTAAGACACCGACGTGACCGGCGGTGGCAGTTTGCCACCCTTGCGGACGGCCAGCACCCCGACGCCGAGTTCACGGGCGACTGCCCCGCCGAGCAGGAACCCGCGCGCGTCGATACCAGCAACGAGATCGACCTCCCGGCACCCGTGGGTCAGTGCGGTGACGATGGCCGCGAGTCCCTCGGGGTCGGCGAGCACCGGCGTGAGGTCCTTGAACGCGATGCCCGGGCTCGGGAAATCCGGCACCCGCCGCGCATGCAGTTCGATCGCCGCACGCGCACGTGTCAGCGCCTGCCCCGTCGTCTCGTCGGCCAGCTCAGCCATCAACCGTCCACCGATCCATGTTCCAGCCGGTCCCGCTGCGGGCGAGTCCGGCGACGACGTTACCCACCCGATCATTCCACCGTTGCACGCGCGGGGCAGCGAACAGCGGGATCGACGGCACCGCCGTCCAGGCCGCGTTCTCGATCACACGGATCAGCGGGAGCTGATCGGTCGGCGACGAGACAACCGCGAGCTGGTCGATGGCCCGGCTGACCTGGGGGTCCCGGAAGCCGCCGAGGTCCGCCGGGTCGCCGCCGCGCAGCGAGTACGCGTCACGGGCCGGGTCGGCCGCCCCGGCCGCGGCAAACGAGGTGCCACCGGCCACCACCAGCGCGTCGAGGCTCGTACCGAGGTCACCGGGGGCGATCCGATCGCTGGAGGCGTCCACGACGGTGATCCCGGCGCCGGCGCACGCCTCGGCGATGGCCGCCACCATCTGCTGCCAGCGGGCGGTCGGCGCGACGTAGCCGATGCGCACGGTCACCTTTGCGGAACCGTGTTGCTCGAGCAGCGCCCGGGCGCGGGCGGGGTCGGGGCGCTGATACGCGCGCCCGAAGTCGTTGTTGATCTGACCGGCCAGGTTGTCGGCCGGGGCCAGCAGCCGCTGATTCCACATCCGCGCCCCCTGCCCGAACCGGCGGGCGAGCCCTTCACGTGGCATGCACGACGCAAAGGCCTGACGCACCCGCACATCGCCGAAGACGCCGCGCGTGGCGAGCACCAGTTCCTCGACGGCGAGCGCGCGTGCCGGGTTCGCCGCGCCATGGGTACCGGCGACGTCCCCGTCGATCATTCCCGCGGTGACGTCGGCGATGTCGAAGCGGCCCTCCGGCAGCCGGCGGGTGGCGTCGGTACCGCGTCCCCAGACGACGATCCGGGCGGTCTTGGGCCGCTCACCCCACCACTTGTCGTTGGCCACCAGCACGAGCCCGTCGGTACGGGAGTAGCGGTCCACGCGATACGGGCCCGACGACGGCAGACGTGTCTCGTCGACCGGCCCGGGAACCAGCGGGAATCCCTCGTTCCACGCCTTGGCGATGCGCGCGATGACGGCGTCGTTGCCGGCCCGGATCGGGTCGATGACGTCGGCGATCCCGGCGTCGTGGGCCACCACGTGCGCGGGCAGCATGGTGCCGGCTCCGAACAGCGACGCCCAGTCCCGGTAGTCGCGGCCCGGTTTGAACGTCACCGTCGCGGTCCGCTCCCCCGCGGCGCACTCGACGGAGTCGATGTCGCGGTACCCCGCGGTGGTGGCGGGTGTGAATCCACGGAACCGGCCGCTCATCGCGGCCCAGGCCAGCAACAGATCATCGCAGTCGAGGGCCACGCCGTCGGAGAACGCGGCCTCCGGGACGAATTCGTAGCGCAGGGTGAGCCGGTCACCGTCCAGACGGGTCACCGACCCGACGTCGCGATCCGGGATGACCTGGCCGGCGGCGCCCAGCAGGCTGAAACCGGGCAGCAAACGACCGGTGACCATGAGTGCGCCGTCGGCGTTGCCCGACACGGTGTTCGCGTTGTAGGTGGTGATCCGGGCGTCGACGAGATAGTCGACGGTAGGTGGTCCGTCGTCGCCGCAGGCGGTCAGCAGACCGGCCGCGAAGGCGACGGCGACGGTCGACGCCAGGGCTCGGATGAACGTCCGGGACCTCGTGAGCACCTGCCGAGACTAACGTGTGCGGCGGCGTTTTCCGGTGGGCCGCGCGGCCTCGGCGTCGATGATCTCGCCGCGCGTACCGGAGGAACGTCGACCGGTCCGCGGACGGAACTCCTCGGCGGGCGTCTGGCCCGCCTCGATCGCCGCGCGGCGATCCAGGACCCGCTTGGTGTGCCGCGCGATGTCGGGGCGACGCTCCTTGAGGGTGACCAGCAGCGGGGCGGCCAGGAAGATCGATGAGTAGGCACCCACGACCACGCCGACGAGCTGGATCAGTCCGAGGTCCTTGAGGGTGCCCACCCCGAGCAGCCACACCGCGATGACCATCAGCGCGATGATCGGCAGCACGGAGATGACCGTGGTGTTGATCGACCGCATCAGGGTCTGGTTGATCGCCAGGTTGGCCTGTTCGCCGTAGGTACGCCGCGAGGTCTGCAGCACCGACCGGGTGTTCTCCGACACCTTGTCGAACACGACGACGGTGTCATAGAGCGAGAAGCCGAGAATCGTGAGCAAACCGATCACGGTGGCCGGGGTGACCTCCCAGCCGACCAGCGAGTACACGCCGGCGGTGCACACGATGTCGAAGAACAGCGACGTCAGCGCCGCGATCGACATCTCACGGTCGAAGCGCACCGCGATGTAGACGAACACGATGACGAGGAACACCACGAGGGCGATCAGCATCTTCTCGGTGATCTCGCGTCCCCAGGTGGAGCTGACGTCGGAGATGCTGATCTCCTCGGTGGTCAACCCCGGCCCGAACTCGCCCACCAGGGCCCGCGTGACCGCTTCGGCCTGGGTGAGCTCGAGCGCCTCGGTGCGCACCTGCACGGTCTCGCTCGCCCCCGAACCCGCGGTCTGTACCGACTCGGGCGCCGAACCGAGGGCGTCGGTGACCACCTTCTCCACCGAGTCGGCGGTGATGCCCGACGACACCGGGATGGAGATCTGGGTGCCGCCCTCGAAGTCGATACCGAGGGTGAACCAGCGCAGCCCGATGGACAGCGCGCAGATCAGCAGGATCACCGCGGTGACGAGGTACCACATGCGCCGGCGCCCGACGATCTCGAAGGCGCCGGTACCCGTGTAGAGGCGGGAGAGGAACGAGCGTTTGCTGTCCGAGACGAAGTCGGCATCCGATCCCATGCTCGGGGACGGCTGCTCGGTCGTCGCGGTGTCGATGACCTCGGTGACCGGGTCGGTGCCACCGGACGCCTTGGTCAGGTCGGTGCGGCCGGTGGTGTTTGAACCGCCGCCTGGCGTGGAGAAACTCACTGCGCCGATCCTTTCGCCGGTCCGGTCGTCGTGGTGGCACGGGTGGCGACCCGGCGCTGCCGAGCCACCTCGGCCACGGCCCCGAGGCCGTTGACGCTCGGGCGGGACAGGAATGTCGATCGGCTCGCGTACACCACGAGCGGATGGGTCACCAGGAATACGACGACCACGTCGAGGATGGTCGTCAGGCCCAGGGTGAACGCGAACCCGCGGACCTCGCCGACGGCGAGGATGTAGATCACCGCGGCGGCGATGAAGCTGACCGCGTTACCCGACCAGATGGTGCGCCGCGCGCTGGCCCAGCCGCGTGGCACCGCGGACCGGAAACTTCGGCCCTCACGCATCTCGTCCTTTATTCGCTCGAAGTACACGACGAAGGAGTCGGCGGTCATGCCGATACCGATGATCAGACCGGCGATGCCGGCGAGGTCAAGGGTGAAGCCGATCCACCGCCCGAGCAGGACCATGATGCCGTAGACCATCAGCCCGGCGAGCACCAGCGACGCGAAGGTCAGGATGCCCAGCATCCGGTAGTAGGCAAGCGCGTAGATGAGGACCGCGAGCAGACCGATCGCGCCGGCCAGGAGACCTGCCCGCAGAGACGACAATCCCAATGTGGCGGAGACGGTTTCGGCGTTGGAGGCGTCGAAGGACAACGGCAGCGAACCGTACTTGAGGACGTTGGCCAGATCCCCGGCCGACGCCTCGGTGAACGGATCCGCGCTACCGCCGCTGATGCGGGTGGAACCGCCGGGGATCGCCTGGTTGATCACCGGCGCCGACACCACGCGGGTGTCGAGGGTGAACGCTGTGGCCGTTCCGACGTGGCTGGCGGTGTACTGCGGCCAGAAACTGGCGGCATCACCCTTGAACGTGAGCGAGACGATCCACTCGCCGGTCTGCGAGTCGGTCTCGGCACTCGCCTCCTTGATGTCGCGCCCGTCGATGATCTCCGGGCCGAGCAGATAGACCTGTGAGCCGTCCTGGGAGCACGCCACCAGGTACTGATCGGGCAGGTCGTTGCCCATCAGGGGATCGCTGGTGCCCTCCGCACAGTTCATCTGCGCCATCTGGGCCTGCAACCGGGCGATGGTCTGCTGATCGGCGTTCGCCGGGGCCTGACGCAGTTTGCGCTGCTCGGCGATCGCCTGCTGGACCTGCTCGGACTGGGTCTGTCCGGGCGGCGGTGCCTGATCCTCGGGTTTAGGGGCCTGCGGCCGGGCGAGCTGCGGCTCCCCGATCACCGGACGCACGTACAGGCGGGCGGTCTGGCCCAGCGTCCTGGCCTGCGAGCCGTCCTTGCCGGGCACGGTGATGACGAGGTTGTCGCCGTTGATGACGACCTCCGAGCCACCCACGCCGAGACCGTTGACACGCTGCTCGATGATCTGCTTGGCGCGGTCGAGCTGCTCCCGGCTGGGCTGTTGCCCGTTCTCGGTGCGCGCGGTCAGGGTGACCCGTGTTCCGCCCTGCAGGTCGATGCCGAGCTTGGGCTCCAGCGTCTTGGCGCCGGTGAAGAAGATCAGGCCGTAGACCACGGCCAACAGGGCGAGGAAGACGGCGAGCGGCTGCCACGGCGGGATCTCACGGCTGGGTCCCGACCGTTTCGCCCGCCGTGTGTCCGTCCCTGCGCGGCGAGTTGTTGTCACTGCTCTTCGAGTCTCCTTTGACTGCACAGATCATCCCGGCCCCTCGGCCAACGGATAACCGTACCGGCACGTGCAGGTCGGGGTCACCCCCGGCATGCGGCGGTGTCCGTGTCGTGAGGTTTGCCCGGAACCACTCGCTGGGGCTGCACCGAGTATTCCGGGCGTCGCGTCCTACTTGTCGCCGTCGCGCTTCTGGTCGGCGGTGCCGGTCACGTCGGTCTCGGCGTCGTCGGTGGACTTGTCGAGGCTCACATGATCGACGTCGAAGTCATCGTCCTCGTCGTCGGTTTCGGGGGCGACGTAACCCGGGTAGGTGGCCGCGGCCTCCTCGGTCGGGATGACACGCATCACGGCCAGCCGATTCCACCGGGTGACCACGCCGGTCGCGATCTCGACGTCGATGACATCCGACGACGACGCGTCGATGACCGTGCCGAACAGGCCCGAGGTCAGCTGGATGCGGGTGCCGGTCTGCACGGAGTCCTGCATCTCCTGCATCTCGCTCATGCGCTTCTTCTGCTTGCGCATGGACATGAACATGAACACGGCCAGCATGGCCAGCAGGACGGGGAAGAGAAACTCCATGGGTGAACGTCAGTCCTTCATCGATGTGCTTGTGTACTCGGTCGCGAGGTACTCCGCGGGACGGGGGTACGTCGGTGACGTGCGGGTCCGACCCGCTCGCCACAGGGCGTCGACCGAGGTGACGAGGGCCCAGGATGGCCAACATTCCGGTCGACGGCGGTCCTCCCAGTGTGCCATGCCGTCGGTGATGTCCGATATCGCAGGTCCGGCGGCGCCCTACAGATCGTCGAACAGGCTGCCGGTTTCCATGTCCCGGGGACGCACGCCGAAGGATGCGTTGAGTGCACCGGCCGGCGGGGTGAGACCCAGGTGGTGCCACGCCGCGGCGGTCGCGACCCGGCCGCGGGGGGTGCGCGCGACCATCCCGGCCCGCACCAGGAACGGTTCACAGACCTCTTCGACGGTCGCCGGTTCCTCCCCCACCGCCACGGCCAGCGTGGACACCCCCACCGGACCACCGCCGAACGCCCTGATCAGCGCATTGAGAACAGCCCGGTCCAGCCGGTCGAAGCCCAGTTCGTCGACATCGTAGACGGCCAGTGCGGCCCGAGCGGTATCGACCGTGATGGTGCCGTCGCCACGCACCTCCGCATAGTCCCGGACCCGGCGCAGCAGCCGGTTGGCGATGCGCGGCGTCCCGCGGGAACGGCTCGCGATCTCCGACGCGGCGTCGTCGCCCAGCACGATCCCGAGGATGCCCGCCGACCTGCGCAGGACATGCACCAGTTCGGTTGTGTCGTAGAACTCCATGTGCGCGGTGAAGCCGAACCGGTCGCGCAGCGGCCCGGTGAGTGAACCCGATCGCGTCGTCGCACCCACCAGGGTGAACGGCGCCACATCGAGCGGGATCGACGTGGCCCCCGGACCCTTGCCGACCACCACGTCCACCCGGAAGTCCTCCATCGCGAGGTAGAGCATCTCCTCGGCGGGCCGCGCGATGCGGTGGATCTCGTCGATGAACAGGACGTCGCCCTCCACCAGATTGGAGAGCATCGCGGCCAGATCGCCTGCCCGCTCGAGCGCCGGACCGGAGGTCACCCGGATGGCGGCACCCATCTCCGCGGCGATGATCATCGCCAGCGAGGTCTTGCCCAGGCCGGGTGGACCGGACAGGAGGATGTGATCGGGTGTCCCGCCCCGGCCCTTGGCGCCGTGCAGCACGAGCTCGAGCTGCTCACAGACCCGCGGCTGGCCGATGAACTCGGCCAGCGACCGCGGCCGCAGACCCGCGTCGAGGTCACCGTCGGAACGCACGGGCAGTGCGCTGACCTCTCGGTCCTCGGTGAACTCACGATCGTCCCCGGACATCTACGACGCCTTTCCCAACAGCGACAGCGACTGTCGTAGCGCCGTCGACGCGTCGGCGTCGGGATGGTCGGCGAGAACGGCGGCCACGGCCTTCTCGGCCGGACCGGCCGTGAATCCGAGACCGACCAGGGCGTCGGCGACCTGTTCGCGGACGCCGCCCGGGGCGACGACCCCGACGGCCGATTCACCGGTCGGGCGATCCACTTTGTCGCGCAGTTCCACCACCAGGCGTTCGGCGACGCGTTTTCCGATGCCGGGCACCGACGTCAGCGCCTTGGTGTCGGACTCGGCCAGCGCGCGTCGCAACGCCTCTGGTTCGAGGACCGCGAGGGTGGCCATCGCCAGCCGCGGCCCGACACCGGTGACGGTCTGCAGCAACGCGAACAACGCTCGCGCGTCGGGCTCGGTGAACCCGTAGAGGGTCATCGAGTCCTCCCGCACGATCATCGACGTCAGCAGTGTGGATTCTTCACCGCGCCGCAACCGCGACAGCGTCACCGGGGTCGCCAGAACCCGGTAACCCACTCCGCCGCAATCGATCACGGCGTGATCGAGCGCGACCTCCAGTACGGGTCCACGCACCGAAGCGATCATGACTGTCCTCCTGCCCGTGCCGCGGCCACTCGGCGCCGATGCCGGGCGGCGGCCTCCTGCGCCTGACGCTGCGCCTGCGCCATCCGTTCCATCATCGGACCCCGCCAGCAATGGCAGATGGCCAACGCCAGGGCGTCTGCCGCGTCCGCCGGCCGGGGCTTGGTCTGCATCCCGAGGATGCGTGTCACCATCGCCGTCACCTGGGCCTTGTCGGCCCGGCCGCTCCCGGTGACCGCGGCCTTCACCTCCGACGGGGTGTGGAACCGCACCGGGATGCCACGCTGTCCGGCGGCGAGTGCGATGACCCCGCCCGCCTGCGCGGTGCCCATCGCCGTCGACACCTGATTCTGCGCAAAGACGCGCTCGATGGCCACCACGTCGGGCTGGTGCACGTCGATCCAGTGACAGGCGGCCGTGTACACCGCGAGCAGCCGGTCGGCGAGTTCCATGTCAGTGGGCGTGCGCACCACGTCGACGTCGAGGGCGGTCACCGCCCGGCCGCGTCCGGACTCCACCAGGGCGATACCGCACCGGGTGAGCCCCGGGTCCACCCCCATCACACGCACACGCGACCTCCCGCCAGAACGAACAGTTGTTCGAGATTCTAGCGGGAGGGGCGGACATTTCCGCGGACCGACACACTCGGCCCACTAGGGTGGAGCTCTACGCAACTAACATGCGCCGAGATCTGCTCAACCAGCCGGTGGGGCGGGCGTCGGCTCAGTCGGCGTCGAGTTCGGCGAGCACCTCGTCGCTGATGTCGACGTTGCTGTAAACGTTCTGCACGTCGTCGGAGTCCTCGAGCGCGTCGATCAGTTTGAACACCTTGCGGGCGCCGTCGGCGTCAACGGCCACCTCGACCGAGGCACGGAAGCTCGCCTCGGCGGAGTCGTAGTCGATGCCCGCCTCCTGTAACGCGGTACGTACGGCCACCAGGTCACCGGGTTCGCTGATCACTTCGAAGGAATCCCCGAGGTCGGTGACTTCCTCGGCGCCGGCGTCGAGGACCGCCATCAGCACGTCGTCCTCGCTCTGCCCGTTCTTCTCCAGGGTGACCACGCCCTTGCGGGTGAACAGGTAGGCCACCGAACCCGGGTCGGCCATGTTGCCACCGTTACGGGTCATCGCGGTGCGGACCTCCCCGGCCGCGCGATTGCGGTTGTCGGTGAGGCACTCGATGAGGATCGCCACGCCGTTGGGGCCGTAGCCCTCGTAGGTGATGGTCTGCCAGTCGGCACCGCCGGCCTCTTCACCACCGCCGCGTTTGCGGGCACGCTCGATGTTGTCGTTGGGCACCGACGACTTCTTGGCCTTCTGGATGGCGTCGAAGAGCGTCGGGTTTCCGGCCGGGTCACCACCGCCGGTGCGTGCGGCCACCTCGATGTTCTTGATCAGCTTGGCGAACATCTTGCCGCGCTTGGCGTCGATGACCGCCTTCTTGTGCTTGGTGGTGGCCCATTTGGAGTGGCCGCTCATACTCGGTGATCCTTTCTGAGACGATCGATCGTCTCCGCGCGCCCTGCGGCGCGGTGTTCCGGTTGGCCTCGCGGCATTCTCGCCGCGCACACTTCGCTCTCGTCGATCTTACCGACGCACCATGGTCACGAAGTATTCGTGTACCCGTCGATCCCCGGTGACCTCCGGATGAAACGACGTCGCGAGCACGTCGCCCTGCCGCACGGCGACGATCCGGCCGGCCGCGGGACCCGACGGTACGCGCGCCAGCACCTCGACGTCCGGGGACACCGACTCCACCCAGGGCGCCCGGATGAACACCGCGCGCATCGGGTCGGCATCGTCGATGTCGGTGATCCCGGCGAACTCCAGATCGGTCTCGAAGCTCTCCACCTGACGCCCGAAGGCGTTGCGCCGCACCGTCACATCGAGCGCATCGAGGTGACGGGCATCGGGGCGGGTGTCCAGGATCGTGGTGGCCAGCAGGATCATCCCGGCACATGAGCCGTAGGCGGGCAGCCCGTCGGCCAGCGCCTCCTGCAGCGGTTCGAAGAGGTCGAAGACCCCCAGCAGGCGACTCATCGTCGTCGATTCGCCACCCGGGATGATGATGCCGTCGATGTCGTCGAGTTCGGCCGCCCGCCGGATCGGGACAGCGTCGGCGTCGGCGGCGTCGAGCGCATGGACGTGTTCGCGCACATCGCCCTGCAGCGCGAGGACACCGATGCGCGGGCGCGCGCTCGACGCGCGATACGCGGCGCTCACCGATCGCGTCGGGCGTGCTGATCGGCGGGCATGTCGCGGCCGGTGCGGGCCAGCCCCTCCTGGGTGACCGCGGCGACCATCCGGCCCGACAGGTCGAAGATCCGGCCCTGGGTGAGCGCGCGACCGCCGTCCGCCGACGGTGAGGTCTGGTCGTAGAGCAGCCAGTCGTCGGCGCGGAAGGGGCGCATGAACCACATGGCGTGGTCGAGCGAGGCGACCTGCGGGTTGGCGTCGGGATGGGGCACCTTCGACGAACCGAGCAACGTCATGTCGCTCATGTAGGCCAGTGTCCCGACGTGGAAGACCTGATCGTCGGGCAGCCGGTGCCGGTAGCGGAACCACACCCGCTGCTGGGCGGCGAAATAGTCGGAGGTGACCAGGTGCTCGCGCGGCACGATCCGGATGTCGAAGTTCTGCCATTCCTTGAAGACCGCACGTTCCTCGGCGGAGAAGTCGTCGAGCCGGTCGGGCAGTTCGGTGGGCTTGAGCACCGGCGGCATCCGGTCCTGATGCTCATATCCCTGATCGGTGCGGACGTGGAACGACGCCGACATCATGAAGATGGCCTCGCCGTTCTGGATGCCGGTGACCCGCCGCGTCACAAAGGAGCGCCCGTCCCGGATTCGGTCGACGAGGAACACCGCGGGCAGATCGGGGTTGCCGGGCCGCAGGAAGTAGCCGTGCAGCGAGTGCACCGCGAACTCGTCGTCGACGGTGCGGGTCGCCGACATCAGTGCCTGCCCGGCGACCTGCCCGCCGAAGGTGCGTTGCAGGTGGCTCGGAAACGCCGGGCCCCGATAGATGTCGGTTTCGATGCGCTCGACCTGAAGGATGTCCTCGATGGCTGCCACGCAGACAAGTATCTACTACCGACGCCGTGCGAGTTCCCGCGTCCCCGACCTCCGTGGGAACTCCCCGGCGCCGCGAGGGTCCGGCCCCGTCTGGCCGCCTTACAGCTCATCGAGGGTCATCAACCCGTCCTGCACGGCGCGGGCGACCAGCGACGCCTTGGTCGGTGCCGGCCGGCCGATCTCGGCGTACTTGGCCCGAATGCGGGTCAGGTGGGTGTTGACCGTGCCCAGCGAGATGAAGAGCTGTTGTGCGACTGCGGGTTTCGAGTCCACCAGCATCCAGGTCCGCAGGACCTCTACCTCGCGGGAGGTGAGGCTGGGCCGGGGCAGCGCGGGACGCTGCGCCTCCTCGCGCACGGTGGGTGCCGCGTCCTCGACGTTCGGGACGAGCGCCATCCGGGCACCGGCGGGTGCGGCCGTCCGATCCCCGATCGGCTGGCCCGGCAGCGGCATGCGCCGGGCGGCGAGCCGGGCGAGGGCCTCCTGGCGTCGTGCGGCGGCCGCTGCCTGACGGCGGGCATCGACGGGGCGCTGGTACTGGGGCACGTGATGGGCAATCGCGGTCATGTCGAAATCCTCTGCACTGGAGTCGTTCTGCTGTCCCGGGCGGGATGTCCCGCCTGTCGTGAGTAAGACACTATAAGCGATCATCGGTGCGGTCGATGGGGAGAACTACCCAGCCCATGGGGAGAACTACCCATGATGAAACCGCAGGTCAGAGGGGGTGTTCACCGAGCCTGCGACGCAGTGGGGTGACGGGTACCCAGCGACGGTCAGGAAATGGCGTTGCGCGCGGCCTCGGCGTCGATCATCTGGAGGTCGGCGCGGGTCACGATGCGTGAGGACACGGCATACTCGACGAGTTTGGTGCGGCGGTTGCTCGCGAGTTTGCCGCCGCCGGCGCGCATCCCGCTGACACCGAGCTGATCGAGTTTGTCGCAGACGTTGTCGAGTTTGCGATTGAACTTGGTCAGCGGCCAGCCGAGCCGGGCTGCTGCCTGCGCCGACGACGGGATCGCACTGGCCCCGGTGCCCTCCCGACGGAGGATCTCCTCGGCGAGCACGACGATCAGCAGCTTCTGACTCTCGGTCAGCGTCGGCACGCCCTGTGTGGTGCGACCGCCGTCGAAGGACGGACGCGTCACGGCCCGTACCTGTGGCGCCCGCGCGAACACACTCATCTCGTAAGTCGTGGGTCCTGCCGTGAACACCACCGTCGTCTCGCCAAAGACGAGCGGCATCCGCGCACCGGGCCCGAGCATCGCCGAGAAGCCGACGTCACCGGCCGACACACTCGCCGACAGATGGGTACCCAGGTTGGTGAGCCACCAGAGCCCGTTCTCGTTGTGCAGCACCAGGAATCGCCGATGCAGATATGGGTTGTCGTCGATCGACAGATCGGCCTCGCGGCCGATGAAGAATCGACGGTCGGCCTCCAGCGCGAACCGCTCGCCGCAGTACTCGACGTAGGTCATCGTGGCGTCGTCGGTACCGACCGGCTCGTCGTATGGCCGGTCGTGCCCTGGGATTGTCATACCCGCACCTCGATCAGCCGGCGTCCTCGATGACCGGCGACTGCAGGGTCTCGACCGAATCGTGGGCGGACACCACGATCACCGTGACGTTGTCGTGCGCGCCGAGGGCCAGGGCCTCGTCCACCAGCCGTCCGGCGGCTTCCTCGGCGCTCTGGGCCTGCGACAGGATGTCGGCGATCTCCTCGTCGGGTAGTTCACCGGTGAGGCCGTCGCTGCAGATGAGCAACACATCGCCGGGATAGGCGGGGGTACTGCGGAAGTCGGCGACCGGGTCCACCATGCCGGCACCGAGCGCACGGGTGATCACGTTGCGGCGCGGATCGGTGCGGGCCTGCTCCGGGGTGAGGAATCCGGCCTCGATGAACTCCTGCACCTGCGAATGGTCGGTGGTGAGCTGATTGAGGGTGCCGTTCTGGTAGCGGTAGGTGCGCGAGTCGCCGATGTTGAGTACCAGCCAGTGCGGATGCCCGTCTTCGGTGACCAAAACGACGCCGGTCGTGGTGGTTCCGGCCCGGCGGTCGGTCTCGGTGTCGATCGCGCCGATGCGTTCCTGCGCCAGGACCAGCAGGTCGTTGAGCACGCCCTGGGTGTCGGCGAGCCCACCGACGGTCTGTGCCTCCGACAGCGTCATCAGCGCGGCCTCGCTGGCGAGTTCGCCGCTGTCATGGCCACCCATACCGTCGGCGAGCAGGTACATCCCGGGACGGACCAGTGCGGCGTCCTCGTTGGTCTCGCGCACCCGGCCGACGTTGCATGCCGCCGCCCATTCGAGCCGCAGCTCCCCCACAAAGTCCGTTCCCGAACGTGTCTCGTCCCGGACGATCGTCGCCGCATCCATGGTCAGCAGATACTACCGGTGGATACCGCCGCAAACGGCAACGATGTCCGCTCTTCGTCGGCCGTGGCGGGCACGATCGTGCGTTCGGTGGACATCACTGCGCGATTACCAGCCGCGCTCGGCGAGCCGGTGAGGGGCGGGGATCTCGTCGACGTTGATCCCGACCATTGCCTCGCCGAGTCCGCGCGAGACCTTGGCCAGCACATCCGGGTCGTCGTGGAAGGTGGTGGCCGCCACGATCGCCGCGGCCCGCTCGGCGGGGTTACCCGACTTGAAGATGCCCGAGCCGACGAAGACGCCTTCGGCGCCGAGCTGCATCATCATCGCCGCGTCGGCCGGGGTCGCGATACCACCGGCGGTGAACAGCGTCACCGGCAGCTTACCGGCCTCGGCGACCTCCGTGACGAGTTCATAGGGAGCCTGCAATTCCTTTGCGGCGACAAACAATTCGTCCTTCGGCAACGACGTCAGCCGACGGATCTCGTCGCGGATCCGGCGCATGTGGGTGGTGGCGTTGGAGACATCACCGGTGCCCGCCTCGCCCTTGGACCGGATCATCGCCGCCCCCTCGGTGATCCGCCGCAGCGCCTCACCGAGGTTGGTCGCGCCGCACACGAACGGCACGGTGAACTGCCACTTGTCGATGTGGTTGGCGTAGTCGGCGGGGGTGAGGACCTCCGACTCGTCGACATAGTCCACGCCGAGGCTCTGCAGGATCTGCGCCTCCACGAAATGCCCGATGCGGGCCTTGGCCATCACCGGGATGCTGACGGCGGCGATGATCCCGTCGATCATGTCCGGGTCACTCATCCGCGACACGCCACCCTGGGCGCGGATGTCGGCGGGTACCCGCTCGAGCGCCATGACCGCGACCGCGCCGGCGTCTTCGGCGATCTTCGCCTGCTCGGGGGTGACCACGTCCATGATCACGCCGCCCTTGAGCATCTCCGCCATGCCGCGCTTGACCCGCGCGGTGCCCTGACCGGCCTCTGGGACCCTCGCGCCGTTGTGACTCGCTGCCATGTCTCCTCGTTCTCCACTCGAGATGCCCTGCCGCGGTCCGACCCGCGGCAGTGATACGCAACAGTCTAGGTGGTGGCCCACATCGCATCCGCAGGCCACCGCTGCGACCGGCGCGTGAGCCCGGTCACTGGCCGGCCGAGCCGCCTCGTTCGATGATCTCGAAGTACTCCGGCAATCCGGCCCGGCCGCCGAGCCGCAGCCACCGCACCGCGCGGCGCTCGGCGAGGTTGCGGGTGTCGCGGACCGCGTCGTTGTAGAACCGTCGGGCCATCATCACGCGGGTCTCGGCGTCGGCGAGTTCGGCGATCAGTCCGGGCGGCCGGGATCGGGTGTCGGCGCGGGCGAGTGCTGAGGAGACCGCGTTCTCCGCGGCCTCGCGGTCGGCGGGCCCGGATCGTTCGGCCCGGTCGGCGACGGCGATCAGATCGCGCGCAGATTCCTGCGCGGCCAGGTTGCGGTCGGTGGCGGCGATGTCGGTGGCGATCGTGCGGGCCACCACCGCGCGTCGGTCCAGCGAGGCGTGCAGCGACTGGCGTGCCAGATCGACCCGCACGTTGAGGCGGTCGAGACGGTTGGCGGTCTGCACGGCCCAGCCGATGAGCGCCACGACCGCCAGGACGACAACGACGACGATCGTGGTCGTCGGGTTGAAGGTCATCAGTCCGACACCACCACCGGGCCGGCCCCGACCGTCACCGTGTCGTAGACGCGCAGGATCTGATCGGCCACCCGGGACCAGTCGTACCGGTGCGCGCGCACCCGGCCCGCGGCGACGAGTTCGGCCCGGGCGCCGGGGTCGCCGAGCAGCCCGACGATGCCCGCGGCGAGTTCCTCGGGTGACCCGGTGGCCACCAGCCGGCCGGCGCGGCCGTCGTCGAGCACCCGCCGGAAGGCGTTGAGGCTGCTCGCGATCACCGCGGCCCCCGCGGCCATCGCCTCCACCAGCACGATGCCGAAGCTCTCGCCACCGAGGTTGGGTGCGCAGTAGACGTCCACCGAGCGCAGCGCGCGGGCCTTGGTGGCGTCGTCGACCTGACCGAGGAACACCAGGTGGTCGGCCAGGTCACCGGCCCGGCGGCGCAGCGCGCGCTGATTGCCGCCGCCCACCACCAGGACGCGTACGTCGGGGAACTGTTCGACGACGGCCGGCAGCGCACGCATCAGGATGTCGATCCCCTTGCGGGGTTCGTCGAATCGGCCCAGGAACAACACCGACCCACCCGGCCACGGATACCCGTCCAGCGGCTGCGCGTCGGCGAACCCGGCGACGTTGATGCCGTTCGGGATCTCCACGGCGTCGGAACCCAGGGATTCCATCTGCCAGCGCCGGGCCAGCTCGCTGACGGCGATCTTGCCGGCGATGCGTTCGTGATAGGGGCGCAGGATGCCCTGAAAAGTGCTGAGCCACAACGATCGTGACGTGGCCGTGTGAAAGGTCGTGACGATCGGCCCGGACGCGACCATGAGCGAGAGCATCGAGATACTCGGCGCATTCGGTTCGTGGACGTGCAGCACGTCGAAGCCGTTCTCGGCGATCCAGCGCCGCAGCGTGAGATATCCCTTGGGCGAGAAGTTCACCCGCGAGACCGAGCCGTTGTACGGGATGGCCAGCGCCGGCCCGGCGCGCACCACGTAGTCGGGGAGGTCGGTCTCGCCGGCGGCAGGTGCCAGCACGCTCACCTCGTGGCCGCGTTCGATGAACACGTGCGCGAGTTCCACCACGTGGGCCTGCACGCCACCGGGCACGTCGAAGGAGTACGGACACACCATGCCGATCCTCATGACCGATCTCCCCGTGCGGCGTCACCGGCGACACGCGCCCGCTGACGCTGTGTCCAGTCGGCTTCCCAGAAGGGTTGCAGCATGTGCCAATCCTGCGGGTGTGCGGCGATGTTCGCGGCGAAGGCGTCGGCGAGACGCTGGGTCGTCGCCACCACGCCACCCTCGGTGGACAGGCGTTCGCCGCAGGTCAGACGTGAGGTGGGACCGTCGGTGAACCAGTGATGCACCGGCATCAGCGCGGCGCCGGTGTCGATGGCGAGTTTGGCCGGCCCGGCGGGCATGCGGGTGGGTTCGCCGAACATGGTGACCGGCACTCCGGTGTGGGTGATGTCGCGCTCCCCCATCAGGCAGATGACCTTGCCCGCCCGCAATCGTTCGGCGAGCAGTCCGTACGGGGGGCGTTCGCCGCCGGTCAGCGGGAAGATCTCGAAGCCGAGCCGTTCGCGGTATTCGACGAACCGTCGGAACAGCGACTCCGGTTCGAGGCGTTCGGCCACGGTGGAGAACGATCCCAGGTGCTGGACCAGCCAGACGCCGGCCATGTCGTAGTTGCCGCTGTGCGGCAGGGCGAAGATCAGCCCCTTGCCCTTGGCGCGTTCGTTTTCGAAGAGCGCGATCTCGTCGTCGGTGATGTGTACGTTGGCGGCGGCTTCGGCGAAATCCATGGACGGCAAGCGGAATGCCTCGTACCAGTAGCGGGCGTACGACGCCATGGCGGCCGCGATCAGCTCGTCGTCGACGTCGCGCGGCGCGACGCCCAGCACGCGGGCGAGGTTGCGGCGCAACTGATCCGGTCCCCCGCCACGGCGTCCGAAGGCGCGTCCGGCCGCGTCGAAGCCGCGTCGGGCGAGCCCGTCCGGCGCATACCGGACGGCCGCCCATCCGGTGCGATACGCGGTGTCGGACAACGTTTCCCGCAGCGTGGTACGTAACGGGCCGATGCTCGGGACGCGCATCACTTCGGCCCGTCACCGGCGGGCGCCTCGCCGGTCGGGTCGGTCGGATCATCACCGCTCTGGTCATCAGCGGGTGCGGATGGCGAAGGGAGCGGGATGAGGTCACGCGCGCCGGGTGACCGCGCGATCGACCACATGCGCTGCCCGACGGTGACGACGCTGAGCACGGCGAGCACCCACATGGTGACATGAATGGCCCAGTCGAGCCCGAGACCGGTGAGGCCGGCCCCGACGAGCACGATGATGAGCCGGTCGGGGCGTTCGATGAGCCCGCCGTCGCCGTAGAGCCCGCTGGCCTCGGCACGCGCCTTGGCATACGAGATCACCTGCGAGGTGACCAGGCAGATCAGGGTCGCGATCAGCAGCAGGTGATGGGGTGTGGTGATGGCGCACCACCAGGCGAGTCCGGCGAAGATCGCGCCGTCGGCGATGCGGTCGCAGGTGGCGTCGAGTACGGCACCGAATCTGGTTCCGCCGCCCCGCGCGCGGGCCATCGCGCCGTCGAGCATGTCGAACATCACGAACAGCCAGATCACCATCGTTCCCCAGAACAGGTGACCCATCGGGAACAGCGTGACCGCGGCGGCGATGGTCGCGACGGTGCCGATGATGGTCATGCCGTCGGGGGTCAGGCCGGTGCGCAGCAGTCCCCGCCCGATCGGCAGGGTGACCTTGGAGACCGAGGCCCGCCCCAGAATGCTCAGCATCGGCTCACCCCGGAATCAATCATCGAGCCGGTGCCACGCCTGGGCGAGGAGGGTTCGGGTGTCACGCAACAACTGTGGCATCACCTTGGTCTCGCCGACGACGGTGATGAAGTTCGCGTCGCCGATCCAGCGCGGCACGATGTGCTGGTGGATGTGTTCGGCCAGCGAACCGCCCGCGGCATATCCGAGGTTGAGGCCCACGTTGAAGGCGTTCGGATTGGAGACGTTCTTGATGGTCCGGATGATGCGCTGGGTGAACGACATCAGCTCGGCGGACTCGAGCGGGGTCAGATCCTCCAGGTCGGCGACCTGCCGGTACGGGACGATCATGGTGTGCCCCGGGTTGTACGGGTACAGGTTCAGCACCGCGTACACCGCCTCGCCGCGCGCCACGATCAGCCCGTCCTCATCCGACATCCGCGGGATGTCGAGGAACGGATGACCGCTGGTGGCCGGTTTGGTCTTGTCGGCGCTGTCCTCCGACGACGTCGCCGGATCGGAGGTGATGTAGGTCATCCGGTGCGGACTCCACAGTCGCTGCAACCGGTCCGGGTCACCGGTCCCGCAGTCGCGGATCTCGCCGCCCGGCTCAGCCATCGGCCGGCTCCGGCGTGGTCGCGGCCGGGCGCACCAGCTCGGCGGTGGGTGATTCGTTGCGCCGGGAGGTGACCCAGTCGGTGATGATGCCGACCGCCTCGGCCACCGGAACCCCGTTGACCTGCGTTCCGTCCCGGAATCGGAAGCTCACCGCGCCGGCCTCGACGTCACGCTCCCCCGCCAACAGCATGAACGGAACCTTACCGGTCGTGTGGTTGCGGATCTTCTTCTGCATCCGGTCATCGGAATGGTCCACCTCGGCGCGCAGACCGGCCGCGCGCAGTGTGTCGACGACGCCCTGCAGGTGATCGGCGAAGGCGTCGGCGACCGGGATGCCGACCACCTGTACCGGTGACAACCAGGCCGGGAACGCGCCCGCGTAGTGCTCGGTGAGCACCCCGAAGAACCGTTCGATCGAGCCGAACAGCGCCCGGTGGATCATCACCGGCCGGTGCTTGGCGCCGTCGGTGCCGGTGTATTCGAGTTCGAAGCGGTCCGGCAGCATCATGTCCACCTGGATGGTCGACATCTGCCAGGTCCGGCCGATCGCGTCGCGGGCCTGCACCGAGATCTTCGGCGCGTAGAACGCGGCGCCACCCGGATCGTCGACGAGATCGAGGCCGAAGCTGGTCGCCGCCGCGCGCAGCACCTCGGTCGCCTCCTCCCACGCCTCGTCGGAGCCGATCGACTTGTCCGGGTTGCGGGTCGAGAGTTCGAGGTAGAAGTCGTCGAGTCCGTAGTCGCGCAGCAGGTCGAGGACGAACTGCAGTAGGGATCGCACCTCCTCGCCCATCTGCTCACGGGTGCAGTAGATGTGCGCGTCGTCCTGGGTGAAGCCGCGGGCCCGGGTCAGGCCGTGCACCACACCGGATTTCTCGTAGCGGTAGACGGTGCCGAACTCGAACAGCCGCAGCGGCAGCTCGCGATAGGAACGTCCGCGCGACCGGAAGATCAGGTTGTGCATCGGGCAGTTCATCGGCTTGAGGTAGTAGTCGATGGCCGGGCGGCGCACGGTGCCGTCGGCGTCGACCTCCTCGTCGAGCTGCATCGGGGGGTACATGCCGTCGGCGTACCAGTCCAGGTGTCCCGACAGCGAGAACAGGTCGCCCTTGGTCGCGTGCGGGGTGTAGACAAACTCGTATCCGGCCTGCGCGTGACGCAGTCGTGAGTAGTCCTCGAGTTCCTTGCGGATGACACCACCCTTGGGATGGAAGACCGGCAGTCCCGACCCGATTTCGTCGGGGAAGCTGAACAGGTCCAGCTCCGAGCCGAGTTTGCGATGATCGCGTTTCTCGGCCTCGGCGAGCATTTCCAGGTAGGCGTCCTGCGCCTCGGTCGACTCCCAGGCGGTGCCGTAGATGCGCTGCAGGTCGGCGTTGTCCTGATCGCCCCGCCAGTAGGCGGCCGAGCTGCGGGTCAGCTTGAACGCCGCGATGTACTTGGTGGTCGGCACGTGCGGGCCGCGGCACAGGTCGCACCACATGCGTTCGCCCGTGCGTGGGTTGAGGTTGTCGTAGGCGGTGAGTTCGGCTCCGCCGACCTCCATCACCTCGCTGTCGTCGGCCGCACCCTTGTCGTCGATGAGTTCGAGCTTGAACGGCTCGTTCGCGAGTTCGGCGCGCGCCTCGTCCTTGGACGCGTAGACGCGGCGGGAGAAGCGCTGACCCGATTTGATGATCTGGCGCATCTTCTTCTCGAGCTTCGACAGGTCCTCGGGCGTGAAGGGCTCGTCGACGTCGAAGTCGTAGTAGAAGCCGTCCTTGATCGGCGGCCCGATGCCCAGCCTGGTGCCCGGGAAGAGGTCTTGGACGGCCTGGGCCAGCACGTGGGCGGCCGAGTGCCGGATGACGCTGCGCCCGGCGTCGGTGTTCGCGGCCACCGGGGTCACGTCGGTGTCGTGCTCAGGTGCCCAGGACAGGTCACGGAGCTCTCCGTCGGCGTCGCGGACCACCACGATCGCCTCGGGTCCCTTGTTGGGTTGCTCGTGCTCCCGCAGCGCGGTGCCCGCGGTAGTCCCAGCTGGCACACGGATCGTGGCGGGGCTGGTCACCATCACTTCGTCGGGCACGTCGAGCGCTCCTCATGAATGTCGGGGGTACATCCGGATCCGGCGGATCGGACCTTGCACCGATGATCGTATCCGCGGAGAGCGAACGGCCATGCACCCGCCGGTGGCCGGGTCAGAAAATCGGACTGGCGAGCCACTGCGCGTCGACGTCGAACCAGCCCGCCACGGTGGCGAGCGCACCCAGTAGCCAGAGGGTGCCCAGCACGATCACACAGGTCCCGAGGGCGAAGCCACCCTGGACCGACCAGTGCTGTCGCTTGAGCCACTCCACCCACGCGTCGTACTTCCCCCGCGCGAAGGTGAGCAGCCGATGGGCCCAGTCAAACTCGGACGCGAGGATGCCGAGACCCAGGAACACGATGAGCCAGCCGGGACCCGGATACGGGATAGCGACGATGCCGCCGGCCAGGACGAGCGCCCCCACCACGCCCACCGCGATCCGGTAGGCCAGGTTGAGGTGCCGGTTTCGGCGGATCACGTAACGCCCCTTGCGATGCCACAGCCGCACCCTGGTCACCACCGACATGGGCCCCCTGTCCTTCCGCCGTGTCCGATTGGTCAGATGACAAACAGCTTATGCGGTCGTGACGGACACGGCGTCCGTGGTCGCGGTGCTCCGCCGCGTCCGGGCGGCTCCGACGAGAGTGACGACGATGGTCAGCAACAACACCAGCGGATAGCAGCCGGCGTAGAGCAGGACGAGGGGGTAATCGAACCATTGGGGGTCCGGCCAGCGCGGCATCATGAAGAGCCCCAACGCAATCGCGTGATCAGCCGTCCAGCGCGGACCGCTGTTCCACCAGTTGTACCAATAGTTGAACGACAGCGCGACGATCGCCGCGGGGGCGGCCCACCACCACCGGGAGCGGGACCGATAGGCCTGGTCGAAGGCCACCACGAGCAGCGGCACGAACCACACCCAGTGATGTCCCCACGAGAACGGCGACACCGCCGACGCCGTCATCCCGGCGATCGTCACCGACAGCAACTGCCGACCGAGCCGGTGGGCCACCACCGCCGCCCACAAGCCGAGACCGGCCGCGACCAGTGCGATCGGCATCCAGAGCCACCACGGCGCGGTGAAGACCGGACCACCGGGACCGGGGTGGGCGAACCGGCGGATGTCGAAGTAGGCGAGCAACTGGCAGATGAACCCGTTTACGGATTGGTTGGCGGGCGAGTCGACCCGGCCGATGCGCGTCGAGGCCCCGGCGGCGTCGACGGTCCAGTACCGCCAGGAGTCCGACGGGACGATCACGAAGGCGATGGCAACGGTGACGACAAAGGCGACCGCCGCGGTGAGCGCGGATCGCCACCGGCGCAGCGCCAGCAGATAGACGACGAAGAAGGCCGGGGTGAGTTTGATGCCGGCGGCGATCCCGACGCCGATCCCGCCCAACCGGAGTTTCTGCAGTCGGCTGCCGGGACGCAGGGTGTCCAGGAGAACCAGGTCGACGAGGACCAACAGCATCAGGATGATGTTGATCTGACCCAGCCAGATGGTGGTGCGGACGGGTTCGAGTGACGTGGCAGCGACCGCCGCCAGCGCCGACAGGACCAGCAGGCGGGCGTCGACGCGATAGCCGAGGCTCCGGAAGCTCAGCATGATCGCGGCGAACAGCGCCGCAAAGGTCACCGACCACCAGATCGCCATCGCGGTGCCGGTCGCGACGAGCGCCAGCGGCGTCATGATCAGCGCGGCGAACGGCGGGTAGGTGAAGTCCAGCCCCCAGAGCACGCTGTGGCGGTACAACGGGATTCCGTCGAGGACCACCCGCCCGCCCGCCTGGTAGACGCGCAGGTCGGTGCCGTTCTGGAACAGGCCGTAGAACGGATCATCGAACGGCAGTGCCCGGATCTGCCAGGCGACCGACAGCACCGCGAGCACCGCAGCGCCGACGATGACCCACCACGAGATCGGCGGAGCTGTGGAGTCCGCCCGTCGGGTGCGATCCGGCGCGAGCACAGCTCGAAAGTACGCCCGGCGCCGAGCACGGACCGGATGAAACGCCGTGTCCCCCGGGCTGTTCGGGTTTCACGTGGCGGTTGCGGCGGGACACCGGATGCTCACCGTCGTCGTCGCGTTCTCATAATTTGTCCGTCTCATAATTATTCGTCTCACAACTCTCCGTCGCGCCTACATATGTAGCTCGGCTACTTTCGACATGAATCGAATCGCGACACGCTCAGTATCGAGACTCAATACGAGACATTTTTGAGATAGTCTTCTCGACGTGACAACAGATGACGCGAGCACCGGCATGTGGCTGGGATACGCCCGTGCGGGTGCGGGCGAGAACACGCTCGAGGCGCAGATCGACACCCTGACCGAGGCGGGTGTGGAGCAGGCCAGGATCTACACCGACCCAGCGTCGGGCATCCCCCTACTGCGCAGCCGCCCCGGACTCGAGGCACTCCTGGACTACGCGCGCCCGGGCGATACGACCGTGGTTGTCGGGATCGATCGCCTCGGCCGCACCGCCGGGGAGGTTCTCGCGACGACTCGGCAGATGACGCTGCGCGGTATCGGGTTGCGTTCGCTGCGCGAAGGCCTCGACAGCGGCGACCCGACCGGGCGGATGATCATCGGACTCCTGGCGTCCCTCGCCGAACTCGACGCCGAACTCGATCGGACCCGACGACGAGCGAACACCGGCAGCCGCGCCGGCCACGGCGCCTCGGTGGGCCGGCCCCGCGTCCTCGACGACGAGCAGGTGGCCCTGGCCCGGCGTCGTCGAGCCGAAGGCGAACCGGTACCCGAGATCGCCGCAGCACTCGGCGTCAGCCGCGCCACCCTGTACCGCATCCTCGCCGAAACGCGGTCGGTCCGTTGACAACCGAACCAGAACTCCCCGACTTGGACATCGTCACGCCGTACGGGACGATCACCCGCCTGCCCACGTCGTTCCCCATCACCGACCCGGAGATCGACGCGCACCTCGATCCCGACCGGTTCCAGCAGGGCTTCGATGACGCCGTCGCCCATCTCGCACGGCTACCGGTTCCGTGGGCGAAGCACTACGCGTCGACGACGCTGGAGAACCGATCCGGGCCGGACTCCGATGTGAGCTATGTCCGCGGCTACCGGGCCGCGCTCTACGGGCACCTGCGTCACTCGTGACTCATCCCGCGGTTCACAACCTGCCTGGGTGACAGCTAGTGTCCCGTGTAGGAAATTCGTTGACGATTCCGACGCCCAGGCGGCGCCGCGCTGCGTTGGCGTCGTCGCAGGTACATCCAGTAGCTGCGTCCTCCGCCGCCTTGCGATGCATCCACCTGGATCGCCGGACTCGCGCAAACGAATTTCCAACACGGGACACTAGCGACGCGCGCTCTGCTCATCGTCGACGTCGGCCCCGTCGACCACATCGGTCCCACCGGTCCGCGCGACACGCGGCTCTTCTACGGGTGCTCGTTGGCGTGTCCGCCACACACCGGCGAAGATCGCGACGAGCGTGGCCAGCAACAGCAGCGGATAGAGTCCGCAGACCATCACGAACCACACGGCCTGCAGGAAGTTCGGGTCCTCGGGACGCGGCATGAGGCACAGTCCGAAGTCGAAACCGGGCCGGTCCGGCAGCGGGAACCACCAAACGAAGGTGAGGACCACGATCACCGCGGGCGGCAGCCACAGCCACGGATCACGACCGCCCGCCCGGACCGCCCGGTCCAGCGTGATCAGCAGCAGCGGCACGAACCACACCCAGTGATGGCCCCATGAGAACGGTGACATCGCAGCGCCGGTCATCCCGACGACACTGATCGCGAGCAGATCCTTGCCGCGATCACGCATCAGTCGTGCGGCCCACATACCGAGTACGCCGACCACGAGTGCGATCGGCATCCACATCCAGCCCGGCGCCTCGAAGACGCCGCTGCTGGCGTCTCGGTACGCCGTGACGTCGAAGAGCCGTAGCAACTGCGACACATAGCCGTTGATCGACTGGTTGGACATCGAGTCGATCGCGCCGACGCGGCCGGAGTGGATCACCTTGTCCGTCCAGAACTTCCACGCGTCACCGGGCATTGCGATGAATCCGACGACGACGGTCGCGGCGAACGTCGCCAGCGCCGTACCCGCAGCACGCCACTGCTTGGTCACGAGGAGATAGACGACGAAGATCAGCGGGGTCAGCTTGATGCCCGCCGCAAGCCCGACGCCGACGCCCCGGAACCTGCCGCTGCGGGGTCGGGCGATGTCGGCGATGACGAGGAGCGCCAGCAGCACGTTGATCTGGCCGAGCGAAAACGTGGTGCGGATCGGTTCGATCGCCAGGAGTGCCACGGTTCCGGTGACCGCGAACACCCAGAACGACGCGCTGTATCGATACCCGAGCAGTCGCATGCACAGCGCGATCAGGGTGGCGATGAGGATCGCGTTGCCGATGTAGGCGAACAGGAACAGGCCGGTGGTGCCGAGTGCGACCAGCGGCAGGAACAGCACCGCCGAGAACGGCGGGTAGGTGAACAGCAGGTCGATGGTGGGCGTCGGAAAGACCGGACCGTCGTAGAGCGGCAGACCGGACCACAGATGTTCGGCGCCTGCTTGATAGACCTGGATGTCGATGGCGACGGCAAACAGGCTGCTGGGGCCGTTGAAGCCGCTGACGAAGATGTTGACGAACAGCGTCGCGACGATGCCGCCGATTGCCAGATAGACCAACAACCACGGCACGGTCCGGGTGTCCCGGGTTACCCGCGTCGCGGCGACGCGCTCGATCACACCCATGAGCAGGAGATTAGCCGATGATCTCCGATGCCAGGGCGTGGGCTCGGTCCAGTTCGTCGTCGTCGCCGAACAACTCGCGGCGGGTGTTGCCCACGCACAGGAAGGCGTCGATCCGGAAGGCGTCCTGGGCGGGGGCAGCCGATCCCGCAACGGCGAGTTCGGATTCGAGCAGGTCGAGCCACTCCCGCTTGAGTGCGCGGACACCGTCGGCGACGGGCCCGTCCCGGCGCCCGTATTCGGCAGTGCTGGCGACGATGAAGCAACCGCCGGGAAACACTTCTGCACGTAGGTAGTCAACCCAGCAGTCGAGCAGCGCGCGTAGCCGCGGTCGACCGGGGGCTTCGCGCCAGGCCGGGGCGATGACCGTCTCGATGTAGATCTGCCGCGCCTCGGCGACAGCGGCCACCTGGATCGCCTCCCGATTGCCGAACACGGTGAGGATTCCGCTCTTACTGAGTCCGGTGGCTGTCGCGAGTGATCCCACGGTGATCGAGTCGAGCCCGTGGGTGGTCGCGATCTCGGCGGCCTTGCGGGCCGCGGTACGTCGCGTGATGTCCCCGCGCGCACGGCGACCGTCTGTGACATTGCTCGACATGAGGGCCACTCTATGCGACCAACTGGACGTGTTTCATGCACTGCATCTACGCTTTTAAACGTCCGATCGGTCTCATAGTTTGGAGATACGCATGACGGCTGAGTACGAGGCGCACATGGAAGAGAACGTCGATGTGCACGCCACTGAGGAGCGCGTGTGGGGGCTGATCAGCGATCCCCGCCGGATGCCGGAGTGGAGTCCCCAGGTGGACTCGGTGCGGCTGCGCGACGGGCACGACCGGGTGAGCGTGGGCACCGAGTTCACCAACCGCAACCACCAGGGGGATCTGGCGTGGGCGACCCACGGCACGATCGTGCGCTTCGATCCCTTGCGGGAGTTCGCCTTTCGCATTGCCGAGAACTGGGTCGTCTGGTCCTTCACACTACGGCCGATCGAGGGGGGAATCACCCGCATCGTGCACCAGCGACTGACTCCCGACGGTATTTCGCCCTACTCGCTCGATCTCACCGAGAAGTACCTCGGCGGGCAGGCAGAGTTCACCCGAGTCATGCGGGCCGGGATGCGGGAGACGCTGGAGAAGGTCAAAGCTGCCTCCGAAGGCGTGGCAACCTAGTCCTACGCAGGCCAGTCAGCGGGGTACTCGCCGGCAATGACAGACACCCCTCGTCGTATTCGACGAGACGCCTGTCCTGTCCGTCGGCCACCTCGACGACTGGATTGCAGACGACACCGGTGCGCCTGCGCCCGGTCTCGTCGGCGCAGTCATAGATGAACACCGCAAGATCGACCCCGATCTGTGCCGCGGAGAGGCCGGCGCCGTTGGCGGCGGTGTTCGTCGCGAACATGTCGGCCAGCAGCCGCTGGAGGTCGCTTCCGAAGTCGCTGACCGGCCGTCCCGACGAGTGCAGCACCGGACTCCCCCACCGGACGATGGGACGCGGCGTACCGAGACGCAGAAGTTCAGATACAGGCATGGTTCAATGGTGCGCCCACGGTCCGGCTTTCGACAACGGTGGCCGTGACCTGGGCGGGGAGATCAGCTCCCCCGCGCCACCCACTCCGGCCGACACGAACCCCGCGGTACCAGGACCGTGCGGTAGTGACCGGGGTCACGCTCATCCGTACCTGATCGGTCACACCCTGATAGTCGCCGAGAGGCGTGGCGGCGGTGAACGTCTCCGGGTCGAGGTAGCGATGCGCGCCGTCGGCTGCGTCGGTACCGGCGATCTCGTGCGCGTACGCACGATCGAAGATCCCCATGCCCACGATCCACAGGGCTGCTCGGGTCAGCGAGACGTGCACGCGGTAGCTGCCGCCGTCGCGTGCCGGCCGAGTCAGTGCCTCCACGATGCCGGCCGTCATCAGCCACGAGACGATGTAATCATTGACGACGAGAATCGGTGGGAGGGCTGGTGTTTCGCCATCGCCCTCGAGGAGCATCATGCCGGCCAGGCTGCCCGCGGTCTGATCGAAGCCCACCTGGTGCGACCACGGCCCGCTCTCGCCGTTCAGCGACGCGGTGGCGTAGACGATGCCGCGGTGTTTCTCGGCGACGGTGTCGGCGGACAGTCCGATCTTGTCCAGGTATCCGGGACGGCGATTGGCGTAGAACACATCGGCGTCGTCGAGGAGAGCCGCGATGGTGGTGGCGCCGTCGGGGGTGTAGGGATCGATCGTCGACGATCGCACACCAACGTTCGCGGTCGCGTAGGTGGCGTCGTGCTCGAGTTCGTTGGGGCGCAACAGGTTCAGGACGTCGGCGCCATGCAGGGCCAGCGCTCGGCCCACACCGGCTCCCGCGATCACGTGGCCCATGCCGAGCGCGCGCACGCCGTCGAGGGGTTGCTCGGGTCCGGGAGTGAATTCGATCGGTTCGCCGTCGGCGATGCGGGTGATCTCGATGAGCGGCATGTCCGCGAAGACGTCACGGTAGTGCGGTTCGTCGAGCAGTTCGGCGGTGGTGCGCAGCATGGGCATCACCACGCCGGCCTCGGTGGCCGCGGCCTCGAGTTCGGCGGCCTTCCATTCGGCGATGGCGGCGGCGGCAGCGCGGGAGTCGTCGGGTACCCCGAGAAGTCGTTGGGCACCGACCTTGATCTTGGGGTACGGGTTGAGGGGCATCATCCAGCGGTCGTCGCCGGTGCGGTAGAAGCGGAACCCGAGCGCATTCGACGGGTTGGACGGGGTGGCCGGCGGATACCCGTTGAGTAGTTCCCAGCGTCGATCGTAGAACGGGCAGTCGATGTGGCGCGCTGCGCAGATCGACGGCGATGTCCTGACCCGCACCATCGCGGAGTTGCCACAGCTTGGCGATCGCGGCGGACTTCGCAGCCAGCGCGATGGCCGAGGCGCCACCGAGACGTAAGGTGCTCGGCACCACCGGATCTGCGCCGAGGAACGTGACGTCTCCCCCGGTGTCCTTGGTGCTCATACCGATTCCGGCCAGCACCTCGTCGAGCTGCGCGTGCGGGTCGAAGGTGTCGTCGGTGGCCGGCGTGGCGATGGCCTTCTGTAACGCGGTGGTCAGTCGGCTCATCGTGTCTGTCCTGTCGTGGCGTGTCCGGAAAGATGTTGTCGCACTGCGTGATCGCCAGAACGGCGGGTGGAACCCAGGAGGTCGTCGGGAATGAGGACCTGACGTGATCGCAGACACTCCCCGATCGCCTTGCCCACCTGGTCAACCCGCAGGTTCGACGATCCGCCGGTTCCGAGCAGGCCCTTGAAGACGAAATGCACCGCGCGGATCTCGGGGAACTCGTGGCGTTCGATGTCGATGTCCTTCGTCTCGGGCACCAGGCGGCGGATCTCGTCGGTGGACAAGAACCTGCGCAACCACGGCCACACCCTCGGATCCGGGGTCCAGATACCCACATTCGAGTTGCCGCCCTTGTCGCCGCTGCGGGCGTAGGCCACCGAACCCAAGGGGGCGCGGGTGACCCGCTCGGCCAACGGCGCATCGCGGGGCTCCGGGTGTGTCGGCTGCGCGGTGACCGCCGTGGCGGGCGGGATCGGGGCGTCGACGATGCGGTTGCCGTCGATGACGGCGCGGTGCGTCAGCGCGCTCTGCGGGAGCACACCCGGCCAGTAGTCGACTCGCGGCTTGGGTCGGGAATGCAGGCCGGCCGCTCCGTCGTGAAAGAAGCCGGGAATACCCTGCAGGTAGAGGCTGCCCAGGCGGGCTCCGATGTCGGCGCCGGCAAGTGTCGCGGCGTCGCCGGCGGTGGCCATCACCCGCAGCGCAACCGTTGCCGCCCATTGGGATTCGGGGTCGTCGGCCGGTTGACCGATCTGCGTCAGGTCAAGGTCGACGCCGTCGGGGAGGTTGCGGGACAGTTGACGCGGATCAGCGCGATCTTCTCCTCGACGTGCGGGGATGTCACGAACACCGTGTTCACCACACTTGCGCCGACGGTGCCGAACATCGCGACCTTGGTGGTGGGTGGCGGCGGAGTGCCGGTGGCGCCGGTGACCGACACCCGGTCCGGTGCGACCTGCTCGACGCGGACGTGGTCGAGGTGCACGGTGACGTCGGGATTCAGGTAGACCGGTCCCTGGATCTCGTAGACCAGCTGCGCAGTGACGGTGTCCGCGGTGACCGCTCCCCCATCCCTGGTGTGTTTGGTGATGACACACGATCCATCGGCCGCGACCTCACCGATCGGGAAGCCCGGCACGGTGAGATCGGGGATTTCGAGGAACCCGGAGAAGTTGCCGCCCACCGCGTGGGGGCCGCATTCGATGATGTGGCCGGCCACCACGGCTCCGGCGAGCGCATCCCAGTCGTCGGTGGACCAGTCGTGCCACCAGGCGGCGGGACCGACGGTCATCGACGCATCGGTGACCCGCCCACAGACGACGATGTCGGCACCCTCGCGCAAGGCCGCGGCGATCCCCCACCCACCGAGATAGGCGTTGGCGGCGATCAGGTTCGCCGACCAATTCTCCAGTGGTTCACCGGAATCGAGATTGTCGAGGCGGTGTCCCTCCTTGCGCAGATCGTCGAGCGCGCCGAGGATGTTGTCGCCCTCGACATGGGCGACGCGCAGATCCAGACCGGCCGCACGAATGTCGTCACGCAGAACCTGCGCCAAGCGGTCCGGGGAGAAGCCGCCCGCGTTGGTCACCACCTTGATGCCGCGCTCGGCGAGAGCCGCCAGATGCGGCCGCAACTGCGTGACGAAGTACTCGACGTACCCACGCTCGGGGTCTCGATGATGGACGGCCGCCAGCGACGCCAGGGTGATCTCGGCGAGGTAGTCCCCCATCAGCACGTCGATCGGGTCACCGGCCATCGCCTCGACGATCGCCGTGCGCCGGTCGCCGAGATACCCGGAGAAGTTGGCGATCCTGATCGGTCTGGACGCGGTCGGTGTCATCGTGCCCGCCTTTCGCTCGTGGACGTCGTCGGTGTCCGCCGAGCGGATACCGCAGTCGACGCTATCCACCACCTCACCCGAGCACCACGACCGATTCACGAAACGTGAGATGACTGCACCGGTCATCCTGTCGTCGCAGATAGGTGCCTTATCGTGAGGAGGGCGGACCTCCCCCATCTGCGGTACTTCGTCGCAGTCGCCGAAGAGCGCAGCTTCACCCGCGCCGCGACCCGCCTGCACATGGCGGCGTCACCGCTGAGCCAGCGCATCAAGGATCTCGAGCGTGAACTGGGCACCCCGTTGTTCATCAGGGCCCACCACCGTATTGATCTCACCGACGCCGGTACGGCTTTGCTACCCAGGGCGATCGACATTCTCGATCGGGTCGACGCGCTGGCTGACGTGGTCACCGAGGCCCACAGCGTTCGACGGGTCGTCATCGGGATTGCTCCGGAAGTCTCCTCGACGGTCCGGGATTCCGTTCTGGACGCCCTGGCCGACAGCCATCCCGACATCGCGCCCCAATTGTTGCCGGCCAGTACCGCTCCGCTCCTGCGAGACCTACGGGCGGGCACGGTCGACGTCGCCCTGGTGCACGGTCCGGTGGACGGCGACGGTGTGGCCAGTCTGTTGCTCGAGCGGAACCCCGTCGGCGTGGCCATCGGCTCGAAACTCGTCGACGGCAGCCCGGAGACGATCACGCTGGCCGAGCTGACCGGGGTCCCGTTCGCCTCGATCAACCACGACGCCGCGCCCGACATCTACGCCAACCTCGACCGGCTTCTGACCCGGCACGGGGTCCACAAGCGAATCACGTTGCCCGACGGCAACTTCGCCGGCCTGACGCATCTCGTCGCGACGGGTCAGGCGTTCACCCTGGTCTCCCTCGGTGACGGAATCCCGGCCCGGATGTTCGCCGGTGAGCCGGTCGCGGTGATCCCGTTGCGGGGCACCAGAGCGCATCTGAGCACGGTCGCGGTGTGGTTGCGTCGCCGGGCCGAAGCCGAGCCGCTGGTCGCGGATCTGGTCGGTGTGCTCAACGGACTGCAGTGAGGCCGTTCTGGCCTGGGACGCGTAGGCGAACCTCATTCCCGACGACCCGAAACCGTGGCGTCAGACTGTCCGAACAGAGACCGCCGAACGGACGCGCGTCCAAAGCGGGTCCACGGGTATGACACAGGCCCCACCCGATTGACTCGGACAGGGCCTCTGGTTGATGTTTCCTCGGTGGTCCCGGCTGGGATCGAACCAGCGACCTTCCCGGTGTGAACGGGACGCTCTTCCACTGAGCCACGGGACCTTGCGTGCGTCTGCGCCGCAGCGCTGTGCACGAGCCAGAAGATTACACGTCTGGACCGCTGGTTCCCAAATCCTCTGCGTCGTGTTCGGCTCTACCCCAAGCGACCGCGCGGTCGAGGCTGTGACCAGGCGATTTGGCTTGTTCGGATTGGTCGGATAATGTTCCTCATCGCGTCGTGAGCAACAAAATGATCCACAAGATCAGCTCACGAGCATGCGGATGTAGCGCAGCTGGTAGCGCATCACCTTGCCAAGGTGAGGGTCGCGGGTTCGAATCCCGTCATCCGCTCGGCGCGAGTCGACTCGCATCTGGTGGTGTGGCCGAGTGGTGAGGCAACGGCCTGCAAAGCCGTGTACACGGGTTCGATTCCCGTCGCCACCTCCACACCAATTTCATACCCGCGCGATTAGCTCAGTGGGAGAGCGCTTCCCTGACACGGAAGAGGTCACTGGTTCAATCCCAGTATCGCGCACCACGATTCATCTGGTCAGGCCCGGTCTCAGGACCGGGCCTTTCCCGTTTCCGCGTCGCGTCGATGCGACACGTCATTCGGACACACGACTATCTGTTCACTCCCCTAACGATCCCGGTCCGGCGGGCGACACATCCATCACCGATGCCGCTCACCGAAAGCAGGAACTCATGCGCACCACCATCCCCACCCGCCTCGCCGTCGGTGCCCTTGCTGCGGCTGCCGTCTCGCTGTCCGCCTGTCAATCCACCGATGACCAGGCAGCGCCGGCATCCGACTCGGTGACACAGCCGCCAGGGGCGACCGGAACCGTCACCGAATCACCGCGGCCCACATCGACGGAGGGCTCGCAGCCGGGCACTACGACCGCCTCGGGCACCGACTCCCCCGCCGCCACCACTGACGCATCCCCACATGCCAACTGCTCCACAGAGAGCACGGAGGCGATCGCATCGGCCACCGCCCGCATCGCAGGACCGCTCCCGACGACCAACCCGGACGTTCCGTGGGTCTTCGGCGGGGCGACGAACTACAACACGTGCAACGACCTCAGTTACGCCACACTCGACACCCAGGGCGCCACCGCGTCATCACCGAACCAACTGCTGCTATTCCACCGAGGCGTCTTCGTCGGGACGGGAGTGCGATGCAACCTCGCGTATCAACGCGTGACGGGGGCGTCGACGGAGGCTGTGTACGTCAATTACCGCTATCTGCGCGGCGATGACGCCAGCGCCGCGCCGTCGGGCAGCGTCGACGTCTCCTTCGAGTGGAACGGCAGCAGGGTCGTCCTGAGCGGCACCCTGCCCGCCGAACTGACCCGAGGACAGTGCTGAAGGGTCCGACAAGCTCTGCGATACTGCCGAGCGTGAGTCAGGACCCGACAGCCACCCTCGTCGTCGAACCGGTTCACGACGTGGCACTGGCCGATGCCGTCTCCGCAGTCGCACAGGAGACATTTCCGCTGGCGTGTCCGCCACACTCGTCTCCCGCCGACATCGCCGAGCACCTCGCGAACAACCTTCGCCCACAGGACTTTCGCGATTACATCGACGACCCGGACGCCGACGTCCTGATCGCTCGCCCGCTGCCCGAAGGCCCGATCCTCGGCTACGCCTTGGTGTTTCACCGAGATCCGACCGACGACGACGTGCGCGCGGTGATCACGCGGCGTCCGGTGTCCGAGGTGTCGAAGATGTACGTGCTACCCGACCACCACGCCCGCGGACGAAGCCAGTCAGCGTCGCGGGCGCTGATGACGGCGGCGATCGACTCCGCTCGCGCCCGCGGACGCGTGCAGGTATGGCTCGGAGTCAATCAGGAGAACCGTCGAGCACAGCGGTTCTACGCCAAGATGGGCTTCCACCGTGTCGGCGTGAAGACCTTCTCGCTGAACGGTTCCATCGAGCACGACTACGTCCTCGCACAGGATCTGTCCTCACCGGCTCTGTGACTGGTGTGACTTCTGTTCACCACGGTTCACTGCAGTCACCGCTGAGGCTCATGGGGTCTGACCAGCAAAAACAGCCCTTGACACGAACACATGTGCGAGTAATCTAGAGCACATGAAGCAGATCGAACACCTGGTCGAGCAGCTGGCCAACCACACCTGGGACGACACCACCGGACCCGAGGCCCACACCACACTCACCTCGATCCTGCGGCTACGCAATCTCGTCGAACACCACGCCGCAGTCCTGGTCGCCCGGCTGACCGCACTCGGCCTCGCCAAGAAACAGGGCCGCACCATGCGGGAGTTGCTGATCGTCATGGGCTGCGCCCCCGCCGTCGCATCACGGTTGGTACGTGTCGCCGGGAACCTGGCGCCCCTGCCGCGCCTGGCCGGACATACCGCGGACGGAACAGTGTCCGGCGAGCATGCCGACGCGGTGGTGCGCGGGATGACGCATATCGCCACCCGGAATGGGGAACCGCTCTCCGACTCCCAGCGTCACAGTATGGTGACCGACCTGCTCGCCCACACCTTCTCCGGTGCCACGCCGTCGGAGATCACCAACCGCGCCCGCGCATTAGGCAATCAACTCGCCGACCACTCCGACACCGGGTTGCCTACGACCGAAGACCGTGCCATCAACGACTTCACCGTCACCGTCAACGAACCGAAAACCGGTGGGGATGGGCGCACCATCGTGCGCGGAGACCTCGACGCCGTCATCGGAGAAGAACTGCACACCCTCATCGACGCCTTCAGTACACCCCGACCCGAACCCGACGGCGCCGAAGACACCCGCGCACCCGGACGACGCCGCTCCGATGCTTTGGAACGCATCCTCGACGCCGCCATGACCGCCGCCGACCACGGCCTCCTCGGTGGTGCCCCCAAACAATCCATCCTGCTCACCATGCCCGCCGACGCCGACGGCCGCGGCATCCTCGCCTTCACCGGACCGGTCGCCGGAGCCACCACCACCCTGCTCGCCTGTGACTCCACCATCACCGACATCATCATCAACGGCGACAACATCCCCATCGCCGTCGGCCAAGACGACCGCCTGTTCGGCCCGAAACTCAGAAAGGCCCTGATTGCGCGGGATCAGTGCTGCATCAAATGCGGCGCACCCGCCGGCTGGACCCACGCCCACCACATCACGTTCTACTCCCACGGCGGCAAAACCGTCCTCGACAACGGATGCCTCCTCTGCCCGTCCTGTCACACCGACGTCCACCACAACGGCTGGGATGTCGTGATGGGCGATGACCGACACCCCTGGCTCATCCCACCCGCCAGCGTCGACCCCCGCAGACGACCCCAACCGGCCTACAACCGGCGCACCATGCGACTCGACAACGTTGCCGCATGAGAATCCTGACGCTGTCCGAGCTGCGAGCCTCAAACGCCGTAGCACCGCGAAATTGTCAGTACCCCAGCGCATCATGAACTAGACCAACGAAACCAGCACCCGGCCCAGCCGGGACCGCATCAGTCCTTTGAGAACTCCATAGAGTGAAACGACGCCGGGGAACCGGTTGTCGCGCAACCCAGTACAGCGACACCTTCCAGTCATCGATGTATTCGGTTGCGCGGCAACCAGTTGCCCGATCGATCAGACGGCGGACTCGGCGAACCGAGACAGCGCGAGGAGTCGCGAGGTCGCGCGCAGGTACTTCTTTCGGTAACCACCGGAGAGCATTTCGTCGGTGAAGATCTCGTCGAGTTTGTTTCCCGACACGGTCACCGGAATGTTCGCGTCGTAGAGGCGATCGGCGAGGACCACCAGGCGAAGTGCGACCGACTGATCCCGCGCCGGGTGGACACCAGAGATACAGACCAGCGAGACGTCCTCGATCAGGTCCTTGTACTTCGACGGATGCAGGGTGCTCAGGTGGTCACAGAGAGCATCGAAGTCGTCGAGGGTCGCTCCCGGGGTGGACTCGGCGACCTCCGTCAGTTCCTCGTCGGTACGCGGGTCCGGAGCCGGCGGCAGATCACGGTGTCGGTAGTCGGGGCCGTCGACGCGGATGGTTTCGAAGACCGACGAGAGCTTGCGGATCTCGCGGAGGAAGTCCTGCGCAGCGAAGCGACCCTCGCCGAGCTGGCCGGGCAGAGTGTTCGAGGTCGCTGCGACGGAGACACCGTTGGCGGTCAGCTCGGTCAACAACCGAGACACGAGCATGGTGTCGCCAGGGTCGTCGAGTTCGAACTCGTCGATGCACAGAACTGTGTGCTCGGACAGGCGCTCGACCGCCTTCATGAAGCCGAGCGCACCCACGACGTGCGTGACCTCGACGAAGGTGGCAAACGACTTGGGCTCGGGCATCGAGTGATAGATCGACGCGAGCAGGTGGGTCTTGCCGACACCGAATCCGCCGTCGAGGTAGAGGCCGATGCCGGTGCTCGGTCCCTTCCGGGAGAAGAAGCCACGCTTACCCGACCGCACCTTGCTCGCCCGGGCGACGAAGTCGCGCGCCTTGGCGACCGCCTCGGACTGCGAGGGCTCGTTGGGGTCGGGGATGTAGCTGTCGAACCTGACCTCGTCGAAGGTCGACGGAGGCACCATCTCGTCGATGAGCGCATCGGGCGAGACCACGGGATTGCGATCGCTGAGTCGTGCCACCATATGGGGAGCCTAGCCATGTGTTCGATGAGGGAGTCATGTACCACCTGCAGAAAGCGACCCAGGTCACATCCGGTACGGATGACGCCGCGACCCTCCGGTGGCTTGCGCAGACCTATGCCTACCCGCCGAAGCCCACCTCACCACCCTGCCTGACCAGGCCGTATGTGCGAGCCAACTTCGTGTCCTCCATCGACGGCGCGGTGACGCACAACGGGCGTTCGGCCGAACTGGCCGGGCCCGGCGACCACGCACTTTTTCACGTCCTGCGCGCACTCGCCGACGTGGTACTGGTCGGTGCCCGCACCGCGACCGTCGAAGACTACGGTCAGCCGGCCGAATACCCCGTGTTCGCCGGCGATCGCCGACGTGCCGAGCAAACACCTGCGCCCGCCCTGGCGCTGGTCTCCCGCACACTCGCGTTCCCCATCGGCTATCCGCCGCTCGGCAATCCCGACACGGTGGTGTTCACCTGCCGTGATGCACCCCGGGAGAACCGGCAGTCGCTCGTCGACGCGGGCGCTACCCTGATCGACTGCGGCGAGGACACCGTAGACCTCCCGATCGTGCTCGACCGATGCGCGGAACGAGGCTGGCACCGTGTCCTCTGCGAGGGTGGACCGACACTTCTCGGGTCCCTGGTCACCGAGGATCTCGTCGACGAGATGTGTCTGACCATCAGCCCGAACCTGGTGTCCGGCGACGCCGGCCGGATCGCGCACGACCGTCGACCCGGGGTGCTGCGGAGCATGCGGGCGGAGACGATCCTCACCGACGACGACGGATTCGTCTTCTCCCGCTGGGTCCGGTCAGCACCGACGACGCACTGAGCCGACGATGGGTGAGCCGACCCCGGACGTCACGACCTACTGACCGAGGCCAACCCACCGGACGACGAACGCCGCGGACGGCGACTCCTCGGCTACCACTAAGCTCGCGGGCATGCGTGTTGCGCGGGGTGGCCGGATTCGGTGGGCAGGGCGTCGAATGCGGGCGATGGCCGGCGCCGGACTGCTCACCACCACGCTGATCGTCTCCGCCTGCGCCGTCGGGCCCGACCCCGGTCCGGATCTGGTGTCGGGCGATCACGGTGAGAATCCGGCGACGTCCTCATCGGCTACCCCGCCCCCACCGGCGCTGACCGCGCCGCGTCAGGACCTCGCGTGGCGGGAGTGCGGCTCGGCGACGGCCGCGCGCTTCGGTGTGACCGCACCGCCCGGGGCAATCGTGGAGTGCGCCGAGTTCGACTCGCCCGTCGACCCGGCCCAACCCGACGACGAGACCCTGACGGTCGCCGCGACCCGCGTGCGCACGTCGGCGACGCCCGCGGACGCCGCTCCCCTCGCCCTGACCACCGGCAGCGACATGCCGTCGTCGCGGGCACTGCTCCTGCTGGCCTCCGATCAGGGACGAGAGTTGCTGCGTTCGCACCCGATCGTTGCTGTCGACCGGCGCGGTCTGCCGCAGAGCAATCCGCTCGACTGCATGACCCGGGCCGAACGCGCCGCGATGGCCGACAACGGACTCTCCGCCGGCCGATCACCAGCCGCACGGATCGCCGAGTTGGCAACCAACGCGTCGTCGGCGTCGGATGGGTGCACCGAGACGCTGACTCCCTATCAACTCGACTTCTCCATCGCCTTCGCCGCGTCGGATCTCGAGACCTTGCGCAACCGCTGGGGTGTCGATCGCCTCGGGCTCATCGGGATCGGTGAGGGCGCCGACGTGGTGCTCGCCTACAGTTCGCTGCACGCGGCGCATGTGGGTCGGGTCGTCCTCGACACGCCCACCCCATTCGGCGCCAACGCGCGCGACCGCGGCCTCGCCCGGTCGACGGGTGTCCAGGCGGGCCTGCAGACCTTCGCGCAGCGGTGCGCCAATCTGCCCGGCTGCACCTTCGGCACCGACGGTGTGGCGACGATGACGCGCCTCATGGACAAGGCCGCGCAGGGTCGGCTCGCGAATCTCTCCGACACCCGGGTGCTGGCCGCCATCACCACTGCGGTGGCGCTCGCACCCAACCGGCCCGACGCGTTGACCTCGATCGCGTCGGCCATCACCGCCGCTGACCGGGGCGACGTCCGCGCGCTCAGTGCACTCGCCGACGACGCGGACGCGCTGCGGCTCAGTGACGGTGCACTCGTGTCTCGCTGCAACGACGTGTACGGACCGGTCGGGCAGAACGAGATCCCCACCCTCATCGATACGTGGTCGCGACAGAGTCCGCTCACCGGCACCGACAGCGCACTGTCCCTGATGAGGTGCAACGGCTGGGCAGCCGGAAACCCGACCGCCGCCCCCGGCTCGCTGCCGACGCCGCCGCTGGTGCTCAACGGCACCAACGACACCATCAACGGTGGCAACGGGGCCAGCGCCCTGCGCGCGACGTTCCTCAACGCGGGCATCGCGCCGGTGACGGTCGGCTGGGAAGGGATCGGATACTCGGTGTTGGCACGCAGTTCCTGTGCTGCACAAACAGTTGCCGAGTACCTCGGGCCCACCCCGCTGGCCGGTCCGACGGATCGCGGTTGTCCCGCCTGAGCCCCGTCGGCCTGGCGTTGAGTGTGTGGGATGATCCTCGGATGCTGACACCGGACGACGTGCACAACGTGGCCTTCGGCAAACCCCCGATGGGGCGTCGGGGTTACAACGAAGACCATGTCGACTCGTTCCTCGACGATGTCGAGGCCACGATGCGCGAGCTGTATCGCCGACTGTCCAGATACGAATCCGTCGACGCCGAACGCCCGCACCCATGACGCTGCCCGTCGGCCGGGGTTGTCCCGATCGGGCATCGCGTTCGTAGTACGGTTCGCGGGTGGCCAATCTCGACAGGTATCTCTACCCGCAGGTGAGCGTGCAGCGGATCGTCCCGATGATCCTGTGGCCGATCAGCGTGATGATGGTCATCCAGCGCGCACTGATTCTCGGCGTCAACGGGTCCCGCACCGACGATTTCAAACCGGTGTACGCCGCTGCCTTCAATTTCCTGAACAATCTGCCCGTCTACGGGGAGAACTACTCCACGGTCAGCCCGCACTACCTGTACCCGCCGTCAGGGACGCTGCTGATGGCGCCGGTCGCGGTGCTCGACTACGAGCGTGCGCGCTGGCTGTTCATCGCGGTGAGCGCCATCGCGCTGGTCGGATGCGCCTACCTGCTGACCAGGATGTTCGGGTATTCGGCGGGTAGTTGGGTGTTCCCGACGGTGCTGTTCGTCTTCTTCAGCACCGAGACGGTGGCCAACACGCTGATCTTCACGAACTTCAACGCCTTCGTCCTGCTCGGCATGCTCGCGTTCATGATGCTGATGATCCGCCGCCACGACCTGTGGGCGGGGGTTCCGCTGGGTCTGACCCTCGCGGTCAAACCGGTGCTGGCGCCGTTGTTGTTGCTCGCCCTGCTGAATCGGCAGTGGAAGGTCCTCATCACCGCGATCGCCATCCCGGCGGCGCTCATGGCGGTCGCCTGGCCCATCGGCGTCGACGCCATGGACTTTGTCACCAAGACCGCGCCCTACCTGTTCGAGGCCCGCGATTACTACAACTCGTCGATCGCCGGTAACGGCGCGTACTTCGGCGTCGCACCATGGCTCGTCGTCCTGCTGCGCGTCGCGTTCGTGGCGATGGCCGTGTTCTCGCTGTGGTTCCTCTACCGCTACTACCGGACGACCAACGAACTGTTGTGGCTCAGCACATCGTCGGGTGTGTTGCTGGTGACCACCTTCCTGGTGGGATCGCTTGGTCAGGGTTACTACTCGATGCTGCTGTTCCCGCTGCTGATGTCGGTGGTGCTGCCCGGTTCGCCGATGCGGAACTGGCCGGCGTGGCTCGGCGTCTACGGATGCATGGCCTTCGACAGCTTCTACTCCGAACGCTGGAACGCCCTCGGCTGGATCCTCGAGTACGGGAAGGTCACCTGGGGCTGGTCGCTGCTGATGATCGCAGTGTTCTGTTCGCTGTTGTTCCGCTACCTCGACATCCGCTCGACGACAACGAACGCCGAGCCGACGGCACCGCGCCCCACACCGGCCTCCGACGAGCCGACGGCGGTGAACAGGACCGCGACGACCGGCTGAGCCCGACCCGGCCGTGGCACTCTGCCGGACAGGATCGCTACCGTGGGGAACATGACCTCTGACAACCGTGCCGAACTCGCCGACCTGACCGACGAGCAGTGGAAGGAACGACTGACGCCCGCGGAATACCGGGTGCTGCGCCAAGCCGGTACCGAGGCGCCGTTCACCGGCGAGTACACCGACACCACCACCATCGGGGTGTACCGCTGCCGGGCATGCGACGCCGAATTGTTCCGCAGCGAACAGAAATTCGAGTCGCATTGCGGATGGCCGTCGTTCTTCTCCCCGCTGGCCGGCGATGCCGTCGTCGAACGCGCCGACGACTCGATGGGCATGCGCCGTACCGAGGTGCTGTGCGCCAACTGCGGCAGCCACCTGGGCCACGTCTTCGCCGGGGAGGGCTACGACACCCCGACCGACCTCCGCTACTGCATCAACTCCATCAGTCTCACGCTGGAGCCGGCCGGTCCGCCAGACGCCTGAACTGTTGCGCCACTCCCACTCTCGGCGTCAGCTGACCGTGGCGGAGGTGATCGACAGCCTCACCTTCGGGGTTCCGTCCTGCAGCGTCTCGGTCGGCAAGTCGGGTGCGATTCCGCCCGCGGCCACGCGGTCGACCACCCCCAGACCGGCCGTATCGACGCTGCCGATCACCGCATAGTTGGCCGCGATCTGACTGTCCCCGTACACGATGAAGAACTGTGCATCACCGGTGTGTGTCCTTCCCGAGGAGTTGCTGTTGGCGACGGCCACGACGCCACGCGGGTAGGTGACCGCCTGCAGCCCGGTGTACGGGTCCGGTGGACCGCTCGGGCGCAGATCGGTCGGGAACTCGTCGGGGCTGTTCCATCCGGGGCCGCCGATACCGGTCCCGGTCGGATCGCCGCACTGGAGCACCTTCAGGGCGGGGGCCGCTGTCAGCCGGTGACAGTCGGTGTTGTCGTAGTAGCCGCTGTGGGCGAGCGAGAGGACGGCTCCGGCGTTACACGGCGCACCGGTGTGTTCGACGGTGATCGGGATCGTGCCCTGACTGGTGGTCAGCGTGACGGTGACCCGCCCGGTCTCGGGTTGCCGAGGCGCCGGTTGCGGCGCGCTTCGCTGCTTGGACGCACCTGCCCGCAGTGACGCCATGTACCGCAGATATGCGTCGCGCTGGTCGGCCGGGACCGACGGCGGAACCGTGGTCGGCAGGCTGTCGAAGGCGTTGGGAGCCACCTGGTAGTCGCACGCCACCGTGCGAACCGGCGGGTCGGGGGCGGCCACCGGGGTTCCGTCCACCGAGATCGCGCAGGCGCCCACCGCCAAGCCGGCGGCCAGCCCGAGCACTCCGATCGCGGCGCCCCGCCGCTGGCGACCGAGCGCCGTCACGGTAAGGCGTCGATGAGGGCGTCGACCTCAACGCGTGGGCCGGTGAAGAACGGCGTCTCCTCGCGTACGTGACGACGCGCTTCGGTGGCCCGCAGATCGCGCATCAGGTCGACGATCCGGTGCAGTTCCGGGGCCTCGAAGGCGAGCAGCCATTCGTAGTCGCCGAGGGCGAACGATGCGACGGTGTTGGCCCGGACGTCCTTGTACTCGCGGGCGGCCTTCCCGTGGTCGGCGAGCATCTTGCGGCGTTCCTCGTCGGGCAGCAGGTACCAGTCGTAGGACCGCACGAACGGGTAGACGCAGATGTAGTTGCCCGGCTCCTCACCGGCCAGGAACGCCGGGATGTGACTCTTGTTGAACTCGGCGGGCCGATGCAGGGCGACGTTGCTCCACACGGCGTCGGACGCCCGGCCAACCACGGTCTCCCGCCGGAAGCGGGCGTACGCGGCTTGGAGTTCCTCGATCTTCTCCGCGTGCCACCAGATCATGAAGTCCGCATCGGCACGCAGCCCCGACACGTCGTAGACGCCGCGCACCACCACGCCGCTGTCCTCGAGTGTCTTGAAGAAGTCGGCGGCGTCCGATTTGACCTGGTCACGGTCGGCGGGCAGCTCGCCCGGCCGGACAGCGAACACCGAGAACATCAGGTAGCGAATGGTGGAGTTGAGTTCTGCGTAGTCCAATCGGCTCATGACAGTCATGGTGCCACCGGAGCGACCCGGACGGTCAGTCAGGTCTCGGGTGTGAGATCGGCGACCACCGCCGCCGCCGCCCGACCGGCCCGCCCGATGCAGGCGGGCACGCCGACACCGGCGTAGGCCGAGCCGGCCAGGGCCAGACGGGGCGGCCGGTGCGCATCGACCCTGGCCATCGCCGCGAGGTGACCCGGCCCGTAGACGGGCAGGCCACCGGGCCAGCGCTGGACATACGAGTCGACGACCCGTGCCGACACCGCGTTCACCCCGGCCGCCGCACACACCGCGTCGAGGTCGGCGAGCGCGTCGGCCACCAGCCGTTCCCCGACGCCGGGTTCGTCGTCCTCGTCGGGGACCGGTGCGCCATGGCGGCCGAACGATGCCCGCACCGACACCGGCTCGTCGTCGCCCGCGAGATGCGGCCACTTACGAGAGCTGAAGGTGAATGCCTTGGCGCGCAGGGTTTCTCCGGTGGCCACGAGAACTCCAGAGTGATCGGGCAGGCGCGTGCCGGGTTCCAGGGCGATTGACACCACCACCGACGACGCGCGCGGCACCGCGACGAGTGCCTCGCCGATCGCCGGCGCGGATTCGGTGAGCAGTTCTCCGGCGACCGGTGCCGGAACCGCCAGCACGACGCCGTCGTAGTCGGCCGATCCGCCGTCACCGAACCCGAGTGTCCACCCGTCGGCGCCGGAACCCAGGGTGACGACCGCGCGGGCCAACGCGGGGGTCACCGCTGCCGCCGCCGTCAGCGCGTCGAGCAGTCTCCGATAGCCGCCGATCAGCGTGCCGAACACCGGACCCGACGCACCGGCACCGGAGTCGATGACCGACCGCACCGCCGCGGTCAGTGACGGCGAGCCGCCGTCGAGTCGCGCGGCGAGGGCGGGGATCGCCTCTCGCAGCCCGATGTCGGCGGCCAGGCTGGAGTAGACACCGCCCAGCATCGGGTCCACACTGCGTGCCACCACCGATGGACCGAACCGGTCGGCCACCAGGTCCCCGACCGTCGGATTCTGCGTCACCGACCAGTTCAGCGGGCGGTCAGCTTCACCGGCCAGCCTGTCGAGATCGTCGGAATCGACAAGTCCGGCAACGGGTTCGGGTGACGCGGGAATACCCATCAAGGCGGGCGCGGGCAGTGGGTGCAGTCCCGCGCCGGACCAGATCGCCGGGCGGGCTCCCGACGGCGACACCACGTCATCGGCCAGGCCCAGCTCGTCGATCAACGCGAGCGCCTCGGGACGTCGCACGATGAACGCCTCAGCGCCCACGTCCACCGCCCGCCCGCCCACGTCGACGGTGCGCAGGACGCCACCGAGCCGGTCACTCGATTCGACGACGTCGATCTGTGCGTCGGATCCGAGCGCCTGGCGAAGACGGAACGCGGCGGTCAGTCCCGAGATCCCGCCGCCGACCACCGCAACCCGAATCCGCCGCGACATCACCGGCCGCGACATCACAGACGGTGAATGAGATCGACCGCCCGGGTCAGGACGTCGGGATCGGTGCCCGGCAGCACCCCGTGTCCGAGGTTGAAGATGTGCCCGACGGCGCCTTCGGCGATGGCGCGGTCGCCGTCGTCGACGACCCGCCGGATCTCCCGGTCCACCACATCGTCTCCGGCGAAGAGCATCGTCGGATCCAGGTTGCCCTGCACCGCTTTTCCAGGCCCGACCCGCCGGGCCGCCTCGTCGAGCGGCACCCGCCAGTCGACGCCGATGACATCGGCACCGGCATGCGCCATCGGCGCCAGCAACTCGCCGGTCCCGACGCCGAAATGAATTCGCGGAACACCGTATTCGGCAACTTCGGCCAGCACCCGGGAACTGTGCGGCGCGACGAATCGGGCGTAGTCGGCGGCCGAGAGCATGCCCGCCCAGGAGTCGAAGAGCTGGATGGCGTCGACGCCGGCGTCGAGTTGCACGCGCAGGAAGGCGATGGTGATGTCGGCGAGCCGCCCCATCAGCTCGTTCCACACCACGGGCGCGCCGTGCATCATCGCCTTGGTCCGCTCGTAATTGCGGCTCGGTCCGCCCTCGATCAGATACGACGCCAGGGTGAACGGGGCGCCGGCGAACCCGATCAGCGCGGTGTCGCCGCCGAGTTCGGCGAGGATGAGTTCGACGGCCCGGGCCACCGCCCCGACCGCCTCGGGTGCCAGCCGAGGAAGGCGTGTCACGTCGGCTTCGGTGCGGATCGGTTCGGCGATGACCGGTCCGGTGCCGGCCACGATGTCGAGGTCGACGCCGGCGGCCTTCAGTGGTACGACGATGTCGGAGAACAGGATCGCGGCATCCACGTCGTGGCGCCGGACCGGCTGCATGGTGATCTCGCAGACCATCTCGGCGTCGAAACAGGATTCGAGCATGCCGTGTTCGGCACGGATCGCCCGGTATTCCGGCAGGGAGCGTCCGGCCTGCCGCATGAACCAGACGGGTCGCCGCGACGGCGTGGCGCCGGTTGCGGCCGCGATCAGCGGCAGGTGTGATCGATCGGCCCGGAGACGAGGTGCGTTGGACATCACCGTTCACTCTGCCATGTCGGCCGCCCGTCACCATCGCCGGTGGTCACCATCGCCGGTGGTCACGACCGCCACCCGGCGGGGGCTTCGCGGTCCGTACCCGGGGGTGTGCGGCGCGCCTCCGCCGTCCACCGCCACCGTCGACCTACCGTCGAGGGGTGACTTCTTCGGGAGCTCCGAGCGAGCCTGCTGATTTCCGCGCCGCGGTCGAGTCGCTGCATGCCGCCCGGATCCGCCGCGAGATCGAGGTCGGCCCCATCCGTCCGCCGCAACGCCTCGCCCCGTACAGCTACGCGGTGGGCGCAGAGGTGCGCCCGGCCGACGATCTGGACCCGGCGGCCGAGGTCCCCGATGACGCCCAGGGCAGTGCCTTCGGGCGGTTGATCCTGCTGCACGATCCGGCCGGGCAGGACGCGTGGAACGGCACGATGCGGCTGGTCGCCTACATTCAGGCCGAGGTGGAGGCCGCGCTGGCGATGGACCCACTGCTGCCCGAGGTTGCCTGGAGTTGGCTCAGCGACGCCCTCGGCGTGCCGGTGGGAGCCACGGCCACGGCCCCCGATGCCGGATCGCCGGTCGAGGTGACGGCCCTCGGCGGCACGGTCACCTCCACCACCTCGGTGCGCTACGGCGACATCGCCGGCCCACCCCGCGCCCATCAGCTCGAGTTGCGCGCCTCGTGGACCGCGATCACCGGTGACGGACTCGGTGCGCATCTGGAGGCCTTCTGCGACGTCCTGGGTTCCGCGGCCGGACTACCGCCGGTCGGCGTGACCGAACTCGGGTCGGCATGACCGATGCGGGGACCGGCGGACCGCCCGGCGACCGATCCGTCCCGGCCGCAGACCGACCGGAGCACACAGACCCGCCGGCACACACAGACCCGTCGGGGCGCGAGGTCACCCCGCTGCTCTCGCCCGCCGACGGCGTCCCCCCGGTCCTGCGTTCGGCCGCCGAGTTCACCGCTGCCGCCGCCGCCTTGCGGGCCGGTGACGGACCTGTCGCCGTCGACACCGAACGCGCCTCGGGATACCGCTACTCACAGCGGGCCTATCTGATCCAGATCCGACGACGGGGTGCCGGAACGTTCCTGCTGGACCCGATCGACGAGCCCGACGCCCTGGCCCCGGTGATCGACGCGCTGCGGGGGCCCGAGTGGGTTCTGCACGCCGCCGACCAGGATCTGCCGTGTCTGCGGGAGCTGGGGTTCGTGTGCGCCGAGCTCTACGACACCGAACTCGCCGGGCGACTGCTCGGGCTGGCCAAGGTGAATCTCGCCGCCATGGTCGCCGAGTTCCTCGGTCTCGGGCTGCGCAAGGGGCACGGCGCCGCGGACTGGTCCCGTCGCCCGCTGCCCGACGACTGGCTCAACTACGCCGCACTCGACGTCGAAGTCCTCGTGGAGTTGCGGGACGCGATGGATGCCGCTCTCGCCGCTGCGGGGAAAGATCGTTGGGCGCGTGAGGAATTCGCCTATGTGTTGAATCGGCCACCCGCTCCCCCACGGCCCGATCGCTGGCGCCGGACCTCCAACATCCACACCATCAAGAGTGCGCGCACCCTCGCGGCGGTCCGTGAACTGTGGACCACCCGCGAGAGCATCGCCGAACGTCGCGACGTGGCACCGGGTCGGGTGTTGCCCGATTCGGCGATCGTCAACGCCGCCACCGCGAATCCGACGTCGATCGCCGAACTCACCCGGCTGCCGGTGTTCGGCGGACCGCGGCAGCGGCGGCAGGCGGCGACCTGGTTGGACGCGCTGAAGCGGGCGCGCGAACTCCCGGAGTCCGAGTTGCCGGACCGCAAGTCGCCGGGGCCCGGCGGGCTGCCACCGATCACGCGGTGGGAGCAACGCAATCCGGAAGCCGCGACGCGACTGGCGCGAGTCCGGTCCGCGCTCAAGGAGATTGCCGAGGCCCATTCGCTGCCGGTCGAGAATCTGCTCGCGCCCGACGTGATGCGTCAGCTGTGCTGGGACGGGCTCCCCGGTCGGGCAAACGCCGCGGACGTGGATCGACGCCTGGCCGACGACGGAGCGCGGACCTGGCAGCGTGAACTGTGCGCGTCGGCGATCGCCGACGCCTTCGCACTGGGACCCGACGCCGTCGCGCAGCAACCCGACGCCGAGGACTGACTCACCCGCCGGCCACCGGGCCGTGCGATCAGTGCTGGTCGTCGGCGCGGGTGTCGGCGGCCTGCCGCTCGGTCGGCGCGCCGGCACGTGAGCCGCCATCCTCGACGCCGGTGCCGTTGACCGGGGCATCGCCCGCGACGCCGCGGACCTCGTCGGACAGCTGGCCCTCGAGCCCCGGTGTGCTGTGCATACCGGCGACCGTCGCGGTGATCGTGCGGGCCAGGTCCTGGGCGGTGAGACCCAGCTCGGCAAGGATCTCGCCGCGCGAGGCGTGCGGGACGAATTGCTGTGGCACACCGCGTATCTGAACGGGCACCGAGATTTCGGCCGCCGAGATCGCGGCGGCCACCGCCGATCCCACACCACCACTGACCCCGCCGTCCTCGAGGGTGACCACCAGCCGGTGCCGACGCGCGGCGTCGACGATCGATTCCGGTACCGGCAGCACCCACCGCGGGTCGACGACGGTCGCGTCGATACCCTGCCGGGCCAGCCGCGCCGCAGCGTCCACGGCGAGTCCGCAGAAGGCGCCAACGGCGACGATCAGCACATCTGCGGCGGCCGGGCCCAGCCGGGCACCGTCGGCCCGGTGGAGCACGTCGACACCGTCGGCCAGTCGCTCGATCGCGCGGATGTCTTCGGGGACAGCGCCTTTGGAGAAACGCAGGGCGGTGGGGCCGTCGTCGGTGCCGAGCGCCTCGTCGAATTCCTCCCGCAGCCGGACGGCGTCGCGCGGCGCCGCCACCCGCAGGCCCGGGACCATCGCCATCAGCGAGAGGTCCCACATGCCGTGGTGGCTGGGCCCGTCGGGACCGGTGACCCCGGACCGGTCGAGCACCAGGGTGACCGGGAGCCGCAGCAGGGCGACGTCCATGAGCAGCTGGTCGAAGGCACGGTTGAGGAAGGTGGAGTAGATCGCGAGGACCGGGTGCAGACCACCGAGCGCTAGTCCGGCAGCCGAGGTCATCGCGTGTTGTTCGGCGATGCCGACGTCGAACATCCGGTCCGGGTACCGCTCCCCGAACGGGGTGAGCCCGGTGGGTCCGGGCATCGCCGCGGTGATGGCCACCACGTCGTCGCGGGCCGCCCCCGCGTCGAGCAGTGCGGCGGAGAACACCGAGGTCCAGTCCTGCGGGGCGACGCTCGTCGCGCGACCGGTGAGCGGGTCGATGATGCCGGTGGCGTGCATCTGATCGGCCTCGTGGTTCTCCGCCGGTGCGTACCCCATGCCCTTGCGGGTCACGACGTGCACGATCACCGGACCGCCGAAGTCGCGGGCCTGACGCAGCGCGGATTCGACGGCGGCGACGTCATGACCGTCGACCGGACCGACGTACTTGAGTCCGAGGTCGGTGAACATGGCCTGCGGCGTGAGCAGATCCTTGAGTCCGCTCTTCACCCCGTGCAGCACGGCGTAGGCCGAATCACCCACCACCGGAAGCTGTTTGACCACCTTGCGACTCTCGTCGAGAAAGCGCTCGTAGCCCGGCTGCAGACGCAGCCCGGACAGATGGCTGGCCAATCCGCCGATGGTCGGCGCATAGGATCGGCCGTTGTCGTTGACGACGATCACCAGTGGTCGCTCCGCGGCGGCTATGTTGTTCATCGCCTCCCAGCACATGCCCCCGGTCAGCGCGCCGTCACCGACGACCGCGACCACTGTGCGGTCGGTCTGTCCGGTCAGTGCGAAGGCCTTGGTCAGCCCGTCGGCGTAGGACAGTGCGGCCGAGGCGTGCGAGGACTCCACCCAGTCGTGCGGGCTCTCGGCACGTTCCTGATACCCGGTGAGGCCATCCTTCTGCCGGAGCGCGTCGAAGCCGTCCTTGCGGCCGGTCAGGATCTTGTGGACGTAGCACTGGTGGCCGGTGTCGAAGATGACCGGATCATGCGGGGAGTCGAAGACGCGATGCAGCGCCAGCGTGAGTTCGACGACGCCGAGGTTGGGGCCGAGGTGGCCGCCGGTCGCCGACACCTTGGCGATGAGGAAGTCCCGGATCTCGACCGCCAGTGCGTCCATTTCGGCGGGCGACAACGCGGCCAGATCGGCCGGCGAGTTGATCCGGTCGAGCACGCTCATCGCTTTCCTCCATCAGGGTTCCGGGGCTGTCCGCAGGGACGAGACTGCCCGCCCCGCCCGTGTGTGGACAGTCTACGGGCTCCGTCGGCCGTACCGGTGCCAGCGCCCGGTGCGAGCGCCCGTGCCCTCAGCCGCGGACCAGGCAGGCGATGACCTCGACGTGGTGGGTGAGCGGGAAGGCGTCGAATCCCCGCAGTTCGGCGATTCGGTAGCCGTGAGTGACGAAAAGACCGAGGTCACGTGCGAAGCGAGCCGCGTCACATCCGATGTGGATGATGACCTGCGGTCGGGCGTCGCTGATCGCCGTGACCACCTTCTCCCCGGCCCCGGTGCGCGGTGGATCGAGGACCACGACGTCGGGGGCGGGCAGCGCCTCGATCTGCTCGATCACCTCACCGGGGTGGGTGATCACGCGGTTGTCGCCGGCGAAGGTCGCGGCGGCCGCGGTCAGTGCGCCGGTGTCGGCGTCGACAACGTGTACCGACCCCGGGGCGACATCGGGGTTGTCGAGGAGTGCGGCGGCGAAGACACCGGCACCGCCGTAGAGATCCCAGGCGACGCCGGGTGATCGGTCGAGGTGCCGCGCCGCGAAGCCGGCCACGGCATCCGCGTAGGTTGCCGGTGCTTCGCGGTGGGCCTGCCAGAAACCGGTGACCGGGATCTGCCAGGCGCGTGTGCCCACCCGGTGCTCGGCCACACCGGCGCCTTCGACGACGCGGGTGGCCCGCTCAATCCGACGCCGGTGCCGGGACTGCTGCGCGCGGCGGCGCGATCGGTCACCTCGGCCCGCCCGCCGACCGGCTGCAGTGACGGGTTCGACGATCGGCGCGAGTTCGCTGATATGCCGGCCGCCGGCGGCGTCGGCCACGATGACGAGCTCAGCGCGCGGCGTGAATCCCCCGTCGATGTCGTCGAGCAGACCGGCGACCGGTGCCACACAGCGGCCGCCGGTGATCACGTCGTCACCACGGAACGCGCGCTGACCGGCCACTCCGTTGCCGTCGACGGCCAGCCGGGTGCGCACCCGCCACCCGGTCGCCGCGTCGGCGGATGCGGTGGCCGTGCCGCTCGCGGCGGCGAGCGCCTCCACGCCGGTGCCGACGAGTGCGGTCGACTCCAGCACCTGCGCCGGCAGGTGCCCTATCCGGGCCGCAACATCGAGCAGCACATCGCGTTTCAGGTCACGCGCATGGTCGGGGCGGATGAACCCGAGGTCACAGCACCCGGCGCCGTGCGCCGCCGCCGGGCAACGCTGCGGCACGCGGAACGGTGAGGCGTCGAGTATCTCGATCGTCTCGCCCCGCCAGAACGAGGGATGCCGCTGGTCGACGATGCGCACCCGGACGGTTTCGCCGGGGATGGCACCGCGGACGAACACCACACGCCCGTCCGCCCGGCCGACCGCCTCACCGCCGTTCGCGGGGCGCTCGACGGTGAGCTCGATCATCGGCGGGCTCATCGGTGCTCGGCGTCGCCGCCGAGGGCGCGGCGGGTCTCACCGGGCGCCCAGTAGCTCGGGTCGTCCTTGCGCCGGTCGGAGGAACTCAGCTGCCACGGCACCGAGGTCACCATCACACCGGGTTCGAACAGCAACCGGCCCTTGAGTCGCAGGGCGGACTGGTTGTGCAGGATCTGTTCCCACCAATGGCCGACGACGTACTCGGGGATGAACACGGTGATCACGTCGCGGGGGCTCTCCCGGCGCACCCGGCGCACGTAGTCGATGACCGGCCGGGTGATCTCGCGGTAGGGCGACGCGATCACCTTGAGCGGCACGGAGATGTCGCTGGCCTCCCACTGCGACACCAGTTTTCGGGTGTCCCGGTCGTCGACGTTGACGGTGATCGCCTCCAGCACGTCGGGCCGGGTGGCGCGGGCGTAGAGCAAGGCGCGTTTGGTGGCCAGGTGCAGGGTGGAGACCAGGACGACCGAGTGTGTCCGGCTGGGGAGCACGGTCTCGTCGCCGTCGGCCTCGGCGCGTTCGAGTTCGCGCTGCACCGTCGCGTAGTGATGGTGGATCAGCTTCATCAGCACGAAGATCACCACCATCGCCAGGATCGCGATCCAGGCGCCCGCGGTGAACTTCGTGATGAGGACGACGACGAGCACCGTGGCCGTCATGACCAGCCCGATGGTGTTGATGACCCGCGACTGCATCATGCGCCGGCGTGCGCGCGGGTCGGTCTCGGTGCGCAGCAGTCGCGTCCAGTGCCGCACCATTCCCGTCTGGCTCAGCGTGAACGACACGAACACGCCGACGATGTAGAGCTGGATCAGGGCCGTGACCTGCGCACCGAACGCGACGATGAACACGATCGCCGCCAGCGCCAGGAACAAGATGCCGTTGCTGAACGCGAGGCGGTCCCCGCGGGTGTGCAACTGCCTCGGCAGGTATCGGTCCTGGGCGAGAACCGAACCCAGCACCGGGAAACCGTTGAATGCGGTGTTGGCGGCCAGCATCAGGATCAGTGCGGTCGCGATCGCCACGAAGTAGAAGCCGGGGGTGAAGGTGTCGAAGACGGCGTGCGCGAGCTGGGCGATCATCGCCTTCTGCTGGTATCCCTCGGGGGCGCCGATCAGATCCTTCGCCGGGTCCATCACGTACTTCGCACCGATCTTCTGCGCCAGCATGACGATGCCCAGGAGCAGCACGATGGCGATGCTGCCCAGCATGAGCAAAGTGGTGGCGGCGTTGCGCGACTTGGGTTTCCGGAAGGCCGGGACGCCGTTGCTGATGGCCTCGACACCGGTCAGGGCGGCGCAACCGGAGGAGAAGGCCCGCGCGATCAGGAAGACGAACGCCACACCCATCAGATGATCGTTCTCGGCCTTGATCTCGAAGTCGGCGGCCTCGGAACGCACGGAGTCGCCGAGGATGTAGATCTCGATGAAACCCCAGACGAGCATGGCGACGACACCGACGATGAAGGCGTAGGTGGGGGTGGCCAGCACCGCGCCGGATTCCTTGATACCGCGCAGGTTGACCGCGGCGAGCAGCACGATCGCCGCGACGCAGAACCACACCTTGTGTTCCTGGACGAACGGGATGGCCGAGCCGATGTTCTCCGCGGCCGACGAGATCGACACGGCCACGGTGAGCACGTAGTCGACGAGCAGCGCGCTGCCGACCGTGAGTCCCGCGCTCGGGCCCAGGTTGACCGTCGCGACCTCGTAATCACCCCCGCCGGAGGGGTAGGCGTGCACGTTCTGCCGGTAGCTGGCGACCACGACGACCATGACGGCTGCGACAGCCAGCGCGACCCACGGCGTGTAGGCCAGGGCGGTGACACCGGCCACCGACAGGACCAGGAAGATCTCCTGCGGCGCGTAGGCGACCGACGACATCGCGTCGGAGGCGAAAACCGGCAGCGCGATCCGCTTCGGGAGCAGGGTGTGCCCCAGCGTGTCACTGCGGAACGGCCGGCCCAGCAGCAGACGTTTGGTCGCGACGGACACCTTTGACACGGTGGACACCAGGCAACACTAGAGCGTGCGATATTCGAAGGCCACCAGAGGCCGCGTCGACACCGCGGGACGGGCTGCGACGGGTAGGTTCTAGGTGGTTATCGGGTTGGACGAACCGCGGGTCCTCGGGCTGCGCGCGACCGGTGGAAGGAACGACGTGCGGGTTGTGATCATGGGGTGTGGGCGAGTCGGGTCGTCGCTCGCGATGGCGATGCAGAAGCGAGGTCACGACGTCGCGATCATCGACCGTGATCCGTCGGCCTTCGTCCGGCTGAGTCCCGATTTCACCGGGGTGACGATCGCCGGGGTCGGCTTCGACCGTGACGTCCTCGAGCGTGCCGGCATCGAGAACGCCGACGCCTTCGCCGCGGTCTCCTCCGGTGACAACTCCAACATCATCTCGGCTCGGGTCGCGCGGGAGACCTTCGACGTGGAGCGCGTGGTCGCCCGGATCTACGATGCGAAACGAGCCGAGGTCTACGAGCGGCTGGGGATTCCGACGGTCGCCACCGTGCCGTGGACGACGGAGCGTTTCGTCTCGGCGCTCGGCGAGACGTCGACGACCACCGAGTGGCGTGATCCGTCAGGGTCGCTGGCCGTGGCCCAGCTGGAGGTCCACGAATCGTGGATCGGGACCACCGTGGGCAAGTTCCAGGAGATCACCGGAGCTCGCATCGCCTTCCTCAACCGCGTCGGACACCCCATCCTGCCGGACGCGAAAACCGTTCTGCAGCAAGATGATGTGGTGTTCGCGGCCAGTCTTCTCGACAACCTGCGCAACGCCCGCGGCATCGCCTCGGCGCCCGCCACCCACGACTGAGCCCCATCAACCAGCCAGGAGCACATTTCCGTGAAAGTCGCCATCGCCGGAGCCGGCGCCGTGGGCCGTTCGATCGCCCGGGAGTTGCTCGTCAACGATCATGAGGTGACGCTGTTCGAGCGCAAGGTCGAGCACATCGACTCCGACGCCGTACCCGGCGCGGCGTGGGTTCTCGCCGATGCCTGCGAACTGTCCAATCTCGAGCAGGCCGAGCTCCACACGTTCGACGTGATGATCGCCGCGACCGGTGACGACAAGGCCAATCTCGTGGTGAGTCTGCTCGCCAAGACCGAGTTCGCGGTCAACCGAGTCGTCGCCCGCGTCAACGATCCACGCAACGAGTGGCTGTTCGGCGAGGACTGGGGTGTCGACGTCGCCGTGTCCACTCCCCGTCTGCTCGCCTCGCTCGTCGAGGAGGCGGTGACGGTGGGCGATCTGGTGCGGCTGATGACGTTCCGGCAAGGTCAGGCCAACCTCGTCGAGCTGACTCTGCCGTCGAACACGCCGCTGGCGGGTAAGCCGGTCCGCAAGCTGGCGCTTCCGCGTGATGTCGCACTGGTCGCCATCCTGCGCGGCGGGCGGGTGATCGTGCCCCAGTCCGACGATCCGATCGAGGGTGGCGACGAGCTGGTCTTCATTGCCCCCGCCGAGGTGGAACCGGCGCTGCGCGACGCCATGCAGCTCTGACCGCCAGGCAACTCTGACCGTCAAGCAACGCTGACCGAGCAGCGCTGAAGCCGCCGAGCAGGCCGGAACACCCCCGACGCCGCCCGGTCAGGCGCCGAGTGTCTCGCGCGTCGTGGCGCGACGGACCAGCAGGATCGTTCCGAGAACGGCCACGGCGGTCAGCGGCCAGCCCATCGAGATTCGCGCGACGGCCAGCCATCCGGTCTGATCGTGGTCGTAGAGCTGCGACTGCAGCAGGTAGCGCGCGGCGAAGACCAGCGCCCACAAGGCGGTGGCGAGGTCGTAGGCGTGCAGGATGCGCCGATCACGACGCCACCCTGTTCCCTGCCCGTTCACCAGATGCCATGCGACACCGACGAGCGGCCACCGAACCATGATCGAGACCACGAAGACGAGTGCGTAGACCAGGGTGGTCCAGATGCCGAACAGGAAGTAGCCCTTGGCATCTCCCACCCGGTGGGCGATGAACACACAGATGGCGACCCCGATGACACCGGATACCGCCGGGGTGAGCGCTTCGCGTCGCAGCAATCGAACGCCGAAGACGGCCACCGCGGTCGCCAGGGCCGCGATGATCGCGGCCCGCAGACCGAAGAAGGAATTGACCGGCACGAAGACCACGATCGGCACGGTCGAGTAGATCAGCCCCGAGACGCCGCCCAGCTGTTCGAGAACGGTTGCGCCGGGCTTGTCCCCGGTGGGCACGTGATCGGGTCGATCGTCCGGTTCGGCGGCGTCGGACTCAGTCCTCTGCGCCATGCAGTTCGTAGTAGGGGTTGTAGATGACCTTGGTTCCCTCGTGCATCGCCAGCCGGCCCCGAACGGTCAGTTTGCGGCCGGGCTCGATACCCGGGATCCGGTTGCGGCCCAGCCATTTGAGGAGCACGACGTCGGTGCCGTCGAAGAACTCGGCCTTCACCCCCGCCTTGGCCGCCTTCGAGCACGTCTCGACCGACCTCAGCTCACCGTGCATGGCGACCTCGTCGCCGCGGCCGCAGTCCGATGCCCGCTGGGCACCGGTCGCACGCGATTCCTCGGCGATCTTCTCCGCGTCGGCGTCACCGAGATCCTCGGTCAGCCGGCGGGTGAGTCGCTTGAGATATCCGGCTGTGGGCATCACAACCTCCACGCTTCTCTGTCTGGTGTGGGTCGGCGACCGGCGGGCTTGACCGGGAGTCCGAAAGACCCCATTTGTCGCCAGCGTAGACCTCTCCGTCCATCACTTACAACGCCGGAGCATGATCATTGCATGCCCGCGAATGACGCCGCCGGCGCACCCGATCCCGCCGTCCTGGTGGCGCTGCCGGGCACCGGATCCGACGCCGACTACATACGGCGTGCCTTCGGTCCCGCGGCGGCGTCGCTCGGGGTGGACCTGATTGCTCCGGAACCGGCGAACGACCTGGTCGGCGGATATCGCGCCACGCTGGACGCAGCTGCCGGAGAGGGCCGCCCGATCCTCGTCGGCGGGGTGTCCATCGGCGCGGCGATCGCGCTCGAGTGGGCACTGGATGCCGGCCGGTCCCGGTGCTGCGGGGTGTTGGCCGCCCTGCCGGCGTGGTCGGGATCACCGGAGCACGCCGCGGCCGCGCACAGCGCGACACTCACCGCCTCGTCGATCGAGCGGGACGGTCTCGAGCCGACGATCGGGGCGATGACCGCGACGAGTCCGGAGTGGCTGGCCGCCGAGCTGACCCGATCCTGGCGGGGTCTGGCGGACGGGCTGGTGACGCAGTTGCGGTGCGGAGCGGCCTATCGTGCGCCGGGGCCGGCCGAGATCGCCGACCTCGGGGTCCCGCTGGCGGTGACCGCCGCCATCGACGATCCGGTGCATCCGATCGGGGTGGCCCGGCAGTGGTGTGCGGCCGCACCGCGCTCGGCGCTGGTCGAGGTCACGCTGGCCGGATGGGGTGCGCGGCCGGCGCTGCTCGGCGACTCCTGCGCTCGGGCCTGGGCGGCCCTGCATCACGGGCAACAGGATCCCGAGGGTTAGCCGATCGGTCAGGACGCCGTGGTCAGCGCCGCCCGCGCCTGCGGAAGCGCTGCATCGCGGAGCCCGACGACGGCGGCGGCGCATCGTCGGCGATGTCGGTGCCGGGTTCCGCGGTTTCCTCGGCGACCCCGCTCGGCTCGTCCCCGCCGGTCCCCGCGTCATCCGTGTCCGCCTCATCGGTGTCCGGATCAGCGTCGAGGAGTGCCTGCTCGTCGGTCCAGACCGTCGCCTGGGCGAGCTGGTCGAGTGCACCACCGGGGACGGGGGCCGCGTCGGGATCGGGTTCGGCGGGCTGTGGCGTCGGGGCTTGCGGGACGGGTGCGGCCGGCGCACCCGACTGCTCGGCGGCCATCTCGTCCATCATCTGCTGCTGCGCCGCGGCCACCTGCTCGGCGAGGACGGGCGGCAGCACGATCGGCAACGGATCGCGCGGCGGATACGGCTCGGTTCCACGCCGCACGACCGTCTCGGCGAGCACGGCGCGCGCGAGGCGGGCCATCTCGTCGGCCGAGACGCTCGGACCGCTGGCCACACAGCGCACCATCCAGCGCGGGCCGTCGACACCGATGAACAGGTGGGTGGCGTCGTCGACTTCGGCGATCACCTCCCGACCCCAGTGTCCGTCGGAGATGCCGGTGGTGGCGCCCTCGTCGCGCAACGAGCCGGCCAGCTCGCGCACCACCTCGCGCCACAGCCCGGGAGATTTGGGAGCGGCGAAGGCGGACACGGTGATTCGGCCGTGTGGGGTCACCAGGTAGACGGCCTGCGGCTGATGGTCCGCGGACATCTCGACGGTGACCTGCCCGCCTTCGACGACCGGGACGAGAACCGACCCCAGATCGAGGTGGGAGTTCTCCAGCTCGCCGGGATCGGTGGCCAGTTCCTCGATGTCGTAGGGACCGAGTGCCTGACCGATCCGCGGTGCATCGTCACCGGCCATGGGTGCTCCTCGTGTCGGTTCGGACGGCGGACGCCGCACGCGCGTCTGCGCCCACCTGCGCCCCCATGTCCCTGTCAGCCCCCGCCTTCTCGACCATGAACGCAGATTAACCGACCGGGCGGGTGATCGGACTCAGGCGTCGGCCGACGGCACGTCGTGCAGGGCGGCGTGGCCGCCGCTGGATCCGTATCCGCCTGCGCCGCGGCTGGTGTCGTCGAGTTCGTCGACCTCCACGAAGTCGGGCAGTTCGACCCGCTGCACGACGAGCTGGGCGATGCGATCGCCGCGGGAGATGGTGATGGGCTGCTCCGGATCGAGGTTGATCAGGCAGACCTTGATCTCACCTCGGTATCCGGCGTCGATGGTCCCCGGCGTGTTGACGATCGACAGCCCGGTCCGCGCCGCGAGCCCCGAGCGGGGGTGGATGAGGCCGACGGTGCCGACCGGCAGGGCGACCGCGATCCCGGTCGGTACGAGTTGACGCCGCCCGGCGGGCAGTTCGAGGTCGATGGCGCAATACAGATCCACACCCGCGTCACCAGGGTGGGCCCGGGCCGGCATCGGCAACTCGGGATCGAGTCGGCGGACCGGAATCCGGCCCTCGGGGGTCAGGTCAGCGGGGGTCGAATCTGCGGTCACGCAGGCAGACTACGCTGGCCGCGTGACCGAACCGCACTCGCCCGACCACTCGACCGGCTCCACTGGAAAGGGTCCGGCCGGCGATGACGGCGCCTACCGCTACGACGAGCGGCTCTTCGTGCCGTGGTGGTGGTGGCTGGCCGCCGCGGTGCTGACCGGCGTGGTCGGCCACGAGATCGAACTGGCCGCGCACAGCTCACCCTGGGGTCTGCTGGGCTACCCGGTGACGGCGGTGCTGTGTGCCGCGGTGCTGTGGTCGGCGGGTCGGGTGCGGATCAGTGTGACGGCCGATGGTGAGCTGCAGGCCAATCGTGCACGGCTGCCGCGGTCGGTGATCGCCCGCGGCGCGAGCATCCCCGCCTCGGCGAAGAGCGCAGCGCTCGGGCGGCAGCTCGATCCGGCAGCGTTCCTGGTCCATCGGGCGTGGGTCAAGACCATGATTCTCGTGGTCCTCGATGACCCGGACGATCCGACGCCCTATTGGTTGGTGTCGACGCGGCACCCGGCGGAGTTGCTGGCCGCGCTTGGTATCCCCGACGCGGCGGCCACTCCCCCCGCCGATTCGGGCCGGACAGATTCGGGTCCCGCCGATTCGGGTCCGGCGGATTGATTCATCCCCATAGCCGTCGTCGCGCAGATTGCTCTGCACCGGCGCGTGATCAGCACTGACAAGTGATCCGTACTGGGTGATGCGTGTAGCAAGGTGATCTTCGCATCTGCGGCGGTGGTCACAGCCGTCCGTGGGCCGGGCCGGTGTGCCACAACTGAAGTGCCGAGGCCACCGTCATGTGTCGGGGCTCGGCACTGTGCGAACGGGTTCTTCCCCGTGAGATCGGTGCTGCCTCGGCTCGACGGCACCGATCCGGTGGGCCGCCGCGCGCTGTGCGACGAGCGGCCCCGGTCGACGTGGTGTCCTTCTCGGCGATCAGCCGGTCAGGCGCAGTCCACGCAGATCATCGAGCTGCCGTTCTCGCGAGCCAGACGGCTGCGGTGGTAGACGAGAAAGCAGCTGGTGCAAGTGAATTCGTCGGCCTGCTTGGGGATCACCCGGACCGACAGCTCCTCGCCCGACAGATCGGCGCCGGGCAGTTCGAAGGATTCGGCGGTGTCGCTCTCGTCGACATCGACCGCAGCGGATTGCGCCTCGCTGCGCCGTGCCTTCAGTTCCTCGAGCGAGTCCTCGTTGAGGTCCTCGGTCTCGGTGCGTCGGGGCGCGTCGTAATCAGTAGCCATTGTGTGCCTTACGTGGTTGAGAGTCTCAAGGGGCGCTCTCTGGGCTGTTCGGCTTGTGGCCGATCAGCCGGTGGATGCGCGCAGCCCCGCCGGGATTGTCTTGCCGGCGGCGTCACTACAACGTCATGACCGGTGCAATTCGTTACCCGTAACCCGTTAGTCGGATGTGATCTTGCTCACATTCCGTCATTTCGCTCCCCATGGGCCGTGGAGAGCGGGCGCCCGAAGAATAGTGGACGGACCCCGCTGGGTCAACAATCGTCGGCACCTGGAATTCCCGGGTGTCTCCGAGGGGGCCGTCCACCTGTGCGGCGACGCGCCCGGGCACGCCGACGCCCGTTGCCGACCACACCCTCCACGACCCTCTACGCTGACCCCCAGAACCAAGCTGCCCAGATCAAGAACCACCCACACCAAGGGCTGCCCGAACCAAGCCAGTCCCCTGTCGGGAGAGGAGCCACCGCACCGTGGTGTCGCAGATTACGACCGGGTATCCGGCCGACGAGAACGGTCGGTCCTACCGGCGCCGACGTTATGCGCCGGCGATCATCGTGACCGTTGTGCTGGTGATCGTCGGGGTCGTGGTGTGGGTGGTGGCCCTCTCCGATACGCAGGCGTCGTCTGCGCCGACCGACTGCAACCAACCGACGCCGGCGACATCCACCCCCGGTGAGACGCCCGCGGCGACCCCGGCAGCACCGGTGCGCCTCGATGCGGTTGCCCGCGCGGACATGCTCGAGGTGTCCCCCGCCCCGCTGTCGACGTTCCAGGTGCGGGTGCTCAACGCCTCCGGCGAGCGCGGCGTGGCGCGATCGGTGGCCGACGACCTCAGCGGTCAGGGATTCAATCCGGCCCCCGACAACCCCTATGGCGACGACACGGTCTACCCGAACCGCGATCTGCATTGTGTGGCGCAGATCCGGTTCGGTCCGGCCGGCCGGGCCGGGGCGGCAGCGGTCTGGCTCGCGTTCCCGTGCGCCCAGCTGGTGAACGACAACCGGCGCGGGACCACGGTGGACGTGGCCCTCGGCGAGTACTACAAGAGCAGCGAGCTGTCCCAAGACACCCTCGCCGCCCTCGAGGTGCTGCGCACCGCCGACCCCAAGAAGCCGGAAACCGGCGTGGACCCGGCACTGCTGAAAGCGGTGCACTCGTCCACCTGCTGACGGCGGCGACGCACCTGCCTCAGGCGACGCGGTCGCGTGCGCCGAGTTCGTCGAGGATGGACACCAGTTCGGTAGCGATACCCGGGGCGGTCGCCAGGGTGAGATATCCCTCCGAGGACCGCGAGTCCGGCGGCGGGATGTGAACCACCGCGCCCGCCTCGGCGGCGATCAGGGCGCCGGCCGCCCAGTCCCAGGGGCTCAGACCGTGTTCGTAGTGCGCGTCCACGGCCCCGCTGGCGACCATGCACAGGTCAAGGGCGGCCGCCCCGATCCGGCGGATGTCACGCACCCGCGGCAACAGCCCGGCGACAATCTCGCCCTGAATCCGCCTGCGCGTGGCCTCATAGCCGAATCCGGTGGCGACCAGAGCGAGATCTGCACGATCGATCTCATTGCAGGACAACCGAATTCGTGTGCCGTCGGCGCCGTGGAGGTAGGCACCACCTCCGCGCGCGGCGCTGTAGGTGAGTCCGCGGGCGACGTCGACGACAGCACCGGCGACCGACTGCCCGTCGATCTGCGCGGCCACCGAGACCGCATACGCGGGCACCCCGTACATGAAGTTCACCGTGCCGTCGATGGGGTCGACGACCCACCGCACACCGGACGGTACATCGACGCTGCCGCCGGCTTCCTCGCCGAGCACCTCGTCGTCGGGTCGCGCGGTGCGCAGCAGTGACCGGATGAGGTGCTCGGTCTCGGTGTCGGCGACCGTCACCGGATCGGTTTCCGTCGACTTCGTCGACACGGTGGGCACGGTGGGCACGGTCGACTTCGTCGACACGGCGGGAATGGTGTCCGCGGCAGGATCGGCGCTCGAACCGAAGAGTTCGGGTCGCCGGCTGCGGACGTGTTCGGCCGCCGCCTGTGCCACCGACCTCGCAATCGCCTCGAGGTCGTCGTTCGCGGGTCGCTGTTCGGCGGGTGAGTTCACGTCTCCATTCAACTAGGGCGTGTCTCCCAATTCCACTGCGCCCAACTCCCCTGCGCCCAACTCCCCTGCGCCCAACTCCCCTGCGCCCAACTCCCCTGCAAGGATCGGGAGACACGCCCTCGCCGCGGTGTACCCCCGGTACCGGCCGCCTGTTCGCCTACACCGAGCGTGCGCCCCGCCGCCTGGATAGCCTGTGTACGAGAGTTCCCGTCACCGCCGGAGAGGACGGTCGCGATGACCGAGTCAGCGTCAGCCACGTCAGCACCAGAGGGGTCGGGAACCGCCGACATCCCCGACACCGGTTCCACGTCAACGCATCTCGCCTTCGGTGTGGACGTCGGCGGGTCCGGCATCAAGGGTGGGGTGGTCGATCTCGACACCGGTGAACTGGTCGGCGAACGATTCAAGGTGCTGACTCCTCGACCGGCGACGCCGGATGCGGTCGCCGGAGGCGTCGCCGAGGTGGTCGGTCACTTCGGCTGGACCGGACCGGTCGGGATCACGCTGCCCGGGGTCATCACCGACGGCGTGATGCGCACGGCGGCCAACGTCGACAAGTCCTGGATCGGAACCGATGTGTACGCCTTGTTCAGCGAGCGTCTCGGCGGTCGTCAGGTGTCGGTGCTCAACGACGCCGATGCGGCCGGCATGGCCGAGGACGCGCACGGCGCCGGCCGCGGCGTCGACGGCGTGGTGATGCTCCTGACCTTCGGGACGGGCATCGGGTCGGCGATCCTGATCAACGGGACCCTGGTGCCCAATACCGAGCTCGGGCACATGCACATCGGCAAGAAGGAGGCCGAGCACCAGGCGTCGTCGCGGATCAAAGAGGAGAAGGGATGGTCGTATGAGAAGTGGACCGAGAAGGTCTCCGAGGTCCTGTCCACCTACGAGGCGTTGTTCTGGCCCAAGTTGTTCATCGCCGGGGGCGGCATCAGCCGCAAGTCCGACAAGTGGATTCCGCTGCTGACCAACTCGACGCCGGTCGTACCCGCGACCCTGCTCAACACCGCGGGCATCGTCGGCGCCGCGATGGCCGTGTCCCGCGGCTTGAAGACGTGACCACGCAACGCCCGCTCCGCTGTCGTGAACTTCCGGCACAACTCCGCAATGTCTACGGCGACACCGGTTCCGCGCGGCACCGGCGACGGCCGTGACCTGGCCTTTGACACATCGGACAGGTCGATGTCGTTACAATGGTCGGCACCGGTCATCATGCGCCGACATCCAAGCCCTCACCCGCGGTGGCCCGTGCTGCCGCGACGCGTCAAGAGTCAGTTCTGAAAGGTTGTACGTGGCAGCCACCAAGACCCGTCATGCGGACGCCGGGATCGACGAGAACGCCGTGGTCGAGACCACCGCGGATCCGTCGGCCGACGCCGCGAGCGACGAGACATCCACACAACGACCCGCCAAGAAGGCGGCGAAAAAGGCCGCCCGGAAGGCGCCGGCCAAGAAGGCCGCTCGGAAGGCACCCGCCAAGAAGGCGGCGAAGAAGGTTGCCGCGGGTCCGGCCGGCGAACCCGACGGTGACGTCGAGGACGGCCCGGACTCGATCGACGACATCGACGCCCCCGACACCGAACTCGACGACGACGTGGAGATCGACGACGACCTCGAGGTCGACGACGATAACACCGACGACGCCACCGCCGAGGACGCCGACGACGAGGACGAGGACAACTCGGTCACCGTCGTCGCCGCCGATACGGCCAAGACCGCCACGGGCAAGTCCGCGGCCGCCAAGGAGACCGCCACACCGGAGAAGACGGCCGGTGACTTCGTCTGGGACGAAGAGGAGTCCGAGGCGCTGCGGCAGGCCCGCAAGGACGCCGAACTCACCGCCTCCGCCGACTCGGTGCGCGCCTATCTCAAGCAGATCGGCAAGGTCGCACTGCTCAACGCCGAGGAAGAGGTCGAGCTCGCCAAGCGCATCGAGGCCGGCCTGTTCGCGACGGAACGGCTGCGCCGCATCATGGAGTCCGGCGAGAAGATCACCACGGCCCAGAAGCGCGACCTCAACTGGATCTCCCGCGACGGCAACCGCGCGAAGAACCATCTGCTCGAGGCCAACCTACGACTGGTGGTCTCGCTGGCCAAGCGCTACACCGGCCGCGGTATGGCGTTCCTGGATCTGATCCAGGAGGGCAATCTCGGTCTGATCCGCGCGGTCGAGAAGTTCGACTACACCAAGGGTTACAAGTTCTCCACGTACGCCACCTGGTGGATCCGGCAGGCGATCACCCGCGCCATGGCCGACCAGGCGCGCACGATCCGCATCCCCGTCCATATGGTCGAGGTGATCAACAAGCTGGGCCGCATCCAGCGTGAACTGCTCCAGGATCTGGGTCGCGAACCCACCCCGGAGGAGCTCGCGAAGGAGATGGACATCACTCCGGAGAAGGTGCTGGAGATCCAGCAGTACGCTCGGGAACCCATCTCGCTGGACCAGACCATCGGCGACGAGGGTGACAGCCAGCTCGGAGACTTCATCGAGGACTCCGAGGCCGTGGTCGCCGTGGACGCGGTGAGCTTCACCCTGCTCCAGGATCAGCTGCAGTCGGTACTCGAGACCCTGTCCGAGCGGGAGGCCGGCGTGGTCCGGTTGCGTTTCGGCCTGACCGATGGTCAGCCGCGAACCCTCGACGAAATCGGTCAGGTCTACGGCGTCACCCGCGAGCGCATCCGGCAGATCGAGTCCAAGACGATGTCGAAGCTGCGCCACCCGTCGCGGTCGCAGGTCCTGCGCGACTATCTGGACTGATGCCACTCGCCCGCAACCACGGGCGAGTGCGCATGTCAACCTTTGTGGCCAGCCGGATTTCATCGGCCGTTGACGATTCCCGATCGAGGGCTCGGACCTCGTACGATGTCCGAATGCCGCATTTGGGGAGTTGGGTCCATCCGCGACCCTCGACGCCACTTCTGGTGTCGCGCCGTGCGGTCGATCTGGTGCGGGTCGCGTCGATGCTGTGTCGATAGGTGCCCCGACGGTTCATCCGTCGTACCTGTCCCCCACGACGACTTCTGCCCGCAGCGGCACCGGCATCGAAAGCCCCTGACACATGCGCACCATCGTTCTCATCGCCCTGGTCGGTTTTGCCGCCCAACTCGTCGACGGCAGCCTCGGCATGGCCTACGGCGTCACCACGACGACGCTGCTCCTGGCGATCGGCACCAACCCGGCCGCCGCGTCGGCCACCGTGCACCTCGCCGAGATCGGGACCACCCTCGTATCGGGTGTCTCGCACTGGAAGTTCGGCAACGTCGACTGGCGTGTGGTGCGGCGGATCGCGATCCCCGGTGCCGTGGGCGCCTTCCTGGGTGCCACCATCCTGTCGCAGCTGTCCACCGAGGCGGCTGCCCCGGTCATGGCCGTGATCCTGCTGCTTCTCGGCCTCTACATCCTGCTGCGTTTCACCTTCCAGGGCATCCCTCGTCATCACCTGGGCAAGCCGCTGCGTAAGCGGTTCCTCGGTCCCCTCGGCTTCGTCGCCGGCTTCGTCGACGCCACCGGCGGCGGCGGATGGGGCCCGGTGGGCACCCCGGCGATCCTGGCCAGCGGACGCCTCGAGCCGCGCAAGGTCATCGGATCGATCGACACCAGCGAGTTCATCATCGCGGTCGCGGCCAGCCTCGGATTCCTGTTCAGCCTCGGATCGCAGGGCATCAACTTCGCGTGGGTCGGTGCCATCCTCGTCGGCGGCGTCGTCGCGGCCCCTATCGCTGCCTGGCTGGTCCGGCACATCCCGCCGCGACTGCTCGGTGCCTCGGTGGGTGGTCTGATCGTTCTGACCAACGCCCGCAGCCTGCTCAAGAGCGATCTGATCGACGCGTCGGCGCCGGTGCGCACCGCGTTCTACGTGGTCATCAGCATCGCCTGGGCGGCAGCCTTCGCCTACTCCCTGCGTGCGTACCTGCGCGATCGGGAGAGCGAGTCCTCGGACGCGGTCAGCGAACTGCGCGAACAGCAGGAGGCGGTCGCCGAGGGCCGTCCGACCGCGGCGGCCGCCGGTTAGGACCGCTCTGATTCGACGACCGGGCCCGGCGCTGTGAGCCGGGTCGCATCATGCGTAACACCCGCTTGTACCGGTGTTGCGGTCGATGTGTGCGGTGTTAACGGTGAGTGACGACACACCGAGGCGGCGCGCGGAACAATACGAAACCCCCGAGCGTCTGACAGAGTGAAGGTCGATGCATCGCCCGGATGTGTCGGCTCACGAAGGGAAGGCGACCGACAGGCGCCGGACCGGGACGGAGGAATCATGACAGACACTGCCACCACAGCCCCGATCTCCATGCCGCTCACCGCTGCCGATCGCTGCGATCGCTGCGGCGCCGCGGCCAAGGTACGCGCCGTTCTCCCCACGGGAGGCGAGCTTCTCTTCTGCCGTCATCACTTCAACGAGCATGAAGCGCGCCTCGTGGAACTCAGTGCGACCGTCGTGGAGTCCGCGGGCGAACTCGTCTAGCGACCGACACGCAGTACGTCAGCAGGCCCGGCCGGAGTTCTCCGGCCGGGCCTGCTGCTGTCTGGCGGTCGCCGCCTGTCGAGTGGTCTGTCGTCGGGTGGTCTTTATCAGAACACTAGCGCCACTCACGTAGCGCGTTGATGCGCTCGCGTAGCTGGTCGGCGCTCGCCATCGCGGTGGGCGGACCACCGAGGCGGGTGCGCAACTCGTTGTGCACCATGCCGTGCGGTTTACCGGTGCGGTGGTGATGCATGGCGACCAGACTGTTCAGTTCCTTGCGCAGGGCATGCAGATTCTCCCCCGTGCTGCGCGGAGTCTGCGCCCCGGCGCCGGCATCGGATTTGTTCCCGGCGGCTGCCGTCGTGCGCGCGGCGACCTGATCGTCCTGGCGTCGACGCAACAGCGCCCGCACCTGATCGGCGTCGAGCAGCCCCGGCAACCCCAGGTAATCCGACTCCTCCTCGGTGCCGGCGAAGGTGGCGGTGCCGAACGACGACCCGTCGAAGATCACCTGGTCGAGTTCGGCGTCGGCGTGCAGTGACTGAAAACCCTTCTCGTCCTCGCCGGGTTCGTCCTTCTGCTTGTTCGCATCCTCGAGCAACGCGTCGTCGAGGCCGTCGCTCTCCCGATGCGGCTTGCCGAGCACGTGATCGCGCTCGGCCTCCATCTGACTCGCCAGATCCAGCAGGACCGGGACCGATGGGAGAAAAACGCTCGCCGTCTCACCCGGGCGCCGTGACCGCACGAACCGGCCGATCGCCTGAGCGAAATACAAGGGAGTCGACGCGCTGGTCGCGTACACCCCGACGGCGAGCCGGGGCACGTCGACACCCTCGGACACCATGCGAACCGCGACCATCCATTCGTCGTCGGAGGTGGCGAACTCGGCGATCCGCGACGACGACTTCGGGTCGTCGGACAGGACGATCGTCGGGGCCTTCCCGGTGATCGAGGCCAGCAGTTCGGCGTAGTCGCGCGCGGTGGTCTGGTCGGTGGCGATGACCAGCCCACCGGCATCGGGCACACCGGAGGCACGGAGCTGTCCCAGACGGGTGTGTGCCGCGGTCAGGACCGCCGGAATCCAGTCACCGTGCGGGTCGAGCGCGGTCCGCCAGGCGCGGGCGGTGTGCTCGGCCGACAACGGCTCACCGAGGCGGGCGGTGAACTCCTCGCCCGCGCTGGTCCGCCAGCTCGCCTGCCCCGAGTACGCCAGGAACACCACCGGCCGCACGACTCCGTCGGCCAGCGCGTCGGCATACCCGTAGGTGTGGTCGGCGCGAGAGCGTTGCACGCCGCCCGGTTCGGGCTCATAGGTGACGAACGGAATCGGCGAGTCGTCGGACCGGAACGGGGTACCGGTCAGGGCGAGGCGTCGGGTGGCGTCGGAGAACGCCTCGCGGATGGCCTCACCCCAGGACTTGGCGTCGCCGCCGTGGTGGATCTCGTCGAGGATGACCAGCGTGCGCCGGTTCTCGGTGCGCACCCGGTGCCGGGCGGGATGGGCGGCGACCTGGGCATAGGTGACCGCGACCCCGTCGAAATCCGAGCTGGTCTGGCCCGCGGAGTTGCTGAACCGCGAGTCCAGGGCAATTCCGACCCGGGCGGCGGCCTGCGCCCACTGGTGCTTGAGGTGTTCGGTCGGCGCGACCACGGTGATCTGGTCGACGGTGCGATCGTCGAGCAACTCGCGTGCGATCCGCAGACCGAAGGTGGTCTTGCCGGCCCCGGGTGTCGCCACCGCGAGAAAATCCCGCGGGCGGCGGGTGAGGTACTTGGTCAGCGCCCGGCGCTGCCAGGCACGCAGCGGGGGGCCCGAGGACACCCGGGCGGTGACCGGCTCCCCGGCAGGTGCGTGGACACCGGCTGCGTGGACACCGGCTACGGAGTTCTCGGCGGACGTCACCAGGGTGCTGCTCCTCCACTGCGCTCGGAATGCTCACCACCACCGGCGTCCGTGACGGCGCTGACCTGCCGGTCGGCGCCGACCTGGAACTTCCGGCGGGAGGCACAAAACCACCCCTGTCGATGCGGTGTCCGCACCGGCAAGGGACCTCGCTCATGCTACCGGCGCGCGGGGTCTCAGCACGCATCGCGACACGTGGCCGGCGCCACAATCGCGCCCAGCCGCGGCAATCGACCGGCATGAATCGACGGACACCGGCCGCCCGGAATACCCATTCGTGACCACGATCAGGAATGCTGAAGGTATCGCAGGCAGAAACCGCAACCCCGCACCCATCGCCGACGACGGAACGTCGCCGGGCGTCCCGGTGCGTGCGATGCGGTCCGGCACCACATCCCGGCCCACCGCACCGCTACGGGGCAACACCCTGCCCGAGGGCCCCACGGCGGCTCCCACCGATCCGATCCGGGTCAGACGCCCGGCACCGGCGGAGTCGGCCGATCTGCCGATCGACGACCGCCGGCCGGCCGAGAATGATCGGCACGTCCCCTCACCACCTGCCCCCTCCGGTCATGCCCCGTCGCGGCCCGGGCACGATCAGCCGCTCGACCATCCCGACGACGACACCGAGCCCGGCGCCCGGCTCCCGGTCCTGCGCAACCTGCACCGGCTGGCATGGCGCACCACCGTCAACGCCTGGGATCACGGCATCGTCGGATGGTCGGCGCAGGCCGCGTTCTGGCAGGCCCTGTCGCTACCGCCGTTGCTGCTCGGGCTGCTTGGCAGCGTCGGCTACATCGCAGGCTGGTTCGGGCCGGACACCGTCGACGTCATCTACGAGCGCATCATCTCCTTCGCCGACCGGACCTTCTCCGAGAGCGTGGTCAACGACCTGATCACCCCGACCGTCGACAACGTACTCAACCGCGGCCGGGTGGGTCTGGTGTCGCTCGGCTTCGTGTTGTCGCTGTGGGCGGGGTCGTCGGCGGTGTCCTGCTTCATCTCCTCGATCGTGCATGCACACGATCAGCACGAAGTACGAAACCCGGTGTGGCAGCGCATCTTTGCTCTGTTGCTCTACATCGGGTTCCTGTGTGCGGCCGTCCCCCTGCTGCCGTTGGTGGCGCTGGGTCCCAACTACCTGCACGACATCGTCCCGCAGTCCTGGGATCCGATCATCACCACGCTGATCGACGTCGGCTACTTCCCGTTCGTGTCGGTTCTGCTGCTCGGGGTGCTGACGACCCTCTATCACCTCGCGTTACCCAACCCGCTGCCCTGGCACCGGCTGATGGGCGGCGCGGTGCTGGCCGGGATGGTGTTCTGGATCGCGAGCTACATCCTGCGCATCTATCTGACCGCCGTCACCCGCGCCGACTATTCCTACGGAGCGCTCGCCACGCCGATCGCCTTCCTGCTGTTCGCGTTCTTCCTCGGCTTCGCGATCGTGCTGGGGGCCGAGTTCAACGCCGCCGTGCAGGCGCTGTGGCCGGCCAAGGCGTCGGCGACCACGCAGGTCCGGGAGTGGGTGAACTCGCAGACCTCCGACATCACCGGGCAGTTGCGGACATTGCCCGACCGGCTCTCCTCGGGCCCCATCCGCCGCTCGCGCCCGTCATCGGATCGCTCGCCGTCCGACGACCGGACCGAGGGCTGATCAGCTCTTGCGCATGCGGCCGTAGATCTTCTTGCACTTGGGACACACCGGTGATCCCGGCTTGGCCGAGCGGGTCACCGGGAAGGTCTCCCCGCACAGCGCCACCACGTAGGTGCCCATGACCGCGCTCTCGGCGATCTTCTCCTTCTTGACGTAGTGGAAGAACTTCGGCCGGTCGTCGTCCCCGCGATCGGTGGCGTCGGCATCCGGGCGTTCGTCGGTCTTGGTGTCGGACCACTCGTCGAGGTCCGGGCGTTCGATGGTTTCGGTTCCCATACGTCCATTGTGCGTCACCCTGGCACGCCCCGGCACATCAGTCGGGCGAGCCGACGATCGCCCCGGGCCGGTGGTGCATTCGGTTGGCGAAAGTGGAAAGCTGGAAGATGGGCTAGGCAATGACACGTCCGACGCGGGGGCCGCGACGAATCAACTCGTGACGGGACCGACGACGCGACGCGACGACCGGTGACCGGCAGTGAGAAGGGTGTCATGAACGATCAGACCGCGCACGGGGCCCCGTCGTCGCATGGCCGCGGACATCATGTGCCGGCGGAGACCTTCCTCATCACCGACGCGCAGGAATCCTACGAGGCCCAGCACCGGGCTCGGGTGCGCAAATACCTGACGCTGATGGCCTTCCGGGTGCCCGCCCTGGTGATTGCGGGCATCGTGTACAGCTCGACCGGGAACGGGCTCCTCGCGCTCGGCATCGTCGTGCTGTCGATCCCGCTGCCGTGGGTGGCCGTCCTGGTGGCCAACGACCGGCCGCCACGCAAACGCGGCGCAGTACCGCACTATCTGCACGGCGTCGACCATTCGGTCTTCGGCCCGCAGGAACTGAACCCCACCACCGAGTCCGACCCACGTGAGCCGGACTCCCGACGCCCGGACTCCCGGACCATCGATTCGCACACCGTCGATCCGGATTCCTGATCCGCCACGTACCACCCCGCGCCGGCCGGTTCACCGGCTCGGGACATCTCAGCAACTTCTCAGACCGACAGCTGCTCTGTCGGCCGTTGGCCCAGGTCAACCGGTACAGACCGGGTGTCCGCCGACATCGGGGACGGGAACTTTCCGGGCGCCGGAGGCGTTGCACCCAGTGAACGCACTCAATTCAGGAGGCCGCATGTCACGCTCGACACTTGCACGTTCAACCACGACCACTGGATTCGCCGACGACGCGACTCGTACCCGCCCTGCCATGACCGAGCAGGACCTCGATGCCCAATCCCCCGCCGCCGACCTCGTCCGCGTCTATCTGAACGGGATCGGCCGCACGGCTCTGCTCAACGCCGAGCAGGAAGTGGAACTGGCCAAGCAGATCGAGGCGGGCCTCTACGCGAAGCATGTGCTGGCCACCAAGAAGCGGTTGTCGGCGGCCAAGAAGCGTGATCTGGCCATCGTCGTCCGGGAGGGCGAGGCGGCCCGCGCCCATCTGCTCGAGGCCAACCTGCGCCTGGTCGTGTCCCTGGCCAAGCGTTACACCGGCCGTGGCATGCCGCTGCTCGACCTCATCCAGGAGGGCAACCTCGGGCTGATCCGCGCGATGGAGAAGTTCGACTACGCCAAGGGTTTCAAGTTCTCGACGTACGCCACCTGGTGGATCCGGCAGGCCATCACCCGCGGTATGGCCGATCAGTCCCGCACCATCCGGCTCCCCGTCCACCTCGTCGAGCAGGTGAACAAGCTCGCGCGCATCAAGCGTGAACTGCATCAGCAGCTCGGTCGCGAGGCCACCGACGAGGAACTGGCCAACGAGTCGGGTATCCCGGCAGAGAAGATTGCCGATCTGCTCGATCACAGCCGCGACCCGGTGAGCCTCGACATGCCGGTCGGCAGCGACGAGGAGGCACCGCTCGGTGACTTCATCGAGGACGCCGAGGCGACCTCGGCAGAGAGCGCCGTCATCGCCGGGCTGATGCACACCGATGTCCGCGCCGTGCTCGCCACGCTCGACGAGCGCGAACAGCAGGTCATCCGGATGCGCTACGGACTCGACGACGGGCAGCCACGCACCCTCGATCAGATCGGCCGGATGTTCGGTCTGTCCCGTGAGCGTGTCCGTCAGATCGAGCGCGAGGTGATGGGCAAGCTGCGCCAGGGCGATCGCGCGGAACGCCTGCGCGCCTACGCCAGCTGACCGGTCGGCTGATCGCGCCTCCTACCCCAGCCGTCTCGGCCCGGTGTCCGCTCGAGTGGGCACCGGGCCGATGCGTATCTGCGCGTTGAGGACCGCCGCGCCCTCCGGCGAGGCGAGGATGGGGTCGCACAGCACCTCACGCACCTCCGGGATGTCGTCGACGAGGGTCGAGATCCGCAGCAGAAGCTCGATGATCGCGGCCTTGTCCACCGCGGCCTCCCCCGCGTACCCGGACAGCAGCGGCGCCGATCGCGGCTCGTCGATCAGTTCGGCGGCGTCGGCCTCCGACAGCGGGATCGCGCGATAGCCGTGGTCGCCGAGCAGCTCGAAGGTGCGCCCGGAGAGCCCGAAGGACACCAGCGAACCGAACGACGGGTCGTCGCGCACCCGGATCACCGTGCCGACGCCCTTGGACGCCATCTTCTGCACGTGCAGCACCCGGTCGCCGGTGAGCTCGGTCAGCTCCGCGAAGGCGTTCACGACCGCCGTCGCGTCCGGCAGGTCGAGCCGGGCCCCCTCCCGGTCGAGACGACCGCGCCAGGTGGGTGAGGTCGCCTTGACGGCCACCGGGAAGCCGAGCGCACGGGCCGCTGCTGATGCCTCGTGCATTGTGGTGACCTCCCGGAACGGCACGACCTCGATGCCGTACCAGCGCAGGATCCGCGCGCTGTCGAGGTGTCCGAGAACCCGGTCGGCGTCGGCGTCGGTGGCGTCGCCGAGCGCTTCGCGCACGAACATCCGGGCGGCTTCCGGGTCGGTTCCGTCGGGACGCGCGACCACGGCCTCGGGCCGCAGGCGCCATCGGGCGTACTGCCAGGCCCGGGCGAGCGCCGTCGCCGCGCGTTCGGGGCTGGCATAGGACGGAATCGATCCGCGGTCGGGCAGACCGCCCGGTCCGGGCTTCTTCAGTCCCGGCGGGATGCCGTCGACCGCGAGGAAGGTCGTCACGATCGGCTTGGGCCCGTCGGCGTCGGGGGTGTTGGCCGCCGCCATCAGCGCGCGGGCGTGCCAATCGGCGTCGACGGCCACCGGGGGCACGAACACGACGAGGATGGCGTCGACCGTCGTGTCGGCCATCGCCGCCGAGACCGCCGACTCGAACTGCTCCTCGGACGCCCCGGCACCGAGGTCGATGGTGTCGAGGACGTCGAGGCCGCCGCTGCGGGCGGTGTCGGCGGCCAGGCTGCCGAGCACCGAGGAGTTGCCGATGATCCGCACCCGCGGCCCGCGTGGCAATGGCTGGAACGCGAAGACCGTTGCGCAGTCGAACAATTCGGGAATGGTGTCCACCTGGATCACGCCGGCCTGTTCGAGCACCATCCGGGCGATCTGATCGTCGAGTCCGGCCGCGCCGGAGCGTGCGGCCCGCACCGGCGTCAGGGCGCCTTTCCCGGATTTGACCGCGACGATCGGTTTGGATCGCGACACGCGCCGGGCGATCCGGGAGAACTTGCGCGGGTTTCCGAAACTCTCCAGGTACAGCAGCACCACGTCGGTGGCGGTGTCGGTGTCCCAGTACTGCAGCAGGTCGTTGCCGGAGACGTCGGCGCGGTTCCCCGCGGAGACGAAGGTCGACAAACCGATCTGACGCCGGGCCGCGGTGTCGAGGATCGCGATGCCCAGCGCACCGGATTGACAGAAGAAGCCGACCCGGCCCACCGCCGGGATACGTGGCGCCAGCGTGGCATTCAGTGCGACCGTCGGATCGTTGTTGGCCACCCCGAGAGCATTCGGACCGACCAGGCGCATGCCGTGTTCGCGCACCTGCTCGACGAGTCGGTGCTCGCTGGCCAGGCCTTGCGCACCGCTGTCGGCGAAACCGGAGGACACCACCACGAGGGTGCGCACCGCTTTCACCAGACAGTCGTCGAGCACGTCGGGAACCCGTTCGGCGGGTACCGCGACGACGGCGAGGTCGACCGGATCGGGTATGTCACGGACGGTTTCGTAGGCGCGAATGCCCCGCACCGACGGCGGCCGCTCGCGGGTGCGCCGGCCCGCCACGGACCCGCGGGAACCGGACGCGCCACCCGCCGCCGACGGTCGTGCGGTGCCATGATCGGCGGGGTCATCCCCCACGTCGGCCGCGTCGTCGGGACCGTGGCCGGGACCGTTCACCGGGAACACCGGACCGGTGAAGCCACCGGCGATGATGTTGGCCAGCAACGCGTTTCCGACCTTCTTGGGGTCATTCGACGCCCCGATGACCGCCACCGAGGTGGGCCGCAGGAGATTGGCCACACTGCGGGCCTCCGAGGCCCGTTCGCGCGCGTTGCGCACCGAGAGCATGGCCTCGGTGGGATCGATGAGGAACTCGACGTGCACGGTCGAGCCGTCGAAACTGCGTGACAGCTGATATCCGGCGTCGCGGAAGACGGCGACCATGTTCGGGTTCTCGCTGAGCACCTCGGCCTCGAAGCGGGTGAAACCGTTCTCGGCCGCCGCCCCCGCGAGGTGCTCCAGGAGGATCGGCCCGAGGCCCCGGCCCTGATGTTCGTCGGCGACGACGAAGGCGACCTCCGCCGACTCCGGTTTGCCGTCCATCGCGAGGCCCTCGTACAGGCCGACCGCGATGATCTCGCCGCCGAGGACCGCGACCAGCGCCACCCGGTGCTGATGATCCACCGTCGTCATGCGGGCGACCTCGCGTGGCGGCAGGGTCGGCGTCGGACCGAAGTAACGCATGTAGCGGGTGCGTTCGGAGAGACCGGCGTGGAAGGCGACGATCCGGTCGGCGTCGTCGGGCACGATAGGCCGCAGGTGCACGACGCCGCCGTCGGAGGCCAGGACGTCGGCGATCCAGTGCCGCGGGTAATCCCACGGTCCGCGCGGCTCGGGACGGTCCGCGACGGGGGCGGTGTGCTGCTCAGTCACGGGGATCCTCCGGGTCGAGTCCGTGCAGGGGGTACACGGCGCGCCGCGTGGCCAGGATGGCGCGGTCGGTCTGCCGCTGGGCGGAGGGGCTGATGCCCTCGGGCGGACTCTGTCCGGTGTCGCCGTCCCAGGCGACGAAGTCGGTGTCGCCACCGTCACCCATCACCCCGACCGGCGGCTGCGAGTAATCGCTGTACACGGTGGCGGCCACCTGTTCGGCTGTCTCACACCAGGATCGATCGATCGCACGGGTGACCTCGACCTCACGGTCCAGCGCCACCCCGATCAGATGCGACCAACTCCGCGGCACCACGTTGACCACGCCGTATCCCCCGCCGCCGACGGCGATCCAGCGTCCGTCGCAGTAGCGGTCGGCCATCTCCCGCATGGCGATCATCGCTGCCCGCTGGCCGTCGACGGTGAGCGCCAGATCGGTGAGCGGATCGGCGCGGTGACTGTCGGCGCCACACTGGCTGATCAGGATCTGCGGCCGGAACTCGGCGATCACCGACGGGACGACGGCATGAAACGCCCGTAGCCACAACCGGTCCGGGGTGTCGGGCATCAACGCGAGATTGACCGCGGACCCGGCGGCGTCGTCGTTGCCCACCTCGGTGGGCCAACCGGTACCCGGCCACAGGGTGGCCGGATGCTGGTGTACCGACACCGTCAGCACCCGCGGATCGTTCACGAAGGCCGCCTGCACGCCGTCGCCGTGATGGGCGTCGATGTCGATGTAGGCGATGCGGTCGAATCCGTTCTCCAGGAGCCAGTGGATGGCGACCGCGCAGTCGTTGTAGATGCAGAACCCGGCCGCGCGCGACCGCATGGCGTGGTGCATGCCGCCCCCGATGTTGACCGCCCGGTCCACCGAGCCGGAGGCCACTGCCCGCGCGGCGGCCACGGTGCCGCCCACCAGGAGCCGGGCGGCCTCGTGCATGCCGTCGAAGACCGGATTGTCGGCGTCACCGAGTCCGAAGAGTCGCTCGAGCAATGGACCCGACAACGATGCGGTACCCGACCCGACGGCACGGACCGCGTCGATGTAGTCGGCGCTGTGCACCACCTTGAGGACGTCGTCGTCGATCGCGCACGGCGGTTGCGGATCGATGCCCTCGAGAATGCCCAGGCTGCGTGCCAGGCTCATCGTCAGCGCCAGCCGCACCGGATTCATCGGGTGGGTGTCCGCCCACCGATAGGAGAGGAAGTCCTCGCTCCAGATGACGGTCGCACTCATCGCGTGCTCGTTCGATCGGTCACGACTCAAGGCTAGTGGTCTGTCTCGGAAATAGGTGGCCGGTATCCGGTGGAGCGACCGGTGTCTGGCAAGGCGGAGGAGAGAGCGATAGCGGCGCTACCGTGATCGACGACAACGCAGCCAGGCGCCGGTCGAACGCCGGAGACTGGTCACACATTTCCGAGACGGACCACCAGTGTCTCGTATCGGCGTCAGGGGCCCGGAATCCCGCGTACGGACCGGTGATCGCGCCACGCGGCCAATCCTTTTCCGCATGGGTGTCGGGACAACGGTTCGCGCCGCTGGTCAGGGTAGTCTTGGGAGGGACGAAAGGGACTGCGCACAGTGAACGATCTGGTTGACACCACCGAGATGTACTTGCGGACGATCTACGACCTCGAAGAGGAAGGCATCGTGCCATTGCGGGCACGTATCGCCGAGCGGCTGGAGCAGAGTGGACCGACGGTGTCACAGACGGTGGCCCGCATGGAACGCGACGGACTGCTCCGGGTGGCCGGTGACCGCCACCTCGAACTCACCGACAAGGGCCGGGGGCTCGCGATCGCGGTGATGCGCAAGCATCGTCTCGCCGAACGCCTGCTGGTCGACGTCATCGGGATGCCGTGGGACGAGGTCCACGAAGAGGCATGCCGCTGGGAGCACGTGATGAGCGAGAACGTCGAGCGTCGACTGCTCACCGTTCTCAAGAATCCGACGACCTCGCCCTACGGAAATCCGATCCCGGGCCTTGAGGCGCTCGGCGCCGAGCCGGTGACCAATGACGCCGCGACGACCCGGCTCTCCGATCTCCCGCAGGGTGACAAGGTCGCCGTCATCGTGCGGCGGCTGTCCGAGCACGCACAGTCCGACGCCGAGCTCATCGCGACGCTGCGGGAGGCCGGTGTGGTACCCAACGCGCGGGTGACGGTCACATGCAATCCCACCTCGGTCAGCATCGACACCCCCGGGCATGAGGGACTGTCGCTGTCCAACGAGATGGCGCATTCGGTTTTCGTCGAGAAGGTCTGAGTAATGTCCGGTGGGGACCACTAAGTCACCCCACTTCGCGCAGCGTCGGTTCCGGGATACGAACTCCCAGGTCCGACGCTGCGCGATAGGAATCGGCGATCATCTCCCATAGCATCTGCGGCCGCATCCCGGCCCGCAGCGCACTGTCGAGGAGTTGGGCGAAGTACCAGGTGGGTTCGGCGCTCAGGGCGGTGTCGAGCGCGACGCCCGCATATGCTCCCTCGCCGCCGATGTAGTGCAGATGCGCGAGCAACGTGGCCGCGCTCGCCCGCCCCCGCCCCCGAAGGCGCCTGGTCAGCTCGCGCCACAGCCGTTCGGCCCCGTCGCGCAGGTCGGTCACCGCGAGCGCCAGGGCGGCATCCCGTACCCGGAGGTCGGTGATCGCGCGTTCGAGGTTCTCGAGGGTGGCGCAGTCCAGTCGCGGCGCCACCGGTCCGGCACAGTCCACGATGAGCGCCAGCATGGCTTCTCGGTCGGCGGGGTCGCTCGGCTGGCGCTCATCATCGGATTCTGCGCGGTGATCTCCGCAGCCGGCGCAGCGCGGCGCCGGTTCCAACATCTGCTGCATCTCCGACCGGCTCGACAACAACCGCCGACCGGTACGCACAGCAGTGGCCACGGCGGTCGGGCACGTGTGCGGGTCGTCGAGCACACCGGAACCCGCGGTCGGGACGCGCACGAAACCGGAGACCGCACCGATGGGCCGCCAGACGATCAACCACGGTGTGCCGCAGACGAACTCGTTGGCCACGAAGCCGAACCGGAGACCGCCGACGTCGCCGAAGGCACGATCGATGATCGCCATCACGCGGCGGTATCGCGCATCGGACGGCTCGAATCGGTCGTCGGCGATGATCGCGATCATCTCGCCTACGCCATAAGCGCGACCGATCGTGCCCAGATTCTCGATGACGCGGATCAGCGACTCGTGTGGCCGGCCGCGCTCGTCGAGGACGAGATCGTGCCGCATCGTCGCGCGGATGGTGCGATCGGGTCCCACGGCGACGACGATGATGGATCGTTCCGGGACGAACCCGAGCAGGGCCGGGATGGCGGTCAGGAGGGCGGTGGCGTCGAGACGCGCGCCGGATGAGGTGGGTGACGGTGATGACATGTCGTCATCATCGGGTCGCCGAACCCCCGTTCCGGCCCGTCGGGCTCCGGGACCCCGGGGTTGTGCACAGGTGGGCGTGCGTCCACAGGTCAGCGGGCCCGCCGGGCCCGGGGTGCTCAGCCGAAGGCGGCAGCGATCGCCTTGTCGAACAGTCCGTCGAGGGCAGTGCCGGCCGCCGGCGGCAACGGACCCGAGGAGGGCCACCGGTACTCGACGTACACCCGGATACCGTCGCGTTCCCCGATGAGGGTGACGGTGCTGGTGATCAGCGCGTTCGGCGTGCCGCCGGTTTCCATGGTGCGTCGCAGCGCCAGGGTGGACACCCCATCGGGCGCCGGCGGCGCGGGCAGCACCTCGGCGCGGACCGTCGTGGCCGCCGTCGCGGTGCCGGTGGTCCACGTGGTGCACCCGTCGAGCTGTGCACGCAGTTCGTCGAGGGTGTGCTCGCCGGCGTAGGCCACCGCGGCCGTATACGTGGTGCGGTCCTGTCCGCCCGGACCGACCTGCACCACCGCCCCACCGGCGATCACCGGCGGTGGGGCGCACCGCTCGGGGAGCGCCGTGCGCGATGCCCCGGTGATGTCGGCGAGGGCGCCGGCGACGGCCGGGTCGGGAACGCGACTCGCAGTGCCGGCCGGGAAATCCTGTGCCGCGACGGCTCGACCGGCGAGGTCCGGCATCCCGGCGGTCGGCTGTCCGTCCGTCGAACACGCGGCCAGCAGCAGGCACATGCCCGCGGCCAGCGCCAGCGCCACCGGCGGTGCGCCTCGTCGGCGAGTACACCGTCGTGTGCCGCCGGCACGTCGCCGCCCGAACTGTCTGCTCACAACCGCCTACTGTGCCAAAGACCGCGGCCCGCGGGCCCGACCGACACTCCGGTGGCACACGACGGGAATCACCAGTGACCGCAGGTGGTTGTAGATCACGTCCGTCTCGCACGTCATGTCCCCGCTGCCACCGCCCAGAGAATGGGGTGATTGGCCCCCGGGCGGGTCTGTGCGGGACAATGAGATGCAGACGACTCGACCGGCCCGGCCGGGTCACCGACGTAATGCACCACCGAACGCCGAAAGGAGGGCGGAGATGGACGAGCGCCCACAGGGGGACGATCACCTCTACGAACTCGCCTTTCCGGCGCCCCAGCTCGGCAGCGGCGAGAGCGGCCCCGTCCTGATCCATGCACTCGAGGGATTCGCCGACGCCGGACACGCCGTCGCGCTGGCCGCCACACATCTACGGGACAGCCTGGATTCTCAACTCCTGGCCACCTTCAACTCCGACGAGCTGATGGATTACCGCTCCCGCCGCCCGACCATCACCTTCAGCGGCGAGACCTTCACCGAAGTCGCGATGCCCGAGCTCACCATGCACGCCATCCGGGACAACGCCGGCCGCGGTTTTCTGCTGCTGTCCGGGTCCGAGCCGGATCTGCGCTGGGAACAGTTCGTCGACGCCGTCCGGCGCCTGTCGGATCATTTCGGCGTGACCGACGTCGTCGGGCTCAACGCCATCCCGATGGCCGTGCCGCACACCCGGCCGCCGTCCATCACGGCGCACGGCAGCGACCCCGACGCCCTCGGTGACCTCCCGCGCTGGGGATCGGCCATGAAGCTCCCGGCAAGCGCGTCCATGCTGCTCGAGCTGCGGATGGGCCAGCACCATTACCGGGCCGCAGGTCTGTCGGTGCACGTGCCGCACTATCTGGCACAGACCAACTACCCCGCCGCCTCGGCTCGTCTGCTCGCAGCGGTCAGCGAACTCACAGGTCTCGACCTGCCGACCGCGGCGCTCGAGAGTGCCGCGGAAAAGGTTCGTGGTCAGATCGACAACGAGGTCTCCGGCAACGAGGAGATCGAGTCGGTGGTCGCGGCTCTCGAGACCCAGTACGACTCGTTCACCCAGGCGCAACAGGAGCGTGCCTCCCTGCTGGCCGCCGAGGAGGAACTGCCCAGCGGCGACGAACTCGGCGCCGAGCTCGAGCGTTTCCTCGCCGAGCAGATCCGGCAGGGCGGCGAGGACACCGACGGGCACAACAACCCCGGCGGTGACGGCTCCGGCGGTGACGGCCCGGGCGGGCACGGTGGTGTCGGGGGTCCCCCATCTCCGATGTGATCGGTACCCCGGCACCCGGCACGGTGCTGACCCCCGTCGCCGATGACGACGAAGCCCTGTCCCGGTTCACATCCTGGTGGACCGATCGTGGGCTCGAGCTGTACGAACATCAGGAAGAGTCGCTGCTCGAGCTGATCGCCGGCAGCCATGTCATCCTCGCCACCCCGACCGGCTCGGGTAAGTCGCTCGTCGCGGCGGGCGCGATCTACTTCGCCCGGTGCCGGGGTGAGCGTGCGTTCTACACCGCGCCCATCAAGGCACTGGTCAGCGAGAAATTCTTCGACCTGTGCGCCCTGTTCGGCGCCGACGAGGTCGGGCTGTTGACCGGCGACGCGGCCGTCAATCCCGATGCTCCCATCATCTGCGCGACGGCGGAGATCGTCGCGAACCTCGCCCTGGCCGACGGACCCGACAGCGACATCGGCACGCTGGTCGCCGACGAATTCCACTACTACGGCGAGTCCGATCGCGGCTGGGCATGGCAGGTCCCGCTCATCGAGCTCCCCCACACCCAGTTTTTACTGATGTCGGCAACCCTCGGCGACGTCACCTTCTTCGTCGACGACCTCCGGCGCCGCACCGGCCGGCCGACGGCCGCGATCACCGGCACCCACCGTCCGGTTCCCCTCGAACACTCCTACGCGATGACCCCGATCCACGAGACCATCTCCGATCTCGTGACCCGGGGCCGGGCGCCGGTGTACGTCGTGCACTTCACCCAGGCGGCCGCCGTCGAACGAGCCCAGGCCCTGCTGTCGGTACCGATCTGCGACAAGGAGGAACGCGCCGCCATCGCCGCCGCGATCGGTGACTTCCGGTTCCACACCGGCTTCGGTAACAGCCTGTCCAGGTTGGTGCGCGCAGGTATCGGTGTACACCACGCCGGCATGCTGCCGCGCTACCGCCGACTCGTGGAACGCCTTGCCCAACAAGGGTTGCTGCAGGTGATCGCCGGCACCGACACCCTCGGCGTCGGGATCAACGTGCCCATCCGGACGGTGTTGTTCGCGGGGCTCAGCAAGTACGACGGTCATCGGGTGCGCCGACTGCGGGCCCGCGAGTTCCACCAGATCGCCGGCCGCGCCGGCCGTGCGGGCTTCGATTCGATCGGCTACGTGGTGGCCCAGGCCCCCGAGCACGACGTGGAGAACGCACGTGCGCTGGCCAAGGCGGGCGATGACCCCAAGAAACTCCGCAAGATCGTCCGCAAGAAGCCGCCGGAGGGTTTCGTGTCGTGGGGCGAGAAGACGTTCACCGCGCTGATCGAGGCGCCCGACGAACCGCTGCGGTCGCACTTCCGGATGACCATCGCGATGCTCCTCGAAGTGCTCGCACGGCCCGGCGACTGCTTCGCGGCGCTGCGTCATCTACTCGAGACCAATCACGAACCCCGCGATCGGCAGCTCCGGCACATCCGGCACACCATCGCTCTGTACCGCGGACTGCGGGACGCCGGGATCGTGGTGGCCCTACCCGAACCCGACGACGCCGGCCGTCACGTGGCCCTGAGCGTGGACATGCCGGCGAACTTCGCTCTCACCAATCCGCTGTCCGCGTTCGCTCTCGCCGCCTTCGAGATCCTCGACCCGGACTCTCCCCATCACACCCTCGAGGTGGTCTCGGTGCTCGAATCGACTCTCGAGGACCCGCGTCCGGTGTTGCTCGCCCAACGAAAAGTGGCGCGCGACAAGGCGATCGCGGAGATGAAGGCCGACGGTGTGGAGTATGAGGAACGGATGGCGCGACTCGAGGAGATCACCTGGCCGCAACCCCTGGCCGAGGAGATCGGCTACGCCTTCGAGGTGTACCGGGCCGGACATCCGTGGGTGGGTGCCACACCCCCGTCACCCAAGTCGGTCCTGCGCGAGATGCTCGAACGGGCGATGACCTTCACCGAGTTCATCTCCTCCTACGGACTCGCCCGCAGCGAAGGTGTGGTGCTGCGCTACCTCTCGGACTGCTATCGCGTTCTGCGACAAGGAATCCCGACCTCGGTACTCACCGACGAGCTGACCGAGGTCATTGCGCACCTCGGCACGATGGTACGTGAGGTGGACTCCAGCCTCGTCGACGAGTGGGAAGCCCTTGCCGCCCAGTCGTCCTCGCCGGCCGCGTCCGCCGGGGACTGACCCTGCGAGATCTGAACCTGCAGGATCGGAGACTGACGAGACCTCAGTCCGGCGAGAGCACGAAAGCGCGGTCAGCTCACCGCTTCCCGACGGACGTCACACCCAGCCGCGACCACTTCGGCGATGATGGCGGCCAATTCGCGGTAGGCCTCCTCCCGTCGTGCCGAGGCCCGGAAGACCAGCCCGATCCGACGTCCCGGCCGCGGGTTGGCGAAGGTCGCGGTCGCCAGCCCCCCGCTCGCCGTTTCCGATGCCACAGCCGTCTGCGGTATCAGTGTGACGCCCAGACCGCCGGTCACACAGTGCACCGCCGTCGCCAGCGACGCCGCGCGGGTGTGCCCCAGGTCGGGTCGTATGCCGGCCAGGCGGCACACCTCGAGCGCCTGATCCCGCAGACAATGCCCCTCGTCCAACAGCAACAGTGGCAGATCGGCGAGCGCGGCCGGGTCCACCCGACGACGACCGGCCAGCTGATGGTCGGCCGGCAGCGCCAGCACGAAATCCTCGCTGTACATGGGGATCTCGACCATGCCCGGCACCTCGGCGGGCAGCGCGAGCACCGCGACATCGAGACTGCCCTCGCGTAGCTGCTCGACGAGTCGCGCGGTCTGATCCTCGACGACGCGCAGGCTGAGTTCCGGACGCCGCTCGGCAAGCCCGCGTAACACCGTCGGCAACACGTAGGGTGCGACGGTGGGGATCAGACCGAGGCGCAGGGTCCCGCTCAGCGCGCCGCCCCCACCGCTCGCCTCGGCCACGAAGGCGTCGATCGCCTCGATGGCGGCCATCGCCTGCGGCAACAACCGCTGCCCCTCCGGTGTGACGAAGACGCGTCGTGTGGTGCGCTCGATCAGGGTCACCCCGAGACCGGCCTCGAGGGCCGCGAGTGCCTGCGAGAGCGAGGGCTGGCTCACCCCCAGATCCGCTGCAGCCGTTCCGAAGTGGAGTCGGCGAGCCAGTGCCACGAAGGCACGGATACCGGCCGGTGACGGTTGATAAGTTCGATCGGTCATGCCTATGAGTGTAGTGCTACTCATCACGTTTCGCTTTAGCCCAGATTCCGGCACGATGGTGCATGTCAGGAACACGTAACGATTTCGCGCGCGTGACGACCAACACATGCAAGGAGCGAAAACCCATGGCACTGCTCACCATCGGAGATCAATTCCCGGCCTACAACCTCACGGCCGTGATCGGCGGGGATCTCTCGAAAGTGAATGCATCCCAGCCCGACGACTACTTCACCACCGTCTCCAGTGACGACCATCCCGGCAAGTGGCGCATCATCTTCTTCTGGCCCAAGGACTTCACCTTCGTGTGCCCCACCGAGATCGCTGCTTTCGGCAAGCTCAACGACGAATTCGCCGATCGTGACGCACAGGTGCTCGGCGCATCGGTGGACAACGAGTTCGTCCACTTCCAGTGGCGGGCCCAGCACGAGGACCTCAAGACGCTGCCGTTCCCGATGCTGTCGGACCTCAAGCGTGAACTCGCCTCTGCGGCAGGTGTCCTCAACGCCGACGGGGTGGCCGACCGCGCCACCTTCATCGTCGACCCCAACAACGAGATCCAGTTCGTCTCGGTGACCGCCGGATCGGTCGGCCGCAACGTCGACGAGGTCCTGCGCGTCCTCGACGCCCTGCAGTCCGACGAGCTGTGCGCCTGCAACTGGCGCAAGGGCGACCCCACCATCGACGCAGGTGAGCTTCTCACCGCGAGCGTCTGAGGAAGGAACACATGAGTATCGACAATCTCAAGGAAGCACTTCCCGAGTACGCCAAGGACCTCAAGCTCAATCTCTCCTCGATCAGCCGGACCACCGCGCTGACCGAGGAGCAGCTGTGGGGCGCCCTGCTGGCCACCGCCGCCGCCACCCGTAATGCCAAGGTGCTCAGCGAGATCGCCGACGAGGCAGCCGACACCCTGTCGGCGCAGACCTACAACGCCGCGCTCGGCGCCGCGTCGATCATGGGAATGAACAACGTCTTCTACCGCGGCCGCGGCTTCCTCGACGGCCGCTACGACGATCTGCGCCCGGGTCTGCGGATGAACATCATCGGCAACCCGGGGGTGGACAAGGCGCTGTTCGAGTTGTGGTCCTTCGCCGTGTCCTCGATCAACGGCTGCGGCCACTGCGTGGCCGCGCACGAGAACACGCTGCGTGAAGCCGGTGTCGACCGGGAGGCGATCCTCGAGGCTCTCAAGGTCGCCTCGATCGTCGCCGGTGTCGCCCAGGCGCTCACCACCACCGAGGTGCTCGCCGGCGTGTGAGGGATCCTTCCTCGTAGCTTTCGCGCTGCCCGCCGACCCCGATGCCCCGGTCCTCGCCTGTCGAGGGCCGGGGCATCGTCGTCGGTCGACCCGGTGCTGCCACCGGTGTCCGCCGGCCGATGGACACCCGTGCGCCGCAGTACAATGCGACACTTGGACGATCGCTGGGAAGCGGCGCCGCTGCAGGGAGAGGATGGCACTGTGAATCAGCCCTACGATCCGCATGATCCGCGCCGGCCCCAGGGCAGCCCGCCAGGCGGCCCGCAAGACCCGTATGGCTCGCCGTCGTGGCCGCAACAACCGGACCCGTACGGGCAGACGGCGGCCGGGCCGATCACTCCGCAGCCCGGGCAGGCCGGTTACGGTACCGACCCGTACGGCGGCCCCACGTTCGGCGGTCAACCACCGTACGGCAGCCAGCCACCGTACGGCAGCCAGCCACCGTATGGCGGTCAGCCGCCGCATGGTGGCCAGTCGCCGTATGGTGGTCAGCCTGCCGGCACCAACGGCCTCGCGATCGCCGCGCTCATCGCGGCCTTCATCGTCGCGCCGGTCGGGATCGTCCTCGGTCACTTCTCCCTCTCGGAGATCCGCCGTAACCACCAGCAGGGCCGGCCGGTTGCGATCACGGCTCTCGTCATCGGGTATCTGTTCACCGTCGTGGGAGTGGTGGCCGCTGTCCTCGTGGTGACCGGCACCTTCGGCTCGAACAACGACGAAACGACAACCGCGGCAGGCGAATCGACGACCACCGAGACCACGACCACCGAGACGACCGAGACCACGACCACCGAGACCACCACGACGTCACCGACGTACTCCTACCCGTCGACCACCGAGTCGGGGGTGACCACGCCACCCGGCTACTCGCCCGATCCGACGGACACCATCGCCAACGAGATCCGCACCACCGACGTGGGGGCCTGCATCCACCGGGAGGCCAACGGGAGTCAGCTCACCACCTTCTATCGCACGGCGTGCGATTCGAGCGCGGCCACCGACCGTGTCTACCGGCGCACCGACAACACCGGCGACTGCGACGGCAACTGGGTGCAGATCGGGCCGTCCGCCTACTACTCCGGCACCGTCGTCCTGTGTCTGAACCGGCTCTGAGTCGCTGCCCCGCTCAGCCGGCGGCGCGCCCGCTCAGGGCTGCCCGCATCCGGTCGGCCAGCTCGCCGACCTCCTCGGTGGTCATCACGAAGGCCGGGGAGATCTGAAGCGCGCCCTGCCCGGCCGCGCGGCCGCTCACCCCGTGCTCACGTAGGCGCGAGATCATGCCGACGGCGGCGGTCGGATCGGCGAGTTGCACCGCCGAGACCGCACCGAGTCCGGTCCGTACCTCACTCACCGAGTCCAGTTCGGCGAGCGGCGCGAGAGCCGCGGCGAGATCGGACTCGAGCCGGTCCGCCTCGGCGAGGAGCCCTTCGCGCTCGATGATGTCGAGGTTGGCCATCGCGCCCGCGGCGGCACCCGCGTGGCCGCCGTAGGTGTACCCGTGCCGCCACCAGACGCCGCCGGAGAAGAACGGCTCGGCGATGTGCGGGGCGATGAACACCGCACCCATCGGCACATACCCGGACGTGAGTCCCTTGGCGGTGGTCATCATGTCCGGTTCCAGCCCGAACCGCGACGAGGCGAACCACGATTCGCCACCGATGCGGCCGAAGCCGGTCACCACCTCGTCGGCGACGAAGAGAACGTCGTGCTCGCGGCAGATGTCGCGCACCTCGCGCAGATATCCCTCCGGGGGAAGGTAGATACCGCCCGCGCCGATGATCGGCTCGCAGAAGAACGCGGCGATCCGCTCGGCCCCCAGTCGCTCGATCAGTCCGAGCAGGCTCTTCGCGTTGTCCCACTCGACGGTCTCCGCCGACGGCATCAGCTCGCCGTACCCCTCGCGGTTGAGCGGGATACCGGCCAGCGCGGTACCCGCCACATGCATTCCGTGGTAGGCCTTGGTGCGGCCGACGATGATCTCCTTCTCCGGCCGACCTCGTTCGTGCCAGTACCGGCGGGCCAGTTTGGCCGCGCTGTCCACCGAGTCGCTGCCGCCCGAGGTGAAGAACACCTTGCTGCCGGGCACCGGCGCGATCTGGGCCAGACGTTCGGCGAGTTCGAGCGTCACGTCGGAGGTGAAATCGCCGAAACCGGAATAGTGGGCCAGCCGGGACAGCTGATCGGCCACCGCGGTTCCGATCTCGGTGCGTCCGTGACCGACGTTGGTGAACCACAGTCCGGCCGTCGCATCGAGATACCGATTGCCGTCCCGATCCCAGATCCGGGTCCCCTCGCCGCGGACCACGACGAACGGTCCACTGCCGGACACCGCACCCATGTCGGCGAAACCATGCCACAACGCGTCAGCCATGCCCACATCATGCCGGAGCACCGGTCCGGGTGCCGCCACCACACCACGAATGCGGGCCTCACTATCCTGGACACTCATGTCCGCCGACCGCACCGATCCCGCCCATCGCGATGATGCGGCCGAGCTCAGATCGTCGATGGCGACGCTGACGATCTCCGACGAGCACCGTCTGCGCCGACGCCTCGACAAGCTCGTCGGCTCGGACAAACCCACCGCCTCGGCCGGCGAGTCCCCTGACAGCGAACCCTGGCGGCGCCTGCGAGCCGATGTGGCCGCAGCACACCGCCGCGTGGCGAAGCGCACGGCATCCGTCCCCACCCTCACCTTTCCACCGGAGCTGCCGGTCTCGGCGGCACGCACCGAGATCGCCGAGGCCATCCGGGACCACCAGGTGGTGGTGATCGCGGGCGAGACCGGCTCGGGCAAGACCACCCAGCTGCCCAAGATCTGCCTGGGGCTCGGCCGTGGTGTCCGCGGAATGATCGGACACACCCAGCCACGTCGGATCGCGGCGAGTTCCGTCGCGCGCCGCATCGCCGACGAGACCGAGACGACACTCGGGGATGTCGTCGGATATTCGGTGCGGTTCACCGACCGCTCAAGCGCCGACTCCCTGATCCGGGTGATGACCGATGGCATCCTGCTCCGCGAGATCGGCACGGATCCGCTGCTGCGTCGCTACGACACCCTGATCATCGACGAGGCCCACGAACGCAGTCTGAACATCGACTTCATCCTCGGCTATCTGCGCCGGCTGCTACCCCGTCGCCCCGACCTCAAGGTCATCATCACCTCGGCCACCATCGAACCCGAGCGGTTCGCCCGGCATTTCAGCACACCGGCCGGCGAGGTCCCGATCCTCGAGGTCTCCGGACGCACCTATCCCGTCGACGTCCGGTACCGGGCCCTGACGTTGCGTGAGAGCCCCGACCACGGCGACGACCTCGGCGGCGGCGAACACGCCGATCTCGATCTGTTCCAGGGCATCGACGCCGCCATCGACGAGCTGTGGTCGACCGGGCGCGGTGACGTCCTCGTGTTCCTGCCCACCGAACGTGACATCCGCGACGCCGCGGATACCTTGCGTCGCAGAGCATCCGCGGGTGCCGAGATCGTGCCGCTGTACGCGCGGCTGTCGGTGGCCGATCAGCAGCGCGTGTTCGCGCCGTCGGACGGCCGGCGCATCGTCCTGGCCACCAACGTCGCCGAGACCTCGGTGACCGTGCCGGGAATCCGCTATGTCGTGGATTCCGGGACCGCCCGCATCAGCCGCTACTCGACCCGCACCAAGGTCAATCGCCTTCCGATCGAACCGATCTCACAGGCCAGCGCCCGCCAGCGCGCCGGCCGCTGCGGCCGGGTGGCGCCGGGTATCTGCATCCGGCTCTACAGCGAAGAGGACTTCGACGCCCGCCCGGCCTTCACCGACCCGGAGATCCTGCGCACCAATCTGGCCGCGGTGATCCTGCAGATGACCTCGCTGCGCCTCGGCGACATCGCCGACTTCCCCTTTGTCGCCCCCCCCGACCCGCGGGCGATCCGCGACGGTATCGCCGTGCTGACCGAACTCGGCGCCATCGAGATGCCGGATGGACAGAGCGGTCTGCCCCGGCTCACCGCGGTCGGACGCTCGATGGCCCGCCTGCCCGTCGACCCGCGGATCGCCCGCATGCTCATCGCGGGCCACGAACTCGGCTGTCTCGATCATCTCGTCGTGCTCGCCGCGGCCCTCTCGCTGCCCGACGTCCGCGAACGCCCATCCGACCACCGTGAGGCGGCCGATGCCGCGCACCGGCGTTTCGCGGTACCCAACTCGGATTTCCTGTCCTACCTCGAATTGTGGTCGTATCTCGAAGAGAAGCGAACCGAATTGTCCGGCAATCAGTTCCGCCGGATGTGTGAACGTGAGTACCTGCATTACCTGCGTATCCGGGAGTGGCGCGACCTCACCCGGCAGCTGCGGGAGATCGTCGGCAACCTCGACTGGTCGACCGCGCGCACCGAACGCGACGCCGACGCGATCCACCGGGCCGTCCTCTCCGGCCTCCTGAGCAACATCGCCGCCCGCAACGCCGAGGGACGCGAGTTCACCGGCGCGCGCAACACCACCCTGATGATCTTTCCCGGCTCGGGGCTGGCCAAGAAGCCGCCATCGTTCCTCATGGCGGCCGAGATTCTGGAGACCTCACGGCTTTTCGCGCACACCGTCGCCGGCATCGATCCGCTGTGGGCCGAGAAACTCGCCGGTCCGCTCGCCAAGCGCACCTACAGCGAGCCGCACTGGTCGGCGCGGCGCGGCGCGGCGATGGCCTACGAGCGGGTGACGCTCTACGGGGTGCCGTTGGTGGCCCGGCGTCGTGTGGACTACGGGCGCATCGATCCGGAGACGTCGCGAGAACTGTTCCTCCGGCATGCTCTCGTCGAGGGCGACTGGCACACCCAGCACGCCTTCTTCGCCCGCAATCGCGCTCTGCTCGAGGCGGCGGCCGACGTCGAACACAAGGTTCGCCGAAAGGGTTTGGTGATCACCGAGGATCAGCTCTTCGACTTCTACGATCAGCGGGTGGGTGCCGAGGTCACCTCGGCCCGCCACTTCGACACCTGGTGGAAGAAGACGCGGCGAACACAGCCGGACCTGCTCGATCTGACCCCCGACGACGTGGTCACCGACATCGCCGTCGCCGACACGGACTTCCCCGGCGCCTGGCAGCAGGGAGACACCCGATTCGAGTTGCGCTACCGGTTCGATCCCACCGCCGCCGACGACGGGGTCACCGTGGTCATCCCCGAACCGCTTCTCGCCCATGTCCGTTCGGCCGGATTCGACTGGTCGGTGCCCGGCTTTCGGTCCGAGCTCGCCACCGCCCTGGTCAAGACCCTGCCGAAACACCTGCGCAAGTCGATGTCACCCGCCCAACGTTTCGCCGACCTCGCGCTGTCGCGGCTCACTCCCCGCGCCGAACCGATCATCACCGGCCTGTCCCGCGAACTGTCCGCGATCACCTCGATGACCGTGTCGGCGGGCGACTTCGACACCGATCGCCTACCGGCGCACCTTCGAGTGCACTTCGCACTCGCCGATGCCTCCGGAAGGATCGTGGACACCGACGACTCCCTGGCCGATCTGCAACACCGACACTCGGATACCGACTCCCACCGAGCACCGCAGCGCCAGGTGTACACCGCCTGGACCTCGGACGGCATCGGCACGCTCGGCGACCACACACGGATGCGGGTCGCGGGCCAGCAACTCACCCGCTATCCCGCACTCGAATCGGTGCTCGATGCGCAGGGACGTGCCCGGGGCGTCACCCGGACCGACGCGTCGAACCCCGAATCGCGGGACCGGCTGGTGGGCGGGGCCGTCACCACCCTGCTCGAGATCGCGATACCGCCACTGACGAAGAAGATCGTCGGCGGCCTCGACGCCGGGGGGCGACTCGCGTTGAGCCAGAGCCCATATCGGCACGGCGAGGACCTGTTCGCCGACTGCACCCGCCGCGCCATCCGTGATCTCGCGGCGCAGCGTCCCGCCATCGCCGCGATCCGCACCCCGGAGGATTTTCACGCACTGCGTGACGAACTGCGTCCGCTGGTGTCCACCGCGGCCCCCGAGTACTTCGCGCTGGCCGTCGACGCCCTGCGTGCCGTTGCACCATTACGCACGCTCATCGACCGGCATGCCGGATCGGTGGCCGCCGACGACGTCGCCGAGCAACTCGACCATCTGATCTTCGACGGCTTCGTCCGCGCCACCCCGCGACGTCACCTCGCTGAACTCGGTCGCTATCTGCTGGGTGCGCAGACCCGGCTCGAGGGCCTGCCGGCATCTGCCGACCGGGACCGGGCCGGCGTGGCCATCATCGATCGCGTGACGCAGCGCTGGAATCAGCGCCTGGCCCAGGTTCCCGAGAACCGGCGCGACGCGGTCAACGAGGAAGCCCAATGGCTCGTCGAGGAATTGCGGGTCGGTGTCTTCGCCCAGCGGCTCGGCACCGCATATCCGGTATCCGAGAAGCGCGCGCTACGAACTCTGGACCGACTCGGCTGACACCGGATCGGGATGCGCCGAGGCGTCCTGCGCCGAGTCGGCCGTGCGGCCTTGCAGATCGTCGATCTCGCGCTGGAAGTCGTCGAGCGAGTCGAAGGAGCGATACACCGACGCAAACCGCAGGTACGCCACCTCGTCGAGGTCCCGCAGCGGTCCGAGGATCGCCAAACCCACCTCGTTACTGGGGATCTCGGCCGAGCCACTGGCCCGTACGGCGTCCTCCACCTGCTGTGCCAGCTGAGCGAGGTCGTCGTCGCCGACCTCACGGCCCTGACATGCCCGCCGAACCCCGCGCATCACCTTCTCGCGACTGAACGGCTCGGTGACACCGTTGCGTTTGACCACCGCGAGCACCGCACTCTCGACCGTCGAGAACCGGCGACCGCATTCGGCGCATGCGCGGCGCCGCCGGATCGCCTGCCCCTCGTCGGCGACACGTGAGTCGATGACCTTGGTGTCCTCGTTCTTGCAGAAGGGGCAGCGCATCTGTTCCTCACGCCTGTCGCGGGACGCGCCGGCACATGCGATGCGCACGCCGGGTCGGTTCCCGACCGGTCCCTGTGTCATCGAGGATACCGCCCGTCGATCAACGGTATGCGGGGGTGAGCAGCGGCTGCCCGACCCGAAGTCCGCTGGACGGCATGTCATTCAGCTCGACGATCTCGTCGATGACCGTCTGACGCGGCATGTCCGGGGCCACCCGGGCGGCGATGCTGCTCAACGAATCCCCGGCCCGCACGTGGACGACCTGCGTGCTGACCGGTTGCGGGGACACCGAATCGGCGTAGTTGTTGCCGACGATGCCGATCACCCAGACGGTCACCGCGAGCGCCACCCCGACGAGGACGCCGACCGCGGTGGCACGCCGACGGGCGTGGATACCGCTGATGGGCGTGCGCCCGCCGCGATGCCCGACGGGCTGAGCGCACCGTGTGCCGCCCGCACCGACTCCTGCCGCGGTCAGGTCCGCGGGCCGGTCGGTGCGCCCCGCCGGACGGCGGGTGCGCCCCGCCGCGTCCGGCGCCGGCCGGGCGGTTCGACGCGGGGTGCTGCGCGGGTGGGTGGCCGGACGCCGGCTGGTCGGATCAGGCGTCGTGACACTCGGTGCGGACGGTGTCCGCAGGGGAACATCAGGACGAGTAGCGCGCTCGACTCGCGACGAACCGACGGTGCGCGGGCTCATGGTGGCGATGCTCATGGTGGCCTCCGAACTCGGGATCGTCCCTGGTGGGACGACCATCTGGGATGGTCTGTCGGCAGTCATCGGACCCGTGATCGACGTCGCCCACGTGTTCGATGAACTGATGTTCGAGTTGTACCACGCGCCTCCGACAATGTCTCGCGACACGTCGAACAGATGTTTGAAGATGTCCGAACACTCCGCTAGGCTCGGCCACAGACAGCGAAACGGAGACCGGCGACATTCAGATCAGCGCGATGGACACCAGTCAGAAGCCCGCCGACGAAGAGCACAGCCACACCCTGCCGGCCGGTACCGACAAATGGCCGCCCCCGGCGGTCCACCACCGGCATGTCATCCCGCCGCACCGCGGCGGCCAGAGAGAGGAATCAACCAGATGAGCGACTCACGGCCGAAGCGCACCGGCGCCCGCGGCGCCGATCGCGATCAGGACACCACCCCCGCCGATCCGATCGTCGCCGAGGCGTCGCTGACCCCGCGTCAGCGGGGGGTGCTCGACGTGATCCGAAAGTCCGTGCGCGAGCGCGGATATCCGCCGAGCATCCGCGAGATCGGCGACGCGGTGGGCCTCACGTCCACTTCCTCGGTGGCGCATCAGTTGCGCACCCTCGAGCGCAAGGGCCTGCTCAAGCGGGACCACAACCGCCCGCGCGCGGTCAACGTCCAGGAATCCGAGCCCGCACCGTCGGCCGAGAACCTGCCCACACCGACGTTCGTACCCGTCCTCGGGCGGATCGCCGCCGGTGGACCGATCCTCGCCGAGGAGGCCGTCGAAGATGTCTTCCCGCTCCCGCGTGAGCTCGTCGGGGACGGATCCCTGTTCCTGCTGCGCGTGGTGGGCGAGTCGATGATCGACGCCGCCATCTGCGACGGGGACTGGGTGGTCGTGCGTCAGCAGAACGTCGCCGACAACGGCGACATCGTCGCCGCCATGATCGACGGCGAGGCCACGGTGAAGACCTTCAAGCGCAAGGACGGCCACATCTGGCTGATGCCGCACAACGAGCACTTCCAGCCGATCCCCGGCGACGACGCCGCCATTCTCGGCAAGGTCGTCACGGTCATGCGCCGCGTGTAGATCCGACGCAGTTCACCTCGCGCGGGTCTGATCGGTCACACCGGTCAGACCGCGGTCGCGTGCCGTGTCGCGGCGGCGTCGAGCACCTCGGCCGCGGCCGCACGCGCATCGCCGGGGTCGGCGGTGGCCAGCGCGGCCGCGGCCGCCGCGCGGCAATCGTCCAGGGTGACCTCGGCCAATCGTGCGCCCACGCCGGCTGCGGCGACCGGCGCGCTCGACAGGGAGGTCACCCCGAGTCCGGTGAGCACGCATGCCAGGTTCGGGTCGGCGGCGGCCTCGCCGCAGACCCCCACCGACTTGCCGAGCTCCTGACCGGCGGTCGCGACACTCTCGATGAGTTTGAGTACGGCCGGTTGCCAGGGATCGGTCAGGGCGGCGAGGTCGGCCGACATCCGGTCGGCGGCCATCGTGTACTGCGTCAGATCGTTGGTGCCGATCGACACGAAGTCCACCTCGGCCAGGATGGCGTGGGCCAGGATGGCCGCTGCCGGGATCTCCACCATCACGCCGGGCACCATGCCCCGGCCGCGAACCTCCGCGGCAAAGGCCGCCGCCTCCCGGGGACTAGCGATCATCGGTGCCATCACCCACGGCGTGGTGTTGAGTGCGGCCGCTGCCTGGGCGATGGCATCGAGCTGGTGGGCGCGAATGTCGGGATTCTCGATCGCGATGCGGTCGCCGCGCACACCGAGGGCGGGATTCGCCTCGTCCTTGTGGTTGACGAACTTCAGTGGCTTGTCCGAACCGGCGTCGAGACTGCGCACCACCACCTTCTTGCCGGCGAAGGCCTCGAGCACCTCACCGTAGATGCGGGCCTGCTCGTCCACCGAGGGCTCATCGGCGCGGTCGAGAAAGGCGAGTTCGGTGCGGAACAGCCCGATTCCCTCGACCGGATATTTCGTGGCCGTGCGGGCCGATGCCCCGTCGGCGACGTTGGCCAGGACCGAGACCTCGTGTCCGTCCGCGGTCCGGCCGGGGCCCTGCCATCCCGACACCGCCTGCGCATGCCGTCTACTCGCCTCGACCTGAGCGCGTGCCGAGGCCTCGTCGGGCTCGATAGCCAGGGTGCCGCGGTTGCCGTCGACCAGGACGGGGGTACCGGCCTGAACCTCGGAGAGACCGGAAACGGCCACCACACAGGGGATTCCGAGCTGACGAGCGATGATGGCGGTGTGGCTGGTCGGTCCGCCGAAGCGGGTGACGAGTGCGACGGTGGTCGACGGATCGAGTCCTGCGGTGTCCGCGGGCGCGAGGTCGTCGGCCAGCAGAACCGACGGCTCGGTGGGTTCCGGGACCCCCGGCTCGGGCAGCCCGAGCAGTTCGGCGAGAACGCGGTCTCGCACGTCGTTGAGGTCGGTGACGCGTTCGGCCATCAACCCGCCGAGCTTGGTGAACATGGTCGCGAACTGCTCGGTGGCCGCGGCCGCCGCAGCGGGTGCCGTTGCGCCCTTGCGGATCAATCCGGATGCCGCGCCGATCCAGCCGCGGTCCTCGGCGAGGCCGGCGGTGGCCGCCAGCACCTCCGCCGCCGCGCCGGAACTATGTGACGCTCGGTCGCGCAGGCGTCCCGCGACGACGCCGGCGGCGTCGGTGAACCGTCCGATCTCCGATTCCCGATCGGCCTCGGCGACCTCGGTGCCCACGCCCAGGGTCTCCGGGTCGTGGGACGGCCGCTCACCCGGCCAGATGGCCGGCCCATAGGCCAACCCTCCGACGACCGGTGTGCCCTGCAATGTCGACCCCGCCAGTGTCTCGGTCACTGAGGACCCCTCTCGATCGTCGTCTCGTCCGGCGCGCCGTGCCGGCGCCTCATACGACCTCCCGGTCGCGTGTGCACAACAGGCCGGCGCGTCCCATCCAGGTGATCACGGTCGCGCCGGTGGCGACCACCCGGTCGTGTGTGACTGGTGCTCGCCGATTTCAACGCCCGTGATCAAAGTTACAAGAAATGCTTGACTTGTCAACGCAAACAGGCGTAAACAAAGATGAACCCACAAGCAATGCCACACTTTCCCACGCAATCGAAGTTCCAACACACATCGAAGTTCCCACACAATCGAAGCCAGAGCGCAGACGGTTCCAGCACAGATCGGAGCGGTGTTGTACGCCGAAGAACGACAGCAGGCGATAGCCGAGCAGGTGCGCGCCAACGGCCGTGCGTCGGTCGCCGCGCTGGCCACCAGATTCGAGGTCACCAGTGAGACGGTGCGCCGCGACCTCGCCGCCCTCGAACGCGCCGGACACCTGCAACGGGTCCACGGCGGAGCGGTCCGCGCCGGCGTGATGCGGGTCATCGGGGAACGCGGCATCGACGAGCGCGAGGTCACCCAGACCGACGAGAAGGCAGCGATCGGGCGCACTGCGGTTCGGTTCCTGCCACCCGACGGCGGGTCGGTGTTCTTCGATGCCGGCACCACCACCTACCAGGCCGCGGTCGCCCTCCCCCGTGACCGTCGGCTCACCCTCATCACCAACAGCCTGCCGATCGCGAGTCTGCTGGCCGCCCAGAACTCGGCGAGTCTGCACGCCATCGGCGGGCGTGTGCGCGGGCTGACGCAAGCCACCGTGGGAGCTGAGACCGTCGCGGCCCTCGAGCGGCTGCGGGTGTCGACCGCCTTCGTCGGCGCCAACGGCATCAGCGAGGCACATGGCCTCTCGACGCCGGATCCCGACGAGGCGGCGGTCAAGTCGGCGATGGTGCGGGTCGCCCAGCGGGTCGTGGTGCTCGCCGACTCGTCGAAGATGAACCGCGAGGACCTGTCCGGGTTCGCCGACCTCGACGACGTCGACGTGCTGATCACCGATTCCGGGGTCGACCCCACCTTCTCGGCGGCGCTCTCGGCCCGCGGGATCGATGTGGTGATCGCATGATCCTCACCGTCACACCCAATCCCAGCCTCGACCGCACGCTGGAGATGCCCAGTCGTCTCGAGCGCGGCGAGGTCCAGCGGGCCACCGCGACCCGGTCCGAGGCGGGCGGGAAGGGCATCAATGTCTCCCGCGTGATCGCGGAGGCCGGAATCGCCACTCGCGCACTGCTTCCCGCACGCGACGGCGACCCGCTGCTGCGTGCCCTCGACGCGGTGGACCTGCCGTATGAGACGGTCGCCGTCGACGGCGAGATCCGTTCCAACATCACCATCGCCGAACCCGACGGCACCACCACCAAACTCAACGCCCCCGGGCAGCAACTCACCGACGCACAGCTGGTCGCATTCACCGACCTCGTCGAGCGCCATGCCGCCGGTGCGAGCTGGGTGACCCTGTGCGGATCGTTGCCACCCGGTATGCCGGTGGACTGGTATCGACGCCTCGTCGACGGCCTCGCCGACGTCGGTTGCCGTATCGCCGTGGACACCTCCGGGGCCCCGCTACATGCCGCGGCCCTCGGGCGGGTGGATCTCCTCAAGCCCAACGAGGATGAGCTCGCCGAAGTGACCGGAGCCGACGCCGCCGCGCTGCGCAGGTCGGCCGCCGAGGGTCGATTCGGGCCCATCGTCGACGCCGCCCGCAGCATCGTCGACCGCACCGGCGGTGCCGTACTCGCGACGCTCGGCGCGACCGGCGCGATCCTGACCACCCCCGACGGGTCGTGGTTCGCCACCCCGCCGCCGATCGTCCCGCGCAGCACCGTCGGCGCGGGCGACTCGTCGCTGGCCGGCTACCTGATCGCGCAGAGCCGCGATCTGTCGGCACCCGAACGTCTGCGTAGTGCCGTCGCCTACGGCTCGGCGGCGGCTGCGCTCGCCGGGACGCAGGCTCCCACTCCCGACCAGCTCGATCTGGCCGGCGTGCGGATCACCGAGCTGACCGGAGCCACCCGAGTGACCTGACGCACGCGCACGGACCGCATCCACGACCCTCCCGACCCGATCCCCGACCACCCGAACGACCCCGACCCACGAACAACCCCACCCCGAACAACCCCGACCCGAACAACGCAGGAAGTCACCCGAAGGAACCCCCATGGCAGAACAGATCATCTCCGAGGCGACGGTGAGCCTCGATGTCGACGCCGGCAACGACCCGGCCGCCGTCATCACCTACCTCGCCGACTCCCTCGGCGCCGCCGGGCGCACCAGCGACCCGGCCGAACTCACCCGCGGCGCCCTCGACCGGGAAGCCAAGTCGGCGACCGGTCTGCCCGGCGGCATCGCCATCCCGCACGCCCGCGCCGCCTCGGTCACCGATGCCAGCCTCGCGATGGCCCGGTTGTCACAGAAGGTCGACTTCGGCGCCCCGGACGGTCCCGCCGACCTGGTGTTCCTCATCGCCGCCCCCGAGGGCGGGGCGAGTGAGCACATGAAGCTGCTCAGTTCGCTGGCCCGCGCACTCGTGCGCCCGGACTTCGTCTCCGCGCTGCGCGCCGCCCCCAGCGACGCCGCTGTCATCGAACTGGTCAACGAGGCCATCGATCCGCAGGCCAAGCCCGCCACCTCCCCGGCCACCACCGAGGCCGCGACCGCCGCCACCGCGACGGCGACAACGACGACCAAGGCGGCACCCGCCGGCGGTACCCCCGGCGAGGGCGCCGCGACCGGCGACCGGCCACGGATCGTCGCGATCACCGCCTGCCCCACCGGCATCGCCCACACCTACATGGCGGCCGACGCACTCAAGTACGCCGCCGAACGGGCCGGTGTGGAGTTCGCGGTGGAGACCCAGGGGTCGTCGGCCACCACCCCGTTCACCCGGGACACGATTGCCGACGCCGACGCCGTCATCTTCGCCACCGATGTCGGGGTGAAGGGCAAGGAACGCTTCCACGGCAAGCCGGTGATCGCCTCCGGCGTCAAGCGTGCGATCAACGAACCCGATGCGATGATTGCCGAAGCCGTTGCCGCAGCCACGAATCCCCACGCGGCCGTGGTCACCGCCGGCGACGGCGACGGTGCGGCGAGCGACGCACCGGAAGGTGGCGTCGGACTGGGCAAGCAGTTGCAGCAGGCATTGATGACCGGTGTGAGCTACATGATCCCGTTCGTCGCGGCGGGTGGTCTGCTGATCGCGCTTGCGTTCCTGCCGTTCCTCGGCGGCTACGAGATCGCGAACAAGACCCTCGATCCGGACAAAGCCCTCAACGACGGACAGTTCATCGCCCTGCACAACAGCCTGTGGGACCTGCCGGCCGGCGGTCTCGGCCAGTACATCGGAGCGGTGCTCTTCGCGGTCGGAGGTCTGGCGATGAGCATGCTCGTCCCGGCGCTGGCCGGCTACATCTCGTTCGCGATCGCCGACCGGCCCGGTATCGCCCCCGGTTTCGTCGCCGGACTCGTGTCGGTTCAGGTCGGGGCCAGCTTCATCGGCGGCCTGATCGGTGGTCTGATCGCCGGCGTCGTCTGTCTGTGGATCTCCCGACTTCCGTTGCCCCAGTGGGCACGTGGCCTGATGCCGGTGGTCATCATCCCGCTTCTGGGCAGCCTGATCATCGGTGTCGTGTTGTACATGTTGCTCGGGAAGCCGCTGGCGTGGGTCACCGAGAAGATGACCGACGGCCTCAACAGCATGTCCGGCGGCTCGGCGGTCATCCTCGGCGTCGTCCTGGGACTCATGATGTGCTTCGACCTCGGTGGACCGGTCAACAAGGCCGCGTATCTGTTCGCCACCACCGGTCTGGCGGTCGGTTCGACCGCTCAGCTCGAGATCATGGCCGCCGTGATGTGCGCGGGGATGGTCCCGCCCCTGGCGATGGCGCTGGCCACCGTGCTGCGTCCGGGCCTCTTCACCGAGCCCGAGCGCGAGAACGGCAAGGCGGCATGGCTGCTCGGCGCCTCGTTCATCTCCGAGGGCGCCATCCCGTTCGCCGCGGTCGATCCGCTGCGGGTCATTCCCTCGATGATGGCGGGCGGCGCGCTGTCGGGTGCCTTGATCATGGCCTTCGGAGTGACCCAGCGAGCCCCGCACGGCGGCATCTTCGTGTTCTTCACGATGAACAACTGGCTGCTGTTCCTGGTGTCCCTGGTGGCCGGCACCGTGCTCTCGGCCGTCCTGGTGGTCGCCGCCAAGCAGTGGCATCGCAGCCGCGACGCCCTCGAGGTGCCGGCCTACGACGCCGTCGCGGCGTGACACGTCTGCTCGAATCCCGTCACCGCGGCGCCGAACTTGGCAGAGTGGTGCGCAAGACGACAACAGCAGTGAATCCCAACCGTTAGTCCGTTCCACCTGAAGGAGTGACCCACATGCCCAGTACCACCGCCACCGTCGGATCGGCCGTCGGTCTGCACGCCCGGCCGGCCACCATCATCGCCGAGGCCGCGGCCGAGGCCGGGTCGCCGGTGACCCTGGCCCTCGAGGGCGGCGACCCGGTGGACGCCGGGTCGGCCCTGATGATCATGACCCTCGGCGCGGAGAAGGGCACCAAGGTGGTGGTGACCGCCGACGACCAGTCCACGCTGGACACGATCGTGAAGCTGGTCGAGAGCGACCTCGACGCCGAGTAACCACCTCATCGCAGCACAAGAGCCGGTCACCCTCAGGTGGCCGGCTCTTGTGGTCGTGCGATCAGGGGTCGACGGTCAGTGGTGCCAATTCGCCGGCGAAGGCCGACGGCACGCGAACCCGCATCGTGGTGCCGTCCGCGTGATGGTCGGTGGCGAGGACCTCACCCTCCCGGTGGATGCGCGAGATGATGTCGCCGCGCGAAAAGGGCACGGCGATGGTCAGTTCCACGTCGGATCGGCCGACGAACTCGCGGATTCGATCGAACAATTCCGGCAGTCCCTCACCGGTGCGCGCGGAGACGAAGACCGCGTCGGCGCCGAGCGCACCACGCAACTCGGTGAGCCGCGTGGCGTCGATCGCGTCGATCTTGTTGATCACCAGCATCTCCGGCGGTGCGTCGGCCTTCTCCTCGGCGACGATCTCGTTGACCACCCGGCGCACGGCCGCGATCTGTTCGGCGGGAAACGGATCCGATCCGTCGACCACATGCAGGAGCAGATCGGCGTCGACGACCTCCTCGAGCGTGGACCGGAACGCCTCGACGAGCTGGGTCGGCAGATGCCGCACGAACCCGACGGTGTCGGTGAACACCACCGCGCGACCGTCGTCGAGGGTGGCGCGGCGCGTCGTGGGATCCAGCGTCGCGAACAGCGCATCCTGCACGAGCACACCGGAACCGGTCATCGCGTTGACGAGACTCGACTTGCCCGCGTTGGTGTAACCGGCGACGGTGATCGCCGGGATCTCGGTCCGACGCCGGGCCGCGCGCTTGGTGGTGCGCGCCTTCTTCATCCCGCGGATCTCACGGCGCAGCTTGGCCATTCGCTCGCGGATGCGCCTGCGGTCGGTCTCGATCTTGGTCTCACCCGGACCGCGCAGGCCCACCCCACCGTTGCTGCCCGCGCGACCACCGGCCTGCCGGGACATGGACTCACCCCAGCCGCGCAGGCGCGGCATCATGTACTCCATCTGGGCCAGCGACACCTGCGCCTTACCCTCCCGAGACGTGGCGTGCTGAGCGAAGATGTCCAGGATCAGGGCCGTACGGTCGATCACCTTCACCTTGACGACCTTCTCCAGCGCGGTCAGTTGGGCGGGTGTGAGCTCACCGTCGCAGATCACCGTGTCGGCTCCGGTGGCCAGGACCACCTCGCGCAGTTCCTCGGCCTTGCCCGAGCCGATGTAGGTGGCCGGGTCGGGTTTGCCGCGCCGCTGGATGAGTGCTTCGAGGACCTGCGAGCCGGCGGTCTCGGCGAGCGCGGCGAGTTCCACCATGTTGGCGCGCGCCGCGGCGGCGCTGCCCTCGGTCCACACCCCGACGAGCACCACCCGCTCAAGACGAAGCTGCCGGTACTCGACCTCGGTGACGTCGGTGAGTTCGGTGGACAGACCGGCGACACGCTGCAGAGAGGCACGCTCGGACAGTTGGAGTTCGCCGGTGGTCGGCGCGGACTGGGGATGATCGTCGAGCCAGTCGTCAACGGACTGTGGCGGCTCGTCGATCTCGGGGGACATATGTGCTGCTGATTCGGTCATACAGGACCCATCATGGCACGTGGCCGACCAGGCAAGCACATCATTTTCCGCCGGGACCGCCACACCAGCCGTCGCGGAGTTCACCTTCGGCTACCAGCATCGACGGTCCGCGCAGCCGCGTGCCCGTCGCGGCGATGGTCACCAGCACCGTCCCGCCGGGGACGTGAATGCGCAGATCGCCACCCGGTTCGCCGCGCCCGGCGAAGGCGGCCGCCGCCGCCGCGACGAGACCGGTTCCGCAGCTGCGGGTTTCGCCGACGCCTCGTTCGAAGACACGCATGTGTGCGGTCAGCACGCCGTCGTCGGCCACCGCGGGCCTGGTGAGGAGTTCGACGTTGGCCCCGTGCGGGAAGTCGGCGGCCTCGAGGCGCACCCCGGCGGTGAAGTCGACCGCGGCGAGTTCGTCGACGTCCAGATCGCCGACGACGCAGGCCAGATGCGGGTTGCCGACGTCGACCTTCGTGCCCACGTACAGGTCGTCGCCGATGCGGACGGCCGCATCGAAATCGACCGTCGCCTGCCCCATCTCGACCGTGACGTCCGCGGACAGCGCGTCGTGGGAGTGAACGGTCACCGGCCGGCCGCCCGCCCGTGACCCGACGGTGAACTCATCGACGTCGACGAGACCGCGGGCGCGCAGGAAGTGGGCGAACACGCGGACCCCGTTGCCGCACATCTCGGCGATGGACCCGTCGGCGTTGCGGTAGTCCATGAACCAGTCGTCGGGTGCGACACCGTCGGGCAGCATCTCGAGCACCCCGGCCGCGACCAGCGCACCCGCCCGCGCCACTCGCAGCAGGCCATCGGCCCCGATACCGCGGGGCCGGTCGCACAGCGCGGCGACCAGCGATGCGTCGATGTCGAGGTCGGCGGCCGGGTCGGCGAGGATCACGAAGTCGTTCTGGGTGCCGTGGCCCTTCACGAAACGCAGTCCGGTGCTGGTCGTCATCACTCCAGGGTACGTGGGGGGGCGGTGTCGCCGATCGCGGACAGCGCACGGTCGAGCAACGCCGGCTCCCCCGCGTCGAGCCACCGGATGCGGTGATCCCGGCGGAACCAGGACCGCTGTCGCCGCACATAGCGCCGGGTACCGATGAACGTGAGTTCCTCCGCGGCCGCCATGTCGTACTCGCCGGCCAGCGCCGCGAGGACCTGCACATATCCGATGGCCCGCGACGCCGTCCGGCCGTGGGCGAGCCCGTGCTCGCGGAGGTGGACGACCTCGTCCACCAGACCGTCCGCGAACATCGCCCGGGTCCGTTCGCGGATCCGGCCATCGAGCTCTGCGGTATCCCGGTCGAGAGCGAGAATTGTTGTACCCCAACGTGGTTCGCCGATCGTCGGTGCCGACGCGGCAAACGGACGCCCGGTGATCTCGACCACCTCCAACGCCCGCACGATGCGCCTGCCATCGGTGGGCAGGATCGAGGCCGCTGCCGCCGGGTCGACCTCGCCGAGCCGTCGATGCAGGTGCGCCACGCCGAGCGCCTCGAGCTCATCCTCGTAGCGGCGACGCACGTCGGGATTGGTCTCCGGGAAGCTCCAGCCGTCGAGCAACCCCTGGATGTACATCATCGAGCCGCCGACGATCACCGGTACCCGCCCGGCGGCGAGCAGACGCTCGACGTCGGCGGTGGCGGCGGCCTGATACCGGGCGACCGTCGCGACCTCGGTCACCTCGAGGACGTCGATCTGGTGATGCGGTATGCCGCGTCGCTGCGCGACCGGCACCTTGGCGGTGCCGATGTCCATGCCGCGGTACTGCTGCATGGCGTCGATGTTCACGATCTCGCCACCGAGGTGTTCGGCCAGGTCGAGGGCGAGGTCCGATTTGCCGCCGGCCGTCGGTCCCACCACCGCGACGGGCCGGACGGCGAGATCGCGATCGGCCATCACGATCCCTGACCGGTGGGCGGCTTGGCGGTCCAGCGCGCCACCGTGTATCCCACCCCGAAGGGTGCCGCGCAATAGTCGACGCGCGCGGCGAGTTCGCCACCGGCGCACAGCGCGGCCGCGACCTGCCACGCCACCCGACCCCCGACGCCCTCGGCCTCGCAGTCGGCCACGCCGAGCTCGGCCAACCCGATCGGGTCGGGCCGGCCGATCGCTTGGTCGATCACCTTCTGCAACACCACCGCCGACTCCCGGCGGCCGCCGGCGGGCGCCTTCGCCGACAGCGCGGTCGCACCGTCGCCCACGACGAGCACCCCGATCGGCACCGCCTCCGCGCCCGGTCCGCCGATCTCGAGTTCCGCGGCCAGCTCGGTCCCGATGCGCGTGCATTCCTCGGGAGTGGTGTCACGTCCGACGAGGATCGCTCCCATGCGCACCACGCCCACCTGTCCACGCAGCCAGCCGGCGATCAGCATCGACAACGGCATGGGCGTTGCCATCGGTGCCGGTGTGGTCGTCGCGCCGTCGGACCGGCCGCGGTCCAGTGTCACCGGCACGTCGACGCCGAAACCCGCGAAGGTCCCGGTGTGCGGTGTCGACAGTCGTCCACGCGCGGCCTCATCGGAGACGCCGATCGCCACCCACCGTTCGATGCCCTCGGCGGCCATCCGCAGCGCCGACACCGCGGCGTCGCGAACCGGTTCGGTGTCGGTGGCCGCGGGTCCAGCGAGCCGGGGAACGAGCAGCGGGGCACTCGGGACGAAGACGACCTCGGACGACACAGGCAACACACCATGAAAGTAGTGGTTCGCCCGGCGGCCAACCAGTTGCGGTGTCCCGCCCGGCCGGACTCGTCGCACCCCGACCCCCACAGCCGCCACATCTGCCGTCCTGAACTGCTTGAATGGATCCGTACTGTCGAGGTGGCAGGCGCGCGTAGGATGCGCGACGACCCTCGTCTCCAGCGACCGGCAGCCGTGACGCGCGGCACCAACCAGCGGTAGGACTGCACATGACCAACCCGACCGATCCCGCATCCGCGACGGACACGCCGACGGACCAGCCCGCCCCGACGCCACCCAGTCCGGCGTCGATACCCAAGCCGGGCCCGCGACCCAAACCTGGTCCGCGTCTGGGCGGCACTGCGAAGACGGCGGACGCCGCAGCCGTCCCCCCGCCGATCGCCCCGACGTTGATCAGCCACGGAGATCCGCACCAGTTCGGCCGGATCGACGAATACGGTGTGGTCTGGCTCAAGACGGCCGAGGGCGAACGTGAGATCGCGTCGTGGCATGCGGGCACCGTCGAAGAGGGACTCGAACATTTCGCCCATCGCTTCGACGATCTCGCCACCGAGGTGGAGATCCTCGAAGAGCGACTGGCGGCACGGTCGGGTGATCCGCGCAAGGCACAGGCCGCGGCGCAGCACCTACTGGACGGACTGTCGCAGGCCCACGTCATCGGGGATGTGGCCGCGCTCGAGAAGCGCCTCAACGCGATCGTCGGGAGTGCCGACGTGGTCGCCGATCAGCTCAAGGTGGACCGGGAAAAGGCGCGCGCACAGGCCATCGCACGCAAGGAGGCGCTGGCCGCGGAGGCCGAGCAGCTCGGTGCCGAGGCCACGCACTGGAAGTCCGCCGGTGACCGGCTCCGCGAGATCCTCGACGAGTGGAAGACCATCAAGGGTGTCGACCGCAAGACCGACGACGTGCTGTGGAAGCGCTACGCCAAGGCCCGCGACGCCTTCAACCGCCGTCGCGGCGCCCACTTCGCCGAGCTCGACAGGGAACGTGCCGGGGCGCGGTCCCGCAAGGAAGAGCTGATCGCGGCGGCCGAGGAGCTCTGCGGGTCCACCGACTGGGGCCCGACGTCGGCGCGCTTCCGGGAGTTGCTGGCCGAGTGGAAGGCGGTCGGACGCGCTCCCCGCGACGCCGACGACGCCCTCTGGCAGCGGTTCAAGGCCGCCCAGGACGTGTTCTTCTCCGCGCGCAACGCCGCGACCTCCGAGCGTGACGCCGAATTCGCCGCCAACGCCCAGGCCAAGGTCGCGTTGCTCGACAACGCGGAGAAGGCGATCGACCCGGCCGCCGACCTCGAGGCGGCCCGGCGCGAATTCCGGGTGTTCCGCGACAAGTGGGACGAGATCGGCAAGGTCCCGCGCGATCAGATGCAATCGCTCGAGGCCCGCGCCCGCGCGCTGGAGAAGCGCATCCGCGACGCCGAGGAGTCGCAGTGGCAGCGCACCGACCCCGAGGCCCTGGCACGGGCGGCGCAGTTCGCCGATCGAGCGTCCGCGCTCGAGGAGCAGGCCCGCAAGGCCGCCGACCGGGGCAAGGAGTCCGAGGCCGCCGGGCTGCGCGAGCAGGCGGCACAGTGGCGGGAGTGGGCGCAGGCCGCGCAGAGCGCGGTCACCGACCGCTAGTGTCCTGAGTCATTAATTGTCATTCGGTTGATAGACTGGGGAATGGCAACCCGGGGTCCGCGAGCAGTGGATATTGTTCTGACCGATGACGAGCGCCGTGAGCTCGAAGGGTGGGCGCGTCGGCGAACGACGGCCTCGGGTTTGGCGATGCGCTCACGAATCGTTCTCGCTGCCGCTGATGGCGGGTCGAATACCGAAGTGGCACAACGACTCGGCCTCAACCGAGGTACCGTGCGGCGATGGCGAGGCCGGTTCGTCGAGCACCGCTGCGAGGGGTTGCTCGACGAACCCCGGCCCGGGCGACCTCGAACCGTCGGCGACGAGCAGATCAAAGACCTGATCACCGCAACTCTCGAGACCACTCCGAAGAATGCGACACACTGGTCGACGCGGGCGATGGCTGAGCATCTCGACATGTCGCAGTCAACTGTTTCGCGTGTATGGAGAGCGTTCGGATTGGCTCCACACAAACAGGATTCGTGGAAGCTGTCGAAAGATCCCATGTTCACCGAGAAGGTCCGCGACGTCGTCGGGCTCTACATGAACCCACCCGAACGTGCCCTGGTGCTCTGCGTTGACGAGAAGACCCAGATCCAAGCGCTCGATCGCACCCAGCCGATCTTTCCCATGCTCCCGGGCACCCCGCAACGGGCCAGCCACGACTACGTGCGCAACGGCACCTCCAGCCTGTACGCGGCGTTGGACATCGCGTCGGGCAAAGTCATCGGTTCGCTTCACTCACGGCATCGCGCAACGGAGTTCATCGGATTCCTCCGCAGGATCGACGCCGAGGTGCCCGACGAGCTCGACGTCCACCTGGTCATGGACAACGCCTCTACCCACAAGACGCCCGCGGTCAAACGATGGCTGACCTCGCACCCACGATTCGTTGTCCACTTCACCCCGACGAGCTCATCCTGGATGAACCTCGTCGAACGCTGGTTCGCCGAACTGACCACCAAGAAGCTCCAACGCTCCACCCACCGCACCGTGAGAGCGCTCAACGCCGACATCAGAGCATGGATCGAGACCTGGAACGACAACCCCCGCCCCTACGTGTGGGTCAAGACCGCTGACCAGATCCTCGACTCCATCGCCCACTACTGCACACGAATTAATGACTCAGAACACTAGTCGGTGTCGCCCAGGTCGCGGCTGTCGTGTTTGCGCTGCAGTGACAGCGCGTGGGCGTCACGCGCCGCGGCTTCCTTGCGACGTTCTTCTTCCAGCGCCAGGTGGTAGGTGCTGCGCGCCCACACCACCCGCGCCCAGTGGAAGGTCAGGACCAGCACGGCCAGCCAACCCAGGATGAGCCCGATACCCACACCCGACGGCGGCTGCACGTTGCCCACGCCGGGCGTGTTGCGTGACCACCAGGCGAGCATGCCGGCGACACAGGCGATGGCGTTGCCGCAGAGCGCGACCCAGGCGATGAACCAGCGGCGGGTGAGCAACGCGAGCATGGATGCGCCGATGCCGAAGATCGTGAGCAGGTAGACGAAGACCTTGGAGGTGATGGTCACCAACTCGGCCTTGGCGTCGGGTGCGTTGGTCAGCACCTCGATCCCGCTGGCCGACCCGGTATGCGGGAGGATCAGTGACAACATCGCCACCAGGACGGCGACCGCCACCACCAGTGCCCGCGCGCCGGGATCGATCTCCCCGGCGACCTTTTTCTCCGCTTTGCGCAGATCACCGGCATACTGCGCGAAATCGGCGTCGACGTTGCTCTCCTGCGGGCGCGGTGCCCCGCCGCCGGCTGTATCGCCGCTGCCTGCTCCCCCGCCATTTGTCCCCCCGCCATCTGTCCCACGGTCACGCGGGTGGGTTGCGTCGGTCATCGTCGCCGCCTTCCTTCACCGACGGCTCGTGCGCCGTCGTCGACATCCATGGTGCCCCGGTGGGGCCGGCACGAGCGGTGCGGCGTCAGCCGCCGCACCCGGTCGCGCAGCCGACGGCCGGCTCGGGTGCGGGCGCACCGATGCCCGGCAGTCCGAGACCTACCCCGACCGGGGCCGTGGTCGGGGTCCGCTGCTGCTCGTGTGCATCACCGGCGCGGGTGGTGCGGTGCGCGCTCACCCCGGCGTCGGCGATCAAGTGGTGGGGTGCGGCCGCGGTGACTGTCGTGTGGACCACGTCACCGGGACGAATCCGGGTCCGGCCCTCGTCGTCGACGGTGAAGTGCACGAGCCGACCGTCGCGTGCACGTCCGGTCAGCCGCCCGGTGCGTGCCGATTTGCGTCCGTCGTCGTCGACGACCAGCAGCTCCACCGCGGACCCGACCAACGACTCGTTCTCGGACAAGCAGATTCGTTCCTGCAGTGCGATCAGCCGCTGATAGCGCTCCGACACGACCTCCGGCGGGACCTGATCAGGCATGGTCGCGGCCGGCGTTCCCGGCCGCGGTGAGTACTGGAAGGTGAACGCGCTGGAGAATCGGGCCTGCTCCACTACGTCGAGGGTCTCGGCGAAGTCCTCCTCGGTCTCCCCCGGGAATCCGACGATGATGTCGGTGGTGATCGCTGCGTGCGGCATCGCGGCGCGCACCTTGTCGAGAATGCCGAGGAACCTCGTCCGCCGGTAGCTGCGACGCATGGCGCGCAGGACCCGATCGGAACCGGACTGCAGCGGCATGTGCAGCTGGGGGCACACGTTGGGGGTCTGCGCCATCGCGTCGATGACGTCGTCGGTGAACTCGGCCGGATGCGGCGAGGTGAACCGGACCCGTTCGAGTCCGTCGATCCGCCCGCAGGCCCGCAACAGATCGGCGAAGGCGCCGCGATCGCGCGGCAATTCCGGATCCGCGAAGGACATCCCGTAGGCGTTCACGTTCTGGCCCAGCAGCGTCACCTCCAGCACACCCTGATCGACCAATGCCGTCACCTCGGCCAGGATGTCACCGGGCCGACGATCGACCTCCTTGCCGCGCAGTGACGGCACGATGCAGAAGGTGCAGGTGTTGTTGCAGCCGACCGACACCGACACCCAGCCCGAGTAGGCCGAGTCACGCTTGGCGGGCAGCGTCGACGGGAAACGTTCCAGGGCGTCGAGGATCTCCACCTCGGCGGCATCGTTGTGCCGGGCCCGGTCCAGCAGTGCCGGCAGCGACCCGATGTTGTGGGTGCCGAACACCACGTCGACCCACGGCGCGCGCTTGAGAACGGTGTCCTTGTCCTTCTGCGCCAGGCAGCCGCCGACCGCGATCTGCATGCCGGGCCGCCGGGATTTGACCGGCGCGAGATGCGACAGATTGCCGTAGAGCTTGTTGTCGGCGTTCTCTCGGATGGCGCAGGTGTTGAACACCACCAGATCGGCGGCGTCGTCCTCGGCGGCCCGCACGTAACCCGCGTCCTCCAGCAAACCCGCGATCCGCTCGGAATCGTGCACGTTCATCTGACATCCGTAGGTGCGCACCTGATAGCTGCGCCGGACACCCCCGTGCTGAACACCATCGAGCGTCGTACCATCGGGCGATCCGACCGGTGCGTGGCGCTGCGAAACGTCGATACTCACTCCTACCAGGGTACGGACCGGCGCAAATCGACTCCCGCGCACTCGGACCGCGACGCGACTCACCGATTCGCGATCCACCGCGCCGACGGGCCCCGCCACGGTTAGGGTGCCTTATGACCGTTTCGCCCAACGACGCGTCTTCGACGCCGACAACTCCTCACGCCTCGGGTTCCCCGATGATCGTCATGAAGAACGTGCAGAAACATTTCGGCTCGCTGCATGTCCTCAAGGACATCGATCTCGAGGTGCAGGCCGGTCAGGTCGTCGTGGTGCTCGGCCCGTCGGGGTCGGGTAAGTCCACGCTGTGCCGCACCATCAACCGGCTCGAACCGATCGACAGCGGCGAGATCTACATCGAGGGCAAGCTGTTGCCCGCCGAGGGCAAGGATCTCGCGAACCTGCGGGCCGACGTCGGGATGGTATTCCAGTCGTTCAACCTGTTCTCGCACAAGACGATTCTCGACAATGTGAGTCTGGCACCGATCAAGGTCCGCAAGAAGAGCAAGGCCGAGGCCAACAAGCAGGCGCTGGCGCTGCTCGAACGCGTCGGCATCGCCAGCCAAAAGGACAAGTACCCCGCCCAGCTCTCCGGCGGACAGCAGCAACGTGTCGCGATCGCCCGGTCATTGGCGATGGAACCCAAGGTGATGCTCTTCGACGAGCCCACCTCGGCGCTCGACCCCGAGATGGTCAACGAGGTCCTCGACGTGATGGTCTCGCTGGCCAAGGAAGGCATGACGATGCTCGTGGTCACCCACGAGATGGGTTTCGCGCGCAAAGCGGCCGATCGCATCATCTTCATGGCCGACGGCGCCATCGTGGAGGACACCGACCCCGAATCCTTCTTCACCCAGCCGCGTTCGGAACGAGCCCGCGACTTCCTCGGGAAGATCCTGGGGCACTGATGACTTCACCCAGCGCATCGACGTCCGGCATCAACCACACACCCATCCGGCACACACGCATCCGGCGCCTGGGCACCCTCGGAGTGCTCGGCCTGGCCGCCCTGCTGATCGCCGGGCTGGTCTCGGCCTGCGGCAGCACCGACCCCCGCAACCTCCTGGATTCCATCCGTAACGGCGAGGTGGTGCTCGGGGTGAAGTTCGATCAGCCCGGGCTCGGTCTCTACAACCCCGAGAACGGCAGTGTCGACGGATTCGACGCCGCCGTCTCGACGTACGTCGTCAACTACATCGCCAAGCAGCAGCTGCGAGTCGACCCCCCGAAGATCACCTGGCGGGAGACGCCGTCGGCCCGGCGCGAGGCGATGATCGAGAACGGTGAGGTCGACGTCATCGCGGCCACCTACTCGATCAACACCGCCCGGTCGAAGAAGGTCGACTTCGGCGGACCGTACCTGACGACCTATCAGGGGCTGCTGGTCCGTAAGGACGACACCTCGATCGACACCCTCACCGACCTCAACAAGGGCAAGAAGCTGTGTTCGGTGTCCGGCTCGACCTCGGCCCAGAACGTCAAGGCCCAGCTGCCCTCTGTGCAGTTGCAGGAGTACGACTCGTATTCGGCGTGTGTGGAGGGACTGCGTCGCGGCAAGGTGGATGCCCTGACCACCGACGAGGCGATCCTGGCCGGCTACAACAACTTCTGGGGCGGCGAGTTCAAACTCGTCGAGATGACCTATCTGAAGGACGCGTGCGTCACCAGCAGCGGCAAGAAGACGCTGAAGAAGGCCGGCGCGCCGTTCTCCACCGAGCGGTACGGCATCGGCCTCGGCAAGGGCGACACCGCCTCGCGCAACGCGGTCAACTCCGCGCTCGACGCCATGCTCGCACCCGGCCCCGACGGGACGTCCGCGTGGACCAAGGCCCTGCAGGGCAACCTCGGCGCCTCCTACGTCGACATGATTCAGCAACGCGCGGAACAGAATTCGAAATTCTCGTACAAACCCGACCCGGGGAACCTGGAGTTCCTCGACTCGCCGTCCACGCCGTGCCCCGCAGATCTGCAGTGAGGAGGGTGAACCGACATGAGTGAACTCTGGGACAGCATGGGGCCACAGCTGTGGCCGGCCTTCTGGGTGACCATCCAGTTGACCTTCTTCTCGGCGATCGGCGCGCTGATCTGGGGCGTCATCCTGGCCGGCATGAAGGTCTCACCGGTGCCGGTCATGCGCGGCTTCGCGACCGCCTACGTCAACATCGTGCGCAACACCCCGCTGACGCTGATCATCTTGTTCTGCGCCATCGGCCTCTCCTACAACCTGGGCGTCACGTTCTCCTCGACGCTCAAGACCAACAACTTCTGGCTCGCGGTGCTCGGCTTCATCGTCTACACCGCGACCTTCGTCTGCGAGACATTGCGGTCCGGCTTCAACACCGTGCCGATCGGGCAGGCCGAGGCCGCGCGCTCGCTGGGTCTGTCATTCACCCAGGTCTTCGGCATCATCGTGTTGCCGCAGGCCATCCGGTCGGTGATCGGCCCGCTCGGAAGCGTCCTGATCGCACTGACCAAGAACACGACGATCGCGTCGGCGATCGGTGTGGCCGAGGCATCGTTGCTCATGAAGACCGAGATCGAGACCTACTCCGATCAGCTGTTCGTGATCTTCGGCATCATCGCGGTCGGCTTCATGATCATCACACTGACCGAGGGGGCCATCTTCGGCTACCTCGCCAAGCGGCTGGGAGTGAAGCGATGAGCGACACGGCAACCGTCCTGTACGACGCGCCCGGCCCGAAGGCCCAGTTGCGCAACCGGATCACCGCGGTGGTGTTCATCGCGATCGTCGTCGCGATCGCCGCCTATGTGATCGTCATCCTGGCCGGCAACGATCAGTTCGCCGGCGAGAAATGGGAACCGTTCACCAAGTGGAGCACGTGGTCGGGCTATATCTTCCCGGGTCTGTTCCGGACCCTGGCCGCTGCGGTGGTCTCGATCGTGCTGGCGTTGATCCTCGGTGCGGTCCTCGGCATCGGGCGGCTGTCGGACCATCTCTGGGTCCGAATGATCGCCGGCTTCTTCGTCGAGGTCTTCCGCGCCATCCCGGTGCTGATCCTGATGGTGTTCACCTGGTTCCTGTTCGCCCTCTACGGCGTCGTGCCCGCCTCCCAGCTGGCTTTCGCGGCGGTGGTCACCGGACTCACGCTGTACAACGGCTCGGTGATGGCCGAGATCCTGCGCTCGGGCATCAACTCGCTGCCCAAGGGCCAGACCGAGGCGTCGAAAGCGTTGGGCCTGCGCAAGAGTCACATGATGCGCCTGATCCTGCTGCCGCAGGCCGTCACCGCGATGATGCCTGCGCTGGTGTCGCAGATGGTCGTCGCACTCAAGGACAGCGCGCTCGGATACATCATCGGGTACTCGGAGATCATCCGGTCCGCGCTGCTCTCGTCAGCCCGCTACGGCAATTACATTCCGGCGCTGTTCGTGGTGGCGGTCATCATGATCCTGATCAACTTCGGGCTCTCCTCCTTTGCCACCTGGCTCGAGAAGCGCCTACGGGTGGGCCGCCGCAAGGTCGAGGCAGTCGACCCCGGGGACGCGGACCTCGCGGCGTCGGAGAACATGCCGTTCGGCGCGCGCTGATCCCCGCGCCGCCGCGTTGACCACTTGAGCCTGCCGTGCGCCCGAAATCGTTGACTGTGCGCTCCTTGCGACTGCAGATGCACGGTCGACGGGTTCGGGGCGCACGGCCGACGCGGCGATCAGCCGACCAGTGCCTCCGAGACGACGTCCAGAGCCATCGACTGCGGATAGCCACGACGAACCAGCATGCCGAGCAACCGGCGTTTGATCTTGTCCCGCTCGGCCGGATCGGCCTTCGCGCGCTCCGCCATCGCGACGGTCAGCTTGCGGGCGACGAGATTCGCCGCGATCTCGCGTTCGTCCTCGGGATCCACCTCGGACAGGGTGGCACTGATGGTGGTCTCGTCGATGCCTTTGGCCCGCAGTTCATGTCGCAGCGCCACCCGGCCCCGCCCCGAGTGGGTGTGCCGGGAGTGCACCCACTGCGCGGCGAAGTCGGCGTCGTCGAGGAGCCGATGATTCTCGAGCCGCGCCATGACCTCGTCGATGGTGTCGGGATCGAATCCCCGGCGCTCGAGGCGTTGCAGCATCTCCTGCCGGGAACGCGCGCGAACCCCGAGCAGGCGGAGTGCGGTGTCCCATGCGCTGGGACCCGACCGCTCGTCCTGTCCGGGGTCCGCGTCGTCGTTCATCGGTGAGGTGGTCAGAATTCGACCGGAGCCGGGGCGACGTCGTCGGCGTCGACGACGGCGCCGATACCGAGCTTCTCCTTGATCTTCTTCTCGATCTCGTCGCGGACGTCCTCGTTCTCGAGCAGGAACTTGCGGGCGTTCTCCTTGCCCTGACCGAGCTGGTCACCCTCATAGGTGAACCACGAACCGGACTTGCGGATGAAGCCCTCGGCCACCCCCATGTCGATGAGGGAACCCTCCTTGGAGATGCCCTGGCCGTAGAGGATGTCGAACTCGGCCTGCTTGAACGGCGGGGCGACCTTGTTCTTGACGACCTTGACCCGGGTCCGGTTACCGACCGCATCGGTACCGTCCTTGAGGGTCTCGATCCGCCGGACATCCAGTCGCACCGACGAATAGAACTTCAGCGCCTTGCCGCCGGTGGTGGTCTCCGGCGAGCCGAACATGACGCCGATCTTCTCGCGCAGCTGGTTGATGAAGATGGCAGTGGTCTTGGAGTTGCTCAGCGCGGAGGTCATCTTGCGCAGCGCCTGGCTCATCAGGCGGGCCTGCAAACCGACGTGGCTGTCGCCCATCTCCCCCTCGATCTCGGCGCGCGGCACGAGGGCGGCGACCGAGTCGATGACGAGGATGTCCAGCGCACCGGAGCGGATCAGCATGTCGGCGATCTCCAGCGCCTGTTCACCGGTGTCCGGCTGGGAGACGAGCAGTGCATCGGTGTCCACGCCGAGCCGGGCGGCGTAATCGGGATCCAGCGCGTGCTCGGCGTCGATGAACGCGGCGATGCCGCCCTGCGCCTGGGCATTGGCCACCGCATGCAGCGCGACGGTGGTCTTACCGGAGGATTCCGGGCCGTACACCTCGACGATGCGGCCACGCGGCAGACCGCCGATACCGAGAGCGACGTCGAGGGCGATGGAACCGGTCGGGATGACCTCGATCGGCTGACGGGTCTCCTCGCCGAGCCGCATCACCGATCCCTTGCCGAAGTTCTTGTCGATCTGCGCGAGCGCCAGGTCCAGTGCCTTCTCGCGATCTTGCGGGGCGGGTGCCATGGAATTTCTCCTCCGTTGTGCGGCTGGTGGTCTCGGGGTCCGGCTTTTCACGTCTGCACGCTATCGAGCGCCTCTGACAATTCCGGTATCCGATCGTGTGTGCGCCCTCACGGGGCGGCGTTGTCTTGGACGCGGCGGCGTCGTTTCTGGTTCCCTATGGCATCCAGCATGGGTGAACAGATGTTCGATGGCAAGTGTGACACGCCGCGTGTCGCCAGTCGCGTCGGCTCGGATTCGGTCCGGTCCCGGACTCAGATCGCCGGACTCGGATAGGTCCCCGATTCGCCGGTGGTCACCAACGTTCGCGCGGGACGTCGAAGTCCCGGCAGATGGCCACCCACACATCCCGCGGATCGATCCCGTCGTCGATGGCCTGGGCTCCGGTGCGCCCGCCGAAGTCGGTCAGCACGTGGTCGACGAGGATCGAATCCGCCGCCGAGACCCCGAATTCCGCGGTCATCAGCTCGGAGAACTCGGTCAGTCGCACGATCCCACCTTACGTACCCGGCGTCCGGGCCGATTCCGGTGCACCACGCGTCGAGCCACCGCCACCGGATCGACGACATCGTGTGCCGAATCGGCGACCCGACGCGCGGCAGCACGGTATCGGCGGGCGGTCAGAATCGTGCGTACCGCCTCCCGGATCGAGTCGGGCGTCACCGGTCGGACCACCGTGCCCGCACCGGTCCGGGCCACCCGGTTGGCCAGCTCCCACTGATCGCCGCCGCCGGGCACGGTCACCACCGGCACCCCGGCGACGAGCGCCTTCGCGAGCATGCCGTGCCCAGCACCGCAGATCGCGAGGTCGGCGTGGGTGAGGATCTCGTCCTGCCGACCGAGGCCCGCGATCAGCGACGCGCCGAGGCCGGCGGCCTCGACATCGGGCCGGTCCAACGCCGAGATCACCACGCGCACAGTACAACCCATCTTCTCCGGAGCCAGGGCCGCCAGCGCCGAGGACACCATGTCGGCGGCACCGGTCACCGCGGTCGACGGTGCGATGACGATCAGCGGTCCCGTTCCGTCCGGCCGGTCGAACACCTCGTCGGTGGGTTCCCACAACAGTGGACCGATCAGATGCGTCGCGACCGGCCAGTCCGGCCGATACACCTCCAGTCCGGGCAGCGTCGCCACGAATCGTGCGTCCGGCGTCGACCCCGGTCCCGGCAGGTGCAACGTCGCGCGCGCCGCCGCACGCTGACGTTCACCCGCGCGGACCGAGGTGGCGCTGAGCGCGCGCATCACGGCATCTCGGCAGCGTCCACGGAGACCGGTTCCGACGGCCAGTCCGGAACCGATGGGCGGCAACCCGCGGGACGGCTGATACAGCGGGTGCGGCGACAACTCGATCCACGGCAGCGCACAGAGCTCGGCCGCCCAGCCACCGGCCACGGTGATCACGTCCGAGATCACCAGATCGTGATGGGCGGCGGCGATCACCGGCGCGAGAGCACGAGCCATGCGCGCCGCGCGTACGGAGAGCTTCTGCCCCGCGTCCGCGTCGTCGTCGGTGTCGACCGCGACCAGTTCCGGCAGTTCGGCGATCTCTATTCCCCGACGCCGCGCGGCAGCAGACCAGCGCAGACCGGTGTACACGGTTGGTTCATCGCCGGCGGCGATGAACCGCTCGGCCAACGCGAAGGCCGGAAAGGCATGTCCCGCATCCGAACCCGCGACGATGGCGACCCGCATGCGGCGGGAATCAGCTACCCGGCTGCGGGGGCTCGGTGTTCGGTGCTGCAGTCGGCGGCGCCGGCTGCTTGACCGGCGGGGCCACGGCGCCGGTGGCACCCGCGGACGGCAGTGCCTCCCCGCGCATACTCGCCCGGATCTGTTCGAGCCGGGAATGACCCGCCATCTGGATACCGGCCTGCTCGACTTCCGCCATCCGACCCTGCACCGAGTTCTGCGCCAGTTCGGCCGAGCCGAGCGCATTGGCGTAGCGACGTTCGATCTTTTCGCGGACCTGATCGAGATTGGGCGTGTTCCCGGGCACCGAGAGCTCACTCATCTGATTGAGCGAGGCGCTGACCTGCTCCTGCATCTTGGCCTGCTCGAGCTGGCTGAGCAGCTTGGACCGCTCCGCGAGCTTCTGCTGCAGCACGAGCGCATTGCGTTCGACGGCCTTCTTCGCCTGCGCGGCCGCCTGCAACGACTGGTCGTGCAGCGCCTTGAGATCCTCGACGCTCTGCTCGGCGGTGACCAGCTGAGCGGCGAAAGCCTCGGCGGCATTGGTGTATTCGGTGGCCTTCTGGGTGTCACCGGCAGCAGCGGCCTGATCGGCGAGCGTCAGTGCCTGACGCGTGTTGGCCTGGAGCTTCTCGATCTCCTCGAGCTGGCGGTTCAGCTTCATCTCCAGCTGCCGCTGATTGCCGATCACCGACGCGGCCTGCTGGCTCAGTGCCTGATGCTGGCGCTGCGCATCCTCGATGGCCTGCTGGATCTGGATCTTCGGGTCCGCGTTCTCATCGATCTTCGCGTTACCGAGGGCCATCAGGTAGCGCCACATCTTCACGAACGGGTTCGCCATGCTCGTCGTCACTCCATTCAGCGGTTGAAAGCTTTGCACACCAATCTAGGGCATACGTGGTGGCCGTGGTGACGACCGTCATCCACTCGACCGGGCCACGATGTGAGCGATCACGGTCGGCGGACGACCACCGTGAACGGCAACCGCGGCACCGACGCGTCAGGCCGCCGCGAGTGCGGTGGCGTCGCGACGTTCCGCCGGCGCCGGGATGACCACCTTGGTCGACAGGCCGGCCTCGGCCTCGGCCGGGGTGTCGAAACCGGTTCCGCTCAGTTCCACCGGTCGCATGGCGTTACCGGCGTCGAGGAGGAGATCGGCGATCTCCACGTCGAGTGCGTCGCAGATGGCCGCGAGCAGTTCGCTCGACGCCTCCTTCTGGCCACGTTCGACCTCCGAGAGGTAGCCGAGGCTGACGCGGGCATCGGTGGAGACCTCACGCAGCGTGCGGCCCTGATCTGTGCGCACACGACGCAGGCTGTCGCCGAGCGCCTCGCGCAGAAGCATCGCCATCGAGACTCCTCTCCGTTCCTCCGTGCCGTTCCCCGGACCGACCTCCATCGGCCACCCGTGATCGCGACCGACAGCACTCTTGATCAACAACGCGTCGACGGCCCGATCCGTTCCCCCACCGAGACGGAGTGCATCCGGATACCGCGGTCGGCCGATCCGTTTGCACGACAGTAGTCGAAGATCAGCGACCACGCCGCACAGCCCGGCGACGTGTCATGCCTCCGAGGTACGCCGATCACGTTCCCGCAGGGAGACCCCGTTCTCGGCCGGTGACGTATCACGCGGATCATCGGCACCGGACGTGCTCGTCTGTCCCTCGGCCGGCGTGCCGTCATCGGCCCCGCCGTCGCGCGCCTTGATCGCCTGCCACGTGTAGTCGACACCGGTGACCACGGTGATGACGAGTGCAAGCGCCATGATGACGCCCGCGGCCACCTGCCATCCACCGTCGAGCGGCAACAGGTAGAGACCGATCGACACGGCTTGCAGCAAGGTCTTCAGTTTGCCGCCGCGACTCGCCGGGATGACGCGATGGCGAAGCACCCAGAATCGGAGTGCGGTCACCCAGATCTCCCGGGCCAGGATCACCGCGGTCACCCACCACGGCAGGATCTCGAGGATCGACAATCCGATCAGGGCGGCACCGATGAGCGCCTTGTCGGCGATCGGGTCGGCCATCTTGCCGAAGTCGGTGATGAGGCCGCGCGCACGAGCCACGTATCCGTCATAGCGGTCGGTCAGCGCCGCGACCGCGAAGATCGCCGCAGCGGTTATCCGCCATGCCGTGCTCTCGCCGTCGTCGACGAAGAGCGCCACCAGAAACACCGGGACGAGCATGATCCGGAAGACGGTCAGCGCATTCGCGATGTTGACCACCGGGACCGGATTCACCGGGTCGGTGATGTGATCGGGGCCCCGTCCGGCATTCGCGATGCCGTTCTCGTTGACCGCTCGTCTCATCCGATCGGTCATGAGCGCGCCCGCCCAGTCGCCGAGAGGTCATTGGTCCGCACCTGCCCAGGGTATCGGCCCGTCCCACCGGCTCTGACGACGAGGTCGTTCGGGACACCGGTGGCACCTGCTGCGCCCACGCGGCCGGGAGAGGGCAAGATGTGCATATGCCCGGTGACACCGTCTCGATCCGCCGCGCCCGGACCTCCGACGTTCCGCGGATCAAGGAACTCATCGACCAGTACGCCGGACGCATCCTGCTCGAGAAGAACCTGGTCACGCTCTACGAGTCGGTGCAGGAGTTCTGGGTCGCCGATCTCGACGGAGCGGTGGTGGGATGCGGCGCCCTGCACGTGCTGTGGGCCGATCTCGGTGAGGTCCGCACCGTCGCCGTGGACAACGCCCACGCCGGCCGCGGGATCGGACATCAGTTGGTGCGACGCCTGATGGATGTGGCCCGCGAGTTGCAATTGTCGCGCGTCTTCGTGCTGACCTTCGAGACGGCGTTCTTCGCCCGGCACGGTTTCACCGAGATCGAGGGCACCCCGGTGACCCGCGAGGTCTTCGAGGAGATGTGCCGGTCCTACGACACCGGTGTCGCCGAGTTCCTCGACCTCAGCTACGTCAAGCCGAACACTCTCGGCAACACCCGCATGCTGGCCTACCTCGACCAGACCTGACCACCGACAAACGCGAGTCCCTGCCGAACAAAGGAGCAGACCATGGCGATCTTCGCCGTCCACTACACCTACCGGCCCGAGAAGGCGGAGCTCCGCGATCAGCATCGAAAGCTGCACCGCGAGTGGCTCGGTGAAGAACACTCCGCAGGCAACGTGCTGCTCGCCGGCCCCTATCCGGATGGTTCCGGTGCCCTGATCCTCGTCCGCGCCGACGACCTCGACGGCGCCGAGGCATTCCTGGCCAACGACCCGTTCAACGCACACCGGGCCGTCGACGCCGTCGAGGTGAAGGAGTGGACCAACATCTTCGGTCCGTTCGGCGACTAGACCGGCCTACTCCGCCGGCTTCTCCGACCCCGACTCCTCCGACCCTGACTTCTCCGACCCTGACTTCTCCGAAGCGGCCTTCTCGGCGTCCGACTTCTTGGAGCTGAGCAGGCTGGCCACGGTCGTGATCACCAACGTGCCGATGATGACCCCGAGCGACAGCGGCGTACTGATCTCGGGCACGCTCACGTGCTCACCGCCGTTGATGAACGGCAGGGTGTTCTCGTGTAGTGCGTGCAGAACCAGCTTCACACCGATGAACGCGAGGATGAACGAGAGCCCGAAGGACAGGTAGACCAGCCGGTCGAGTAGTCCACTGAGCAAGAAGAACAGCTGGCGCAGACCCATCAGCGCAAAGGCGTTGGCAGTGAACACCAGGTACGGCTCCTGCGTGAGCCCGTAGATCGCCGGGATCGAGTCCAGCGCGAACAGGACGTCGGTGAACCCGATGACGATCAGCACCATCAGCATCGGCGTGGCCAAGCGCTTGCCGTTGACCTTGGTGAACAAGCGGTCGCCGTCGTACTGATCGTGACTGCGCAGGTAGCGCTTGACGAATCGTTCGAGTCGCGACTCACGCTCTTCCTCGTGGGTGACCGGGTCGTCGCTCTCCCGCAGCAGTTTGACGGCGGTGAAGATCAGGAATGCGCCGAACAGATAGAACACCCAGCTGTAGGCGTTGATCGCGGCAGCGCCGACGGCGATGAACGCACCGCGCATCACCAGCGCCATCACGATGCCCAGCAGCAACACCTTCTGCTGGTACTCCCGCGGCACCGCGAATTTCGCCATGATGATGACGAAGACGAACAGGTTGTCCACCGAGAGCGCTTTCTCGGTGACGTAGCCGGCGAAGTATTCACCGCCGTAAGTGCCGCCCCATTGCCACCACACGAACCCGCCGAAGATCAGCGCGATGGTGATGTAGACGGCCGACCAGGCGCCCGATTCCTTGAGCGAGGGTGCGTGCGGCACACGCACGTGGGCAAAGAAGTCGAAGACGAATAGACCCAGGATCACCAGGCAGGTGATGATCCAGATGGTCGGTGAGACATGCATGAGTGCGATCTACCTCCAGCGCGCAACACAAATGGTGCGATGCCAGAGGTCTCTCCCGTCCGGTGAGCCGACGCAAGCGTCAGCGGGCTGGACCGGCGTTCCGGGCCGTGTGTGCCAGACGATGATCTGCATCGTATGACCGCTCGACCGTATTGACGGAAACACCGCGAGGTCGGGGATACTCCCCTCTTCGATCTCGACCAGAGTAACCCATGAACACCGATTCGGACATACCCGGCACTCGCCGCAGCCGTATCAGTCCGGCGAGTCGCCCGCTTGGTCGTCGCCGCCACCGGTGATCGAGGCGATCACCCCGGCGAGATCCTCCGGCTTCACCAGAACCTCACGCGCCTTGGAACCCTCGCTGGGTCCGACGACGCCTCGGGTCTCCATCAGGTCCATCAGGCGGCCGGCCTTTGCGAAGCCGACGCGCAGCTTGCGTTGCAGCATCGACGTCGAGCCGAACTGGCTGGACACCACGAGTTCGATGGCCTGCAGCAGGTCATCGAGATCGCCGCCGATGTCGCCGTCGATCTCCTTCTTGTCGCCGGCCTTCGCGGTGGTGACTCCTTCGGTGTACTCGGGATCGGCCTGCTCCCGGCTGAAGTCGACCACCGCGGTGATCTCCTCGTCGGTGATGTAGGCGCCCTGCATACGGATGGGCTTGTTGGCACCCATCGGCAGGAACAGTCCGTCACCCATGCCGATGAGCTTCTCCGCACCGGGCTGATCGAGGATGACCCGGGAGTCGGTCAGCGACGACGTCGCGAACGCCAGCCGCGAGGGCACGTTCGTCTTGATCAGACCGGTGACGACATCCACCGACGGGCGCTGGGTCGCGAGCACCAGATGGATACCGGCGGCACGCGCCTTCTGGGTGATCCGCACGATCGCGTCCTCGACGTCGCGGGGTGCGGTCATCATCAGGTCGGCCAGCTCGTCGACGATGGCCAGGATGTAGGGATACGGCTTGTAGACCCGCTCCGAGCCCAGCGGTGTGGTGATCTCGCCCGACCGCACCTTGGTGTTGAAGTCGTCGATGTGCCGGACCCGCGACGCCTTCATGTCCTGGTAGCGCTGCTCCATCTCCTCCACGAGCCAGGCGAGTGCGGCCGCGGCCTTCTTCGGCTGTGTGATGATCGGTGTGATGAGATGCGGGATGCCCTCATACGGGGTCAGTTCCACCATCTTCGGGTCGATCAGGATCATCCGGACCTGATCGGGGGTGGCGCGGGTGAGCAGCGACACCAGCATCGAGTTGACGAAGCTGGATTTGCCCGAACCGGTCGATCCGGCCACCAGCAGGTGCGGCATCTTGGCCAGGTTGGCGCTGACGAAGTCGCCCTCGATGTCCTTGCCGAGGCCGATCACCAACGGATGCTTGTCTTTTCGGGTCGACGACGCGTTGAGCACGTCGGCCAACCGGACCATTTCCCGATCGGAGTTCGGCACCTCGATGCCGACCGCGGACTTACCCGGGATCGGCGCGAGCAGCCGCACGTTGTCGGTGGCGACCGCGTAGGCGATGTTGCGCTGCAGCGCGGTGATCTTCTCGACCTTGACGCCGGGCCCCAGCTCGACCTCGTAGCGGGTGACCGTCGGACCACGCGTGTAGCCGGTGACCGCGGCGTCGATCTTGAACTGTTCGAGTACGCCGGTGATGCGGTCGATCATGTCGTCGTTGGACCGGCTGCCCTGCTTGGGCGGGTCACCGTCGAGCAGCAGCGACGACGGTGGCAATCGATAGTCGCCCTCGGCCTCGGGTACGGCCGGTTGCGGCTCGGGTTCGGCGCTGGCACGCGGCTTCGACGGTGACCGCGGGGTACGAGGCGTTCGGCGCGCGGGCGTGCTCCGGCCCGCACCGGTGTCGGAGTCGTCGACGATCGGATCGGTCGGTGCCGACGCGGCCGGTCCACCGGCGAGCTGTTCGGTTGTCGCGTCGCCCATCTGACCGAAGAGGTCCTCGGTGAGTGCATCGCCCGCGGCCGACGACGGGGCTGCCGGACGTCGCGAGGACGACCGGCGGCGGGACGCCGGCACATCGGGCGGATAGTTCTCATAGGGGTCGCTTGACCGTGCCCGGTCACGCACCTCTCCGGCGGTGAGCGGGGTACGGGGAGCATCTGCCCACCGCGGGTCGTCGTAATCGTCGTCGGGGTCGGCGGAGTAGTCGTTTTCGGGAAAGTCGTCATCAGCCGGATCGGCGTCCCAGGCCCGATCACCGCCGGGCCCGACGCCGAGACCCAGGTAGCCCGCGACCCCGTCGACGACCTCACGAACAGTTCGGCCACTCAAGATCAGAACACCGAAAGCCGTGCACAGCAACAGAATCGGAACCGACACCCACGGCGAGACCCCGTTTGTCAGCGGTGTCCCCATCGCAAAGCCGAGGAACCCGGCAGCGTGCGAACGGCCGGGCAGGTCCACCGGCGCACCGGCGATGAGATGTATGAGCCCCAGTACCGGCAACACCACGAGGAGTCCGCCGCCGATATAGCGCGCGCGGCTCTCCGGCGCCGGCGGCCGACGCATCAGCATGATGGCAAGAGCGACGAGCGCCACCGGGGTCACGACCGCGAGCGATCCGATCACGGCTCGGACCAGGGCGTCGACGAAGGCTCCGACCGGTCCGGCCGCGCCGAACCAGACACTGGCACCCACCACCAGGGCGAAGGCCAACAGGCCCAGGGCGACTCCGTCGCGCCGATGCGAATGGCCTGCCGGGCGCCCGCGATCGGCGCCTTGCCGGGCTACCCGACGCGCTGCCGGTTCGGCATCGTCGCCGGCCGTACCGGCGTCGGCGAAGTCTGAGTCGTATTCGGCGTCGTCAAAGTCGTCGTAGTCGTCGTCGAAGACGTCCTCCTCGTCGAGGCGGGCTGAGATCTCGCCGGCCCGGCCGGCCCTGCCCTCGACGCGCGGACCGCGTCCGACGCCCGATCCGGCGCGTGCGGCACTGCCGACCCCCTTGGCCAGCAACGACCATCCCGCGCCGATGCCCTTGCCCACCGCGGCCGCACCGGAGGCGGCGATCGAACGGCGGTGCAGATCGGCGGATTCGGCGACAGCACCTCGATTCGCCTGGGTGCGGGCGCTCTGGGGACGGCTCTGCCGGCCACGACCAGACGACGTACCCCGCTGCGCGGTCGTGCGCGCCGATCCCGCCGACGAACGCTTGGACGTACTCGCCGAACCACCCCGACCGGACTTCGCGCCCGACGTCTTCCCCCGGGACGTGCCGGCGGAACCGGTCGTCCTGCCACGCGACGCGGACGCGCGTGAACCCGTGCTCGCTCTCGAAGCCATGAGGACAGCCTAGTATCCGACGGTCCCCTCAGTCACATGAGCAACACCGGTACCACGATCGTGTATCGAATTCGTGACATCCGCGAGGAGCCGCTGGCGCTCCGACGAGCCCGAAGCCCGCTCGGGTCAGAGACCGCGGTCGGAACCGCGGACCGCGGCCACCGCATCCGGGTCGCCGGCGAACTGCAGATCCACCGGGTCGCGACCGAAGGCGAAGAGCACCAGCTCGCCAGGGGTGCCCGTGATAGTGACCGGTGGTCCCTCACCCGCGGTGAGGAGGTCCTCTCCGGCGTCGGTACGCAGGGTCACGGTCGCCGGCGTCTTCTTCAGCGCCATCTTGCCGACCGAGCGGACCGAGGTCTTCAGTTCGGCCTGGAGCCGGTCGGAGAGCTTTCGGGGCACCCATGGTCCGTCGGGATCCGCTCCCCCGCGCAGCACGTCCTCGTGGTGGACGTACATCTCGGCCAGGTTGACCCACTTGTCGACCAGCTTGAACGGTGAGTACAGCGGCGGTCCGTCGGCGAGCTGGCCGAGTAACTCGTCCCAGTCCTTCTCGGCGGCCGCACGACGCACCTTCTCGGTGTGGCCGGCGAACTGCTTGATCAGGATCCCCGGACCGGTGTCGGGTCGACGCTCACGGACCACCAGATGCGCGAGCAGGTCTCGGGTCGTCCAGCCCTCGCACAGGGTGGGCGCATCGGGACCGACCGAGCGGAACGTCTCGACCAGGGCTGCTCGTTCATCTTGGGCGCAAGTCACCCTGCCAGCCTATCGCCGCGAAGGAACGCCTGCGGGTTCATGTCCCAGCCGTGAGGTCAACCGTTCACCGCGAGAACCGTCGGCACGATCATCGGCCGGCGTCGATACGTGTCGGCCACCCAGCGACCGACGGCACGGCGGATCGTCTGTGCGATGCGATGGGTATCGGTGACGCCTTCGGCGGCAAGCGCGTCGAGGGTCTGGTTCACCAGTTCGGCCGCTTCCTTCAGAGCACCCGGATCGTCGGAGAATCCGCGACCAGACACCTCGGGAGTGCTCACCGCCTTGCCGGTTGCGGTGTTCACCGCGACGGTGATCGCGATGAATCCGCCCTCGCCGAGCACGAGACGTTCGGACAGCGTCGACTCACCCACATCACCGACGGAGAGCCCGTCGACGTACACGTGACCCACGGGCACCCGACCCACGATCTCGGCGCGCCCGTCGACCAGGTCGACCACCACGCCGTCCTCGGCGAGGACCACCCGGTCCTCGGGCACCCCGGTCGCGACGGCCAGGGCCGCGTTGGCCCGAAGGTGACGCCATTCGCCGTGCACGGGCATCGCATTGGACGGCCGGACCGCGTTGTAGAGATAGAGCAGTTCGCCGGCCGAGGCATGACCCGACACGTGCACCTTGGCGCTCTGCTGGGTGATGACCGTGGCCCCCAGCTTCGCCAACCCGTTGACCACGGCGAACACCGAGTTCTCGTTGCCAGGGATCAGCGAGGATGCGAGCACCACCAGGTCGGCCGGACGGATGTTGATCTGACGGTGCTCACCGCGGGCCATCCGCGACAGCGCCGAGAGCGGTTCGCCCTGAGAGCCGGTGGAGATGAGCACCACCCGGTGATCGGGCAGGGTGGCGGCGGTGTCCATGTCGACCTCGACGCCGTCGGGTACGTGCAGGTACCCGAGGTCCTGGGCGATCTGCATGTTGCGCACCATCGACCGCCCGACGAACGTGATCCGGCGGTTGTGGGTGTGCGCGACGTCGATGATCTGCTGGATACGGTGCACGTGGCTGGCAAAGGACGCGACGATGACCCGTCCGCGCGCCTTGCCGATGACCTGATCGAGCACGCCGCCGATCTGTCGTTCGGGGGTGACGAAGCCGGGCACCTCGGCGTTGGTGGAGTCCACCAGGAACAGGTCCACGCCCTCGTCGCCCAGTCTGCTGAAACCGGCGAGGTCGGTCAGCCGGCCGTCGAGGGGCAGCTGGTCGAGTTTGATGTCACCGGTGTGCAGCGCGAGACCGGCGGGTGTGCGGATCGCGACCGCGATCGCATCCGGGATCGAGTGGTTGACGGCGAAGTACTCACAGTCGAACGGTCCGTGCGTCGTGCGTTCGCCCTCGCGGACCTCCACGAGCCGGGGACGCAGCCGGTGTTCGCGGCATTTGGCTTCGACCAGCGCGAGCGTGAACTTCGATCCGACCACCGGGATGTCCCCGCGCAGCCGCAGCAGAAACGGGATCGCGCCGATGTGGTCCTCGTGGCCGTGGGTGAGGACCACGGCGTCGACGTCGTCCATCCGGTCCTCGATATAGCGGAAGTCCGGCAGGATCAGGTCGACGCCGGGCTGGGCGTCCTCGGGGAACAGGACACCGCAGTCGACGATGAGCAGTCGGCCGTCGTATTCGAAGACGGTCATGTTGCGGCCGATCTCGCCGATCCCGCCGAGAGCCACCACCCGCAGCGCGCCCCGCGGCAACCGACGGGGCGTGCCCAGCCGCTGGGCCGCGGGATCCGCCGCTCGCGCGACGGCCGGCCGGGACTCCCCGCGCTCGTGTCGTCCCTTGCGCCGTCCCGACTTTGCCGGACTGCTCTGATCCTGTTGCTTCACAGCGTGTTTCGGAGTCGCGTCACCTCGACGTCCGGAGCCGCCGGACGGGGTGGACGCCTCTGGGGTGGACACCTCTGGCGTGGTATCCGCGGCCGGGGCGGCGGGCGGTGTCTCGGGCGCGGGTTCCGGCGGCCCGGCCTTGCGGCTCGCGGCGCGTCGACGGACAGGCGGCTGACGATCGGGGCCGGCCATCAGGACAGCAGCCCCGCGGCGCGGAGGTCCACGATCAGCTCTTCGATCTGCGGGCCGCTCGCGGGGACCTGCGGCAGGCGGGGGTCACCGACCTCGAAACCGAGAATGCGCAGCGACGCCTTCACCATCGTCACCCCACCGAGCCGGCCCATCGCATTGACCAGCGGCAACATCGAGGTGTTGAGTTGCCGGGCCGTCTTGAGGTCACCCTTTTCGACCGCGATCTGCATATCCCGCATCCGGTCCGCGACGAGATGCCCGATGACGCTGACGAATCCGGTGGCACCGACCGCCAGCCACGGCAGATTGAGGGCGTCCTCGCCGGACAGGTACTCCAGGTCGGTGCTCGCGATGATCCCGGCCGCGGAGTGCAGATCACCCTTGGCATCCTTGACACCCTTGATCCGCGGATGTTCGGCGAGCGCGAGCATCGTGTCGTTGGCGATCGGCACCACCGAGCGTGGCGGGATGTCATAGAGGAGGACGGGCAGTTCGGTGGCGTCGGCGATGGTCCGGAAGTGCGCGAGCAGACCGGCCTGGGGCGGCTTCGAGTAGTACGGCGTCACGACGAGAAGCCCATGCGCACCGACCTTTTCGGATTCGATGGCGAACCGGACGCTCTCGGCGGTGTCGTAACTACCGGCCCCCTGGGTGATCCGCGCCCGGTCGCCGACGGCGTCGAGGGCGACGCGCAGCAGGTCGAGTTTCTCGCGCACCGTGGTGGTGGGTGACTCACCGGTGGTGCCGGACACGACGAGACCGTCGCATCCCTTCGCGACGAGGTGCTCGGCGAGCTCGGCGGCCTTGTCGAAGTCGACTGCGCCATCGGGCGTGAACGGGGTCACCATCGCCACCGCATTGGTCCCGAAGGGATGCGAGTGCAGTTGTTCTTCGACTGCGTTCATGGTGCTCAGGCTACCGCCTCCGACCTCGTAATCCCGCATCGGCCGTCACCACGTCAGAGGGGTGTCGCCCACCGCACCCGCCGTCCGGGAATCGGGTGATCGGCGCAGGTGAGCCGCTCAGCCCTCGAGGACGAACGGCGACGTCGCGACCTCGGTACCGTCGGCCAGCGTGCCGATCTCGAAATCGCCGAACACCGTCGGCGCCACCCGCATCAGCTGGCGCAGGCACTCGACCGCGAGCTGCCGGATCTCCACGTCGGCGTGCTCGGTGGCCCGCATCCCCACGAAGTGCCGCCAGGCCCGGTAGTTGCCGGTGACGACGATCTTGGTCTCGGTGGCATTCGGCAGGACCGAGCGCGCCGCCTGCCGTGCCTGTTTGCGACGCAGGATCGCGTTCGGTACGTCCGCGAACTTCGCCTCGAGCGCGGCGAGCAGTTCGGTGTAGGCCGCGCGGCTCGCGTCGGTGGCCGCGGTGAACATCGCCTCGAGCTCGGGATCTCCGACGATCGCCGGCGGCGCCACGACGTTGGAGTCGTGTTCGGGCACAAATCGCTGGGACAGCTGGGAGTAGGAGAAATGCCGGTGCCGGATCAGTTCGTGCGTGCACGAGCGGGAGATGCCGCTGATGTAGAAGGTGACCGATGCGTGTTCCAGCAGTGATAGGTGTCCCACCTCGAGGATGTGCCGGAGGTACCCCGCGTTGGTCGCGGTGCGGGGGTTGGGCTTGTCCCAGCTCTGATAGCAGGCACGACCGGCGAACTCCACCAGCGCCTCACCGCCGTCCGCGTCGGTGCTCCACGGCACGTCGGCGGGTGGCGTGAACTGGGTCATGGCCACCATCTGCACCTTCAGTGGCACCAGTTCCGACACGTCGACTCCTCCGTTTCGCATCCCACCCGTGATTTCTCCGGCAACGATTGTCCCCCACCGAGACGAGGGAGTCGTGCTCAGGGTGACTCTGCGTGTGGCCGTGGGTGAACGCGGGGGTGGGCGCCGGGTGCTCACCCGCGTTCGGCGACCAGGACGCGATGAAACGGTGTCTGCGCGACCGTGCGACAGGAAGCGAAGCCGGCGCCGGTCACGATCTCGGCGATCCGGGCGGGCCCCGCCTGCGTGCCGATGGCCGTGCCGACCGGCTGTGACAACGAGGCCGGGGTGCACAGCAGGGTGGAGAACCCGTAGTAGGCGCGACCCACCGGGGTGAGGTTGTCCTCCACGCGGTCACCGGCCATCGGTTCCACGATCATCCAGTGGCCACCGGCGACGAGCATCTCGTGGACGCGGGCCGCGGCACCATCGGGGTCACCCATGTCGTGCAGGGCGTCGAAGGTGGTGACGAGCTCGCAGCGATGTGTCGAATCCTCGCTCGCGGAGGCGATCTCGAAGTCGACCCGGTCCGCGACGCCGGCGTCGATCGCCCTGCGCCGGGCCAGGGCTATGGACTCGGGGTGAGAGTCCACTCCGATGAAGGTGGAGGCCGGGTGGCCACCGGCCATCAGGATCGTCGACGAGCCGTGGCCGCATCCGATGTCCACCACGCGGATACCCGCCGTCATTGCGTCGGCGACTCCGGCCGCCGGCAGCCACTCCCCGACCAGATGGGCCGCGTACGACGGTGTGAAGAACCGCTCACAGCCGAGGTGGACATCCGCGTTGCGCTCATGCCACCCGAGCCCGCCGCGGTTCCGGACGGCCTCGACGACGCGAGCGGAATCGGCGACGGTACCCAACGCGATCTGATAGAGCCCGCCGACGAACGCCGGACTCGACTCGTCGGTCAGCGCCACCGCATGCTCGGGTGGCAGCGTGTACCGGCCGGTGGCGGGCGCGTAGTCGACAAAGCCGCCTGCTGCCTGCGCGTTGAGCCATTCACGCGCGTACGGCAGCCCAGTCGCCGTCGATTCCGCCAGTTGCGCGGCGGTGACCGGACCACCGGTCATGGCCCGGTAGTAGCCGAGTTTGTCCCCCAGGACCACCAGCGCGGTGTTCAAGGTGGCGCCGACCTCGTCGACCGCCCGGAAGACGAAGGACATCAACGCGTCCTCCGACGTGCGGGTCTGCTCCGGTTCTTCCGAGTCGGCGATGGAGTCGGCGGCGATTGTGCGGTGCTGGGCGGTCATCGGCCGGCCTTTCGTTGCAGGTACGGGATTCAACGATCACGCGTCCGGCACATCAGTCACAAGACAGACGACTACAATTCGATAAGTGGAACTTATGCGGTCGGTCGTGTCGATCCGCGTCCTCGTCGCCCTCGACGGTGCCGAGTCGTTCTCCGCTGCGGCCGCCGCCCTCGGCATCACTCAGTCGGCGGTCAGTCAGCACGTCGCGACGCTCGAACGTCACGTCGGGCTCGAATTGGTCACCCGCGGTTCACGTCCGGTCGAGTTGACGCGGGCCGGCCGGGTCCTCGCCGAACACGGCGCCGCGGTTGCCGACCGCCTGTCCGAGGCACAGCGCGACCTCGACGCCCTGGCCGGACGTCACCACCGCCACCTGCGCGTCGGCGGATTCCCCACGGCGCTGGCCACTTTCGTCCCGCGAGCAATCCGGCAGGTCGCCGCAGCCGTCCCCGATGCGCGGATCGACATCGTCGACGACCATCTGCAGGGATTGCTGCCCCGGCTACTCGAGCGTCGCCTGGACGTGTGTCTGGTCTTCGACGACCCGAGTGCGCCCACACTGCCTGGCGCCGATCGCGGCATCGAGCTGACCACACTGTTCACCGACAGCTACCGTCTCCTGGTGCCCGGCGGGCATCGGTTGGCCAAACGCGCCGCGGCTCCCCGACTCACCGAGTTGGCCGACGAACGCTGGGTGGGCGGGACTCCCTCGAGCACGTGGTTCTCGATCACCCGTACCGCCTGTCGCGCAGTGGGTTTCGAGCCGAATGTGGCACTCACCTCCGATGACTACCTGGCCGTGCAGTCCTTTGTCGCGGCGGGACTCGGGATCGCCGTCGTGCCCGGACTGGTCGCGGCGCGGCGCATACCCGGCGTCGTCGCACGCGAACTCTCCGGTGGCGCCCCGGCCCGTGTCGTCGGCGTCGCGCGGCCGATGAGCGCCTTTCGGCCCCACGCCTCCGACGCAATGATCGAGGCGTTGCGGGCCGCGACGGTCAGGTTCGGCACCGACCGCCGGACCTGACCGCGAGACCGGTCCGGCTCACTGCACCACACCCGGCAGGACATGGTGGGCAAGCAGTTCGAGCTGTTCGACCTCGTCGGCGATCGGCCAGAAATGCATGCGCCGGCAGCCCTGCGCCGCGTAGGCCCCGACGAGTCGGGTGCACTCGGCGGGGCTGCCCACACACACCCGTCCCCGCAAGGCGTCGGGCGCACGGCCGAGGGCCGGTGCCAGCACGTCGGCCAGTATTCGACGGGTCGTCTCCGGCCGGTCGCTGACGTAGGTCCACATCGTCACGACCGCATGTCCGAACCCGCCCGGGTCCGCGCCACGCCGCCGCAGCGCCGCCTCGAGTCGTGTACGCGCCAAGCCGAATTCGTCCGGTGACGTGTGATATGCCGAGGCCAGCCAGCCCTCACCGTGAGCGGCCACCCGCCGCAACCCGGCCTCCGACCCCCACGACGCCGGCCAGAGCTGCACATGCGGAACGTCGGTGAGCACCGCAGTCGGCTGGTCGGCGGGGGCGTAGAAGCGCAACCCGGCCGGCACTCCGTCACCGCCCAACAACGAGCGCAGAACCTGGAGGGTCTCGTCGTACCGTTGCCATCGACGCGACCAGTCGAGGCCGGCCAGTCCATGGTCGGCAGCCGACGAGCCGGGACCGACCCCGGCCACGACACGACCTTTTGACATTGCCGCGAGCGCCGTGATCGACGAGGCGAAGGCGACCGGCCCACGCAGAGCGGGCAGCGCGACCGTGGTCATCAATTCCAGCGGGCCGGCACGCTCCGCGATGGACGCGAGCAGCATGAGCCCGTCGACCCACTGCGTCGAGAAGGTGAAATGGTCGTTGGCACTGACCGCGACGAACCCGAGATCACCCGCGGCGTCGACGACGTCGCGTGCCCGAGCCGGCAACTCGGTGGCCGGGCCCGCGAACGGGACCTGCGGAAGGTGAACCGCGGCCTGCATCCCTCAACCGGACGTGGCCGCCACGCGGACGTCGACTCGCTCGTCGTAGAAGCAGATCAGGTCGCGCACCGGCAGGGCGTCGAGAAGCGGGTCGGTGTAGGTCCAGGCCACGTCCTCGATCACGCGGTCGCCGATGACCGCCGACCAGTACTGCGCATGGCCCTTGTAGGCGCACGTGGTGATGGTCTCGCTGGGTACCAGCAGGTCCAGGCGTACATCCGCGCGCGGCACGTAATGGCGTGGCGGAAGGAAGGTTTCGAGCAGAAGCGTCGGCGAGGTGGTGTCCGCCAGGACGACGCCGCCCGCCGTCACGATGACGTGACGGCTCGTGGTCAGGCAGTCGATCCGCTTGAACGGATCGTGCGGATGGCCGACGACCACCTGTTCCTCTTCGGTCCATTCGTCGAAGGCGGCCCAGTCCAGGATGACGTGGTCGGCGAGATCCGGGTCGTCGGGGGTGAATCCGGCACCGGGTAGCTCGCCGGCGGCGGTGCGAATTCCCCATACCCGTCCGGGGCAGGTGTGGATCGCGAAATCGTCCTCCGGAGTGAGGATCGCGGGCGATTCGGTCACCGCATCGATGTGCTGTCCGCCGACCAGGACCTCCGCGATGTCGTCGGTGGGCAGGGCATACTGGCCGACCACACGGTGGGGCTCCCACACCTGCCGGACGCGCGTGGAGTCGACCAGTGTGCGGCCGCCCACCGAGCCGCGGACCCGGCGGCGCATGTCCGACCATCGAAGGTCGCCGAGAGTCGACATCGAGAATGTGTCCATCGCGATGGCCATAGGTCTCATCGTCCTCCTCGACCGCACCGCACACACGTGGTTCGGCGGACTCCCCCGAGGCAGGCAAGCCCCCGGTGAAGGCTTGGCGACGGGACGGTAAAGTCCCAGGCGCCACCGAAGACGTGACGCAGCACACGCTCGCCGGGGGCGTCGTGATGGCGCATCATGAGCGCGCAGTTCTTCCAGCCCACCGATCATCGAATCGGTGACAGACATCGTTCGGGGGTCAGCATTCCGGGACACACACCCGACGCCGGAGAGCGTCCGGGGACACACATCTCGTCATCCACCACCCGACGGACCTTTCTGCGGTCCGGGATGGTGGCCGGTGGCGCGGTCGCGCTCGGTCACGTCGCGACCGCGACCGCCGCGCCGAGGCCGAGCCGTGTCTTCGCACACGGCGTCGCGTCCGGCGACCCGCTCCCCGACCGCGTGATCCTGTGGACTCGGATCACCCCGACGGACTCGGCGACGCCGGGCTCGGGTGTCGGCCCGGCGACCGAGGTGGCCTGGGAGGTCGCCACCGACACCGGGTTCGCCGCACCGGTGGCCGCCGGGCGTCACATCACGACCGCCGACGCCGACTTCACGGTCAAGGTCGACGCCACCGGACTGTCGCCGGATTCGGTGTACCACTACCGTTTCCGGGTCACCTCGGGACCGGCGGCGGGAGCGGTGTCGCCGATCGGACGCACCCGTACCGCACCCGCGTCCGGTGCCGACGTCGGCAAGGTCAGGTTCGGGGTGGTGTCGTGCGCCAACTGGGAAGCCGGATACTTCGGCGCCTACCGTCACCTCGCGGCACAGCCCGACCTCACCGCGATCGTGCACCTCGGCGATTACCTCTACGAGTACGAAGCCGGCGGGTACACCGGCAAGACCGGACCGGTACGGACTCACCGCCCGCGCAACGAGATCATCACCCTGCGCGACTACCGGATTCGGCACGCCCAGTACAAGACCGACCCCGATCTGGCCCGGCTTCATCGGGCGCATCCGTGGATCTGCACCTGGGACGATCACGAATCGGCGAATGACGCATGGTCGGGCGGCGCGGAGAATCATCAACCGGACGAAGGCTCGTGGGTCACCCGCAAGGCGGCATCCGAACGCGCCTACTACGAGTGGATGCCGGTGCGGCCGGGTGTCGACGCCAACGGCCGGCACCTGTACCGCCGCCTGCGTTTCGGCCGGCTGCTGGAACTGTCGATGCTGGACCTGCGCACCTACCGCGACCGCCAGGTCTCCTCGACCTCGCGCGCCATCGACGACCCGGCCCGCACCATCACCGGTGCGGCCCAGATGAACTGGCTCACCCACGGCCTCGTCAGCTCGGAGACCCGCTGGCGCATCGTCGGCAACCCGGTGATGATCACGCCGGTGGTGATCCCGCCGTTGGATCCGCGGACCACCGCTGCCCTCACCGAGTTGCTGGGCGTTCCCACGCGGGGTGTGCCCTACAACCCCGACCAGTGGGACGGCTACACCGCCGACCGGCGCCGGCTGCTCGACGCGGTGCGTCGCAACAACATCGACAACGTCGTGTTCATCACCGGCGACATCCACTCGTCCTGGGCGTGTGACATCCCCGCCGAGGTGGCGTCCTATCCCGGAAGTGGCTCGCTGGCAACCGAACTCGTCGTCACGTCGGTCACCTCGAGCAACATCGACGACATCCTGAAGGTGCCCGCGAACACTCTCGGCGCCGCTGTCCCGCCGGCGATCATGACCGCGAATCATCACGTGCGCTGGAACGAGTTCGACTCCCACGGGTATGCCGTACTGACGGTCACCCCCGCCGCCACCCAGATGGATTGGTACTTCGTCGACGAGAAGGCCGACCCGAAGACCGGGCAGCGTCACGCGCGTTCGTTCCGGGTGCCGAGCGGCTCGCAACGCGTCCAACCGGTCAGTCGGCCGGTCGACTGACCGGTCGACCAAACCGAGGAGAAATCATGTCACTTCACCGTCTCATCCGTGCCGCGGCCGCCGTCACCACGGCGGTCACCCTGGCCACCGCTCCCGCGCTGGTGGCGTCCGCCACATCCGGGATCGCCACCGCCGCACCGGCTCCCGCCGGTCCCGTCGCGGTGGCCCTGGCGGGCACCGAGAACACGCGCACCTTCGAGGCGTACCGCACCGGCGACGGCCGGCTGGTCCGCGACCTGGTGCTCCGCAGCGACAATCTGTCCCGGCTGACGCCCGCCGACCAGCGGGCCCTGACACAGCGGCGACTCGCGACGATCATCGATCTGCGCACCGGCATCGAACGTGCGCTACAGCCCGACCGTCCCGTCCCCGGCGCACACACCGAGGTTTTCGACGTCCTCGGCGCCACACCGCCCTCGACACTCGTCGACCTGCCGAGCGCCTACCGCGCATTTGTCACCGACGCCAACGCCCGACGAGCTTTCCGCGACACGTTGCTGGAGATCAAGAACGTCGCCGCGACCGGTCGCTCGGTGCTGTTCCATTGCAGCGCGGGTAAGGATCGCACCGGCTGGACCGCGGCGATCCTGCTGACCATTCTGGGTGTCGACCGCACCGCCGTCGAGCGAGACTTCTTGGCCAGCAACACATTCCGGCACGCCAGCGCGAACGATCCGCTCAACGGGGTGAATATCGCCTGGCTGCGTACCGCCTTCGCCACCGCGAACAGCACCTACGGCAGCTTCGACAACTACGTGCACCGAGGGCTCGGACTGAGCATGAGCGACGTCGCCGCCCTGAAGAAGAACCTGCTGTCCACCGCCCCGCACACGACGTTCAGTGTGCTGCGCTGGGGCACCGAAGCCTGATCTCGTTCCGAACGCCGCCTCAGTTGTCGACGATTTCCGACAACTTGGCGAAGGTGTCCTCCCAGCCGTGGACCGCAATCGACGTGATGCCCAGCGCCTTGACCGGGTAGTCGTTGCCACCCTCGTCGAGTCGGTCACCGAAGAACAGGATGTCGTCGATGCCGAGGTCGAGGATGTGCATGAGTTTGTTGGCGCCGTAGGCCTTGTCGATGCCCTTCTTGGTGACGTCGACCGACGTGGACCCGCCGCTGCGGATCTCGAGGTCGGGCAATCGCTGGGCCGCGTACGCGCGCAGCGACTCCTTCTTGGCACCGTCGGGATCCCAGGCCGACTTGGCGTCGACCGGAGCCGACTGTCCCAGCGCGCTGAAAGTGATCTGACTGCCGCGATCCTCCAGGATCGGCCCCCAGGTCTGCGACTCCCAGAGCCCCAGCTCACGGGCCCCGGTCTCCAGTACGTCGAGGGTGCGCTTCTTCTCGTCGTCGCTGAGGTACTCCGCGTAGACGGTCTCCCACGCCTCACCCGACCAGCGGACGTACTGGGTGCCGCAGGTCGGCATGAGGTGCAGATTACCCATCGTCTCGAACACGCCGAGCCGGTCGAGGACCTGCGACTGGAACTGGCCGAAGCGACCGCCGGAGATGATGCATCCCAGCGTGTCGCCGAGCATGCGACGCAGCAGCGCCACCATGTTGTCGGCCAGGGGGCTCTTCGACGGCGCGAGTGTGTCGTCGAGATCGAACATGACCAGTCGATAGTCACGTCCCTGGTAGCTGACCGACATCCTTGTCCCCTTTCGCGAAGCACCCGCTTCCTCCGGTAGCCAGCATCCCATCCTCGACGTTGCGCGGAGGTCCCGGGTGACCGGGTCCACACGTGCCGCTCAGCGCAGCGTCGCCAGCGTCACATCGACGAGATCGACGGCGGCCGCGCTGTCGACCCTGGCCAGCGTCATGGCGGCCACAACGGCCCCGGTGATCGCGGTGGCGCGCGCGGAGACCTCGGGATCGGTGTCCGACGGGTAACGCGCTCGCACACCGCGGGTGATCGCGGCCAAGAGCTCGGCATGGTAGTCCGCGATGACGCGGCGGATGGTGTCGTCGGTGGCGAGCGTGCCCGAGGCCGTGCCGATCAGGAGGCATCCGGTCGGGGCGTCGGACCTCTCGAGGTGTTCGATCGCCGCCGACAGGCCCCGCAGATAGTCGGGCAGTGCGTCGCCGTCGACGTCGTCACCGCGCAGCGCACTCAGCCGCGGTCGCACCACGTTGTCGAGATAGTCGTTCACCGCGGCGTCGAACAATCCGCGCATGCTGCCGAAGGCGTGGTACAGGCTCGAGCGCGACAGCCCGGTCGCAGCCTCCACGTCGGACACCGATACTGCGTCGAAACCTCTGCTCCAGAACAGATTTCGGGACACGGCAATGACCTGCGCGGCGTCGAAACCCGGCCTGCGCCCCATGATGCACCTCACGTTCGGTTGTCTTGTGGCCACCACGATCATATATTGGACCGGTCGTTACACAATGATCGGAGAGCGATGTTTCTCATCACAGCCCTCGTCGCGTTCGTCGCCGTGGCCATTCACTGCTACATCTTCGTGCTCGAGGCGTTCTGGTGGTCGACCCCGCGGGGCCGCGCCGTCTTCGGCACCACGGAGACCGAGGCAGCACACACGCGGGCGCTCGCTTTCAACCAGGGCTTCTACAACCTGTTCCTGGCTGCGATCGCCGCGATCGGCGCCGTACTGCTGCTCGCCGACCGACATGCCGTCGGGGCCGCCCTCGTGTATGCCGGATGCGGCGCGATGGCCCTGGCCGGCATCGTCCTGATCAGCTCCGATCGCTCAAAGGCGCGCCCGGCGCTCGTGCAACTGACTCCCCCGCTGCTCGCGATCGCCGCACTCACCGTGGCCCTGGCCTGATAGCCGCGGCCGCCCTGAAAGCACCAGGCCGCACAGCACATCGACAGCTCTATCCGACAACCGACCGAAAGGTGGACACCGATGTCCGACGTCAGCACCCAGATTCAACTCGTCAATCGCCCGCACGGCTGGCCCACGCAGGACGACTTCCGCACCGTCGACGTCGAACTCGACCAACTCGCACCGGGACAGGTGCGGGTGGCCAACGAGTTCATCTCGGTCGATCCGTACATGCGGGGCCGGATGATCGACACCCGCAGCTACATCCCGCCGTTCGCGCTGGGTGCGACGATGACCGGCGGTGCGGTCGGCCGGGTCGTCACCTCCACCGTGGACGCCCTTCCGGTGGGCAGCCTGGTTCTGCACCAGTTCGGCTGGCGTGACATCGCCCAGGGCGAAGCGTCCGACTTTCGCCTCCTGCCCGAACCCCCGGAGGGCATGGCGTCATCGGTTTACCTGGGCATGCTCGGGATGACCGGTCTCACCGCCTATGTCGGCCTGCTGACCGTCGCCGCCATGCAACCCGGCGACACCGTCTTCGTGTCCGGCGCCGCCGGCGCCGTGGGCACTGCGGTCGGTCAGATCGCCCGACGCAAGGGCGCTTCGCGCGTCATCGGTTCGGCGGGCAGCGCCGAGAAGGTCGCACTGCTCACCGAGCGGTACGGCTTCGACGCCGCCTTCAATTACAAGGACGGTCCGGTGCGCACTCAGCTCCGCGACGCCGCACCCGACGGCATCGACGTCTACTTCGACAACGTGGGCGGCGATCACCTCGAAGCCGCCCTCGATTCCTTCAACGACGGCGGGCGGGCCACGCTGTGTGGCGCAATCGCCCAGTACAACAACACCTCTCGTACCCCCGGGCCGACCAACATGACCAACATCGTCACTCGCGGGCTCACCCTGACCGGCTTCACCGTCGGCAACTACCTCGATCAGACGGCGGAGTTCAACCGCGAGATGGGCGGATGGCTCACCGACGGAAGCGTCGTCCACGACGAGACCGTCGTCGACGGCGTGGAGAACGCGGTGGATGCGTTCCTCGGACTGATGCGCGGTGTCAATCGCGGCAAGATGGTCGTGCGCACGCAGAGGTGAGCCGGTCAGACCGCCGAGCGAAGGGTCGACGCGAAGTCGCCGCGGCGGCCCACCTGCACCCGCTCGAGGCCGAGCCAGTCGGCCATCGACCGTAGGTCGGCGGCCAGTCGCTCGGCAACCTCGGTGCCCTGCTGTCCCGGTTCCAGATACGAGCCGAGCACCTGCAGGACACCGGCCTTGCGGTCGGCCTTGAGGTCGACACGTGCAGCGATGTCGGTACCGAGCAGATAGGGCAACACGTAATAGCCGTGTACCCGTTTGTGTTGGGGTACATAGATTTCGATGCGGTACCGAAAGCCGAAGAGACGCTCGGCCCGCGGACGGAAGAACACCAGCGGGTCGAACGGGGACAGGATCGCGCCGATGCTCACCCGACGCGGGGTCCGCGCCGTCGCGTGCAGAAAGGCCTCGTCGCGCCAACCGTCGACGGCGACCGGAAGCAATATGCCGTCGGCGACGAGATCGGCGACGACCGGCCGGACCTCGGCCGGCTTGAGTCGGTAGTAGTCGGCGAGATCGGCGACCGTCGCCACTCCGAGCGCCTCCGCGGCACGAATGGTCAACTCGCGGTGGGCTTCTGCCCTATCCACCAGCGCACCGACGAGATCCTCCCCGACCACCCGGGCGGTCAGATCGTAGTGCCGGACGAAGTTGTCGTTACGGACCGCGGCGAGATCACCGGCTGCGAACATCGCCTCGCACACATGCTTGACCTCGCCGCGTTGCCACCAACTGCCGGCGCGCCCGGGCTCGCGCGTGATTCCGAGCGATTCCTCGATGGCTCGGGGTGTACTCGCCCCATTGTCGGCGATCACGCCTCGGACGTCTTCGGCGAGGGTCCGGTTGCGCCGCATGACCTCTCGCGTGTAGCGGTATCGGCCGTCGGCGAATTCCTGCATACGCCAGCGGAACAGGGGCCAGTCCGCCACCGGGATCAACGCGGCCTCATGCGCCCAGTACTCCACGAGTCGGCGGCCCCTGGGGGTCCCCCACGCGGCCCGGTGCAGTATGGCCGTGTCGTAGGGACCCACGCGGCTGAACATCGGCAGGTAGTGCGCACGAGCAACGATGTTGACCGAGTCCATCTGGATGAGTTTCTGCCGTCCGATCACCCGGGCCAGGTGCGCCGCGGTGGGCACGCCCGAGGGGCGACGATCGGCGAATCCCTGTGCAGCCAGCGCGATTCGACGCGCCGCGGCCGGCGATAGGCGTTGCGGGGTCATTGCCGTTCAGCAGCCATACGTTCAGTGGTCATGGCGCAGCCCGGTGCCTGCGGTAGTCGACAAACCGGTAACGGACTCCGCCACTGGACATCTCCCAGTCGCCGGCGTTCTCCACTTCCCACACATATTCGTCGACCTCGGGTGCAAAGGCATCCGCCTCGGGCACCAGCAGATCGAGCTCGGTCACTTTCAGGTGGGTCGCCGATTCCATGACAGCCGAATAGATCTCGCCGCCACCGATGACGACCAGACGCTCATCGGGGAGGGCCACGGCCGCATCGACGGAGTGCACCACCTCGGCGCCGTCGGCGACGAAGCCCACCGAACGGGTGACGACGATGTTGCGTCGTCGCGGTAGCGGCCGGAAGCGATCGGGCAGGGACTCCCACGTTCGTCGACCCATGACCACCGGATCGGTGCCGGTGATCTGGCGGAACCGGGCCATGTCTTCAGGGACGTGCCACGGAATGGTGTTGGCCCGTCCGATTGCGCCCGCACGGTCCTGGGCCCAGACGAGCACGATGCTGCGCGGCATGGCTATACCGCCACCGGAGCCTTGATCGGCGGGTGCGACCGGTAGTCCACCACTGCGATGTCGTCGAACTCGTAGCCGAAGATCGAATCGCGATGGCGGAGTTCGAGTTTCGGATACGGATATGGATCTCGCGAGAGCTGCAGGCGCACCTGGTCGACGTGGTTGTCGTAGATATGGCAGTCACCGCCGGTCCACACGAACTCGCCGACGCCGAGTCCCGCCTGCTGCGCCATCATGTGGGTGAGCAGTGCGTAGGAGGCGATGTTGAACGGCACCCCGAGAAACAGGTCGGCACTGCGCTGATAGAGCTGACACGAGAGCTTGCCGTCGGCGACGTAGAACTGGAAGAACGCGTGGCAGGGCGGCAGTGCCATCTGCGGGATCTCGCCGACATTCCAGGCCGAGACGATGTTGCGGCGGGAGTCGGGGTCGGTCCGCAGGAGGCGGAGTGCGCCTGCGATCTGATCGATGTGCTCCCCCGACGGCGTCGGCCAGCTGCGCCACTGCACGCCGTACACGGGCCCGAGCTCCCCGTTGTCGTCGGCCCATTCATCCCAGATGGTGACGCCGCGTTCCTGCAGCCAGCGCACGTTGGAGTCGCCGCGCAGGAACCACAGCAGTTCGTAGATGATCGACTTGAGGTGCACCTTCTTGGTGGTGATGAGCGGGAATCCGGCAGCGAGGTCATAACGCAACTGATGCCCGAAGAGGCTGCGCGTTCCCGTCCCGGTGCGGTCGTCCTTGGGGGTGCCGGTCTCCAGGACCAACGCCAGAAGGTCCTCGTACGGAGTCGGGATCGTCCCGGTCGCTGACATGTCGCGGATAGCCGTACTCACGCTGCCCAGTGTAGGGGTGATCGGCCACTGGGCAGCGTCGACTCACCCTGCTCGGCGACCGAGCGAGCAGCGTGTGACGCGTGGGGTTCGAGTGAATCGTGGGTATCATCCCCGGCGTGCCGCCCCGCAGCCGTACCCGCGCCAACCGGTATGCCCGTCGCCGTCGCCTGCGCCTCGCCGCGCGGGACAACGACCTCACCGATGCGCAATGGTCCGCACTGAAGTCGGCGTGGGACGGGTGCGCGTACTGCGGTCGCGCCGACGGCTCCCTGCAGCGCGACTGCATGCTCGCGATCTCCCGCGGCGGGAGCTACACGCTGGCGAATGTGGTGCCGTGCTGCGGCTCCTGCAACGCCAGCAAATGCAACACCGAGGTCACCACGTGGCTGCGCCGCAAAAAGCTCGACGAGCGCGCATTCCTGGTGCGGCAGCTCGAGATTGCGCAATTGCTCGCGGAGGTGGCGGGTGGATAGCGGTCCGGCCGCTTGTCACGCCATCAACTGTGCGGCCACCGTCGCCCCGAGTTCCCAACACCTTTCGAGGTCACTCTTCTCCGGCTTACCGGAAACCGTGATGTATTCGGCCGCTTTCGACCAGCCGAGACCTGTGGTGATCGCGTCGACGGCACGCTCGGCACCTTCGGTCCCCTCGTTGCCGTGCAGGTACAGCCCGAACGGGCGGCCTCGCGTGGAGTCGAGTATCTGGTAGTAGCAGACGTCGAAGGCGTGTTTGAGCGCGCCGGAGATGTAGCCGAGATTGGCCGGGCTGCCGAGTACGTAGCCGTCCGCATCAAGGAAGTCCGACGCCGACACCGACAACGCCGCGCGCCGCACCACGTCGACCCCCTCGATCTCCGGGTCGGTCGCACCGGAGATCACCGCCTCGAACATCGCCTGACAGTACGGCGACGGGGTATGGTGGACGATCAACAGCGTGCTCATGACTCCTCGACCGCGTCCTCACCTCGGTACTGCGCGACAGCACGTTTCATCATGGCGCGAGCCCTGCTGCGGTCACCCGCGTAGTCATAGGCGCGGGCGATCCGGTAGGTGTTGTGCCAGTCCGAAGGGTCGGCCTCCCACTCGGCCTTCACCTGCGCGAACAGCTCGTCGGCGGCGTCGCGCTCGATCCGGCCGGACGGACGGCGCGGCAACGACGACACGTCGAGCTCACGACCCTCGTCGGCCATGATCGCGGCGAGTCTCTGGTGTTCGATGCCGGCGCGCAGCGTCGCATACACCAGCCAGGCCCCGATGATCGGCAGCACGATCATGCCGAGACCCAGACCGATCCCGGCGGCGCTGCCCGTCATGATGAGGCCGATGCCGCGCCAACCGAGCAAGACGAAGTAGACCACCAGCGCTACCACGAGCAATCCGATCGTCCACACGATCGGACGGGCATCACGTGCGTGGGGACCCTTGTCGCCCTTCAACTCTCGCGCCACCGGCTACAGATCCATCAGTTCTTCGAGACCGACCGTCAAACCGGGACGCGACGCGATCTCCCGCACACCGAGCAGGACGCCGGGCGCGAACGACGACCGGTCGAGCGAATCGTGCCGAATGGTGAGGGTCTCGCCCTCGGTACCGAGCAACACCTCCTGGTGGGCCACCAGCCCCGCCAGGCGCACCGAGTGCACGCGCACGCCGTCGACCGTCGCTCCGCGAGCGCCGTCGAGTTCCTCACTCGTCGCGTCGGGGCTGGGCCCGACGCCGGCGGCGGCGCGCGCCTGCGCGACCAGCGCCGCCGTGCGATAGGCGGTGCCCGACGGGGCATCCGCCTTGTGCGGATGGTGCAGTTCGATCACTTCGACGGAGTCATAGAAGCGCGCCGCCTGCGCCGCGAACTTCATGGACAACACCGCGCCGATCGCGAAATTCGGCGCGATCAGCACCCCGGTCCCGGGACTATCGGCGAGCCATCCGCGCACGGTGTCCAGGCGTTCGTCGGTGAAGCCCGTGGTACCCACCACGGCATGAATCCCGTTGCCGATGAGGAACTTCAGGTTGTCCATCACCACGTCGGGGTGGGTGAAGTCGACGACGACCTGAGTGTCGGTGTCGGTGAGGAACTCCAACGCGTCGCCCTTGTCGACGCCGACGGTGTAGGTCAGATCGTCGGCGGCCTCGACCGCGGCGACGATCGCCTGGCCCACCTTGCCCGCGCTCCCGAGCACGCCCACCTTGATTCCGCTCATGTCACCCTCTCGTCGCTTCTCGAACCTCCGGCCGCATCAGGTGTCGAGTCTAGGGCGTATCTTCCGGCGCCACGGGGGCGGATCGCGAGCCCGCTCGATCAGAAGATCGGCGCCCCGCCGCGGCGATGGTCGAAGACGAGCGACGTGGTGGTGCCGGCCACCTCCCGACGACCGTTGAGCATCTCGACAAACTGGCGCAGGGTCTCGGTGTCAGCGGTCGCGACATGCAGGAGGTAATCGTCGGTGCCGGCGAGAAAGAAGACGTCGATCACCTCGTCGTGGGCCGCGATCTCGCCCACGAAACGCCGGATCTGACCGCGAGCATCGGATTGCAGGCTGACCGCCACCATGGCGCGTAGCGGGCGCCCGACGGCGGCGGGATCGACGTCGGCGAAGAATCCGCGGATCACGCCGGTGTCGATCAGCCTGCGGACACGTCCGTGACAGGTGGACGGTGCGATGCCGACTCGTTGGGCCAACTCGTTGTTGGTCATCCGGGCATCGCCCTGGAGCAGTCGGAGCAGTTCTCGATCGGTGGTGTCGAGTTCGACGGGGCGAATATCCTTCGGCATGGTGACTTCGACGCCCCTCGCTACTGACTATTCTTCAGACATTTTCGCATATCGGAGAATTCTCGACAGCCCCATTGTGTCAGATTCGATGTTCCTTCACGCTGGAAATACGTTCAGTGACGAGCGCCACTGCGGCTCAACCGCACCACGCCACGATGATCGGAGCCCACCATGCGCGTCGGAATCCCCACCGAGATCAAGAACAACGAGTGCCGGGTCGCGGCCACACCGGCCGGTGTCGCCGAGTTGCACCGCCACGGACACGACGTCATCGTGCAGGCGGGTGCGGGCGACGGGTCGGCCATCGACGACAACGACTACAAGGCCGCGGGCGCCCAGATCCTCGGTACGGCGACGGAGGTGTGGGAGCAGGCGGATCTGCTCCTGAAGGTGAAGGAGCCGATCGAGCCCGAATACGCCCTGATGCGCGAGGACCAGGTCCTGTTCACCTACCTGCATCTGGCTGCCGGCCGAGAGTGCACGCAAGCGCTGCTGGCCTCGGGCACCACGGCGATCGCCTACGAGACGGTACGCACCCCCGACGGATCGCTGCCGTTGCTCGCACCGATGAGTGAGGTCGCCGGACGTCTCGCACCGCAGGTGGGCGCCTACCATCTGATGCGTTCGGCCGGCGGGCGCGGTGTCCTGATGGGCGGCGTCCCCGGCACCGAGCCGGCGGAGGTCGTCATCATCGGCGGCGGTGTCAGCGGGGTCAATGCCGCGACGATTGCCGTCGGCATGGGCGCTCAGGTCACCGTGTTCGACCTCGACATAGCCAAACTCCGCGCTATCGACGCCCGCTTCGGTGGCCGCGTGCACACCCGCTACAGCACCGCATTGGCGCTGTCCGAGGCCGTGGTCCAGGCCGACCTGGTGATCGGCGCGGTCCTCGTGCCCGGCGCCAAAGCACCGGTTCTGGTCCCCAATTCGCTGGTGGCACAGATGAAGTCGGGTGCGGTGCTGGTTGACATCGCCATCGACCAGGGCGGCTGTTTCGAGGATTCCCGTCCCACCACCCACGATGACCCGACGTTCACCGTCCACGACACCGTCTTCTACTGTGTCGCCAACATGCCGGGAACCGTGGCACGCACGTCGACGCAGGCGCTGACCGGCGCCACTCTCCCCTATGTACTCCGCATCGCCGACACGGGTTGGGCGAACGCGTGCGCCACCGACCCGGCACTGGCAGCCGGACTCAGCACTCACCGCGGAGAACTATTCAGCCCGGAAGTCGGTGCAGCACTGGATCTTCCGGTTGCCTCATCCTCCCCCTTCTGACCCACCCAGAGTGGACACGCAAAGCCACCCCCCGCTCCCTGAGGCGCCCGGAGCGCAGGCGGTGGGCCTCGAAGGGCCTGGTGAGAATGACATCATCAGCGCGGCAGGGGCTTCGAGGCTCGCAAGCTCGCACCTCAGCCGGCCGGTTGGTAGCGCCACCGCACGCACAGTTAGTTGTGCAGTCCGAGGTGGTTGGTGAGGAGCCCGGCGAGCCGGTTCTCGACGACGGAATCGGGGTTGATGGTCTGGCGGAGTTGGAGGCGGGCCAGTTCGCGAACCTGCGCGTCGATCGCAGCCCGATCGGCAGGCAGGGCCGACGGCCCGACGATGCTCCCGGTGGTGTCATCAGTGCCGGGGCGTGGGTCATCGCCAGGTGGGCCGTAGATCTCGGCCCGCACCTGTTCCAGGTGGCGGCGGTAGCCGGCGGCGATGTCGGGCCCGCGATTGACCCGTTCCGGATTCGGGGGTGCCCCGGGGCGAGTGTTCAGGCGCCACCCACACCGGCCGTGGTCGGGCCCATCACCGATCATGCGGGTGGTGTACTGCCCGGGATTGGGGCCCACCATCCGATTGTGTTTCGGACACGCCCCGGTCATGTCCACGATATCGGTGAGTCCGCCATCGGCCCAATCCAGTTGGGCGTGATGCATTTCCAGATATGCCGCCGCCTGATCACAACCGTGGGCCGAGCACACATGCCCGTCGGGGCGCGCGAAGTTCACCATGCGCTGGGCTTGGGTGGCAAACCGTTTGCCTTTCCCGAAAAACAACGGGACTGAACCGTCCTGGATCGGATAGAGACCTGGTTCAGGCCACCTCCGCCACGGAGGCGACGCTGTCACGATAGCGCGTCTCGTACTCGACGGGTGAGCAGTAGCCCAGGGAGGAGTGCAGCCTCTCGGCGTTGAACCAGTGCACGTAGGCGGCGGTCTCTCGTTCGACCTCGCCGCGGTCCTTCCAGGCGCGGCCGGTGTCGATCAGTTCGGTCTTGTACAAGCCGATCGCCGACTCCATGAGCGCGTTGTCGAGCGCATCGCCGACCGATCCTATGGATCCGGTGATGTTGGCCTCGGTCAGCGCAGCGGTGAATGCCAACGATGTGTACTGACTGCCCGCATCGCTGTGATGAACCAAACCGGTTGCGGTGAAGTCGAATCCGGATCGGCGGCGGGCGAACAACGCTTGCTCGACAACACTCGTCACCAACGGTGTGTGCTTGCTCGCCATGACTCGCCACCCGAGGATGCGTCGCGAAAACACATCCACGAGGAACGCGACGTAGACAAACCCCGCCAATGTCCACACATACGTGAAGTCGGCCACCCACCACTGATCCGGATGTGTCGGTGTATCCCATTGTCGTTCAACATGATCAGGGAATCGTGGCGCCCTATCGTCTCGGTGGGTCGTGGTGGTGCGATGGCTGCCGCGTACAGCACCGGAGATGCCGCAGATCCCCATCAGCCGGCCGACCTGATCACGACCCATCACGTGACCGGCGCGCCACATCGTGTGATACATCTTGCGCACCCCGTACACACCGCGGTTCTTCTCGAACTGCTGGTAGACGGCATGAGCGGCGTAGGCCTCCTCGAGCATCGCTGCCGAGACCAGGCCACGCTGCTTGTGGGCATAGTAGGTGGATGGGGCAATCTGCATTCCGTACTCGGTGAGTACCCGGCAGATCGGATCGACCCCGAACCTGTCCCTGTGATCGTCGATGTACTCGACGATCAACGAAGTCGGCGGTCGATCTCCGCCGCGGCGAAAAACGCCGACGCCGTCTTCAAAATCTCATTGGCTCTGCGCAATTCGGAATTCTCACGACGCAGCTCACGCACCTGGGCATCCAACTCCCCACTGGTCGTACTCACCCCCGAGGAGACCACCGGCGTGTCCTTCTCGATCCAGTTACGCAGCGTCGCCTGATTGATATCGAGCATCTCGGCGACATGCCGGCGCGCCGCCGACTTCGACCCGCCCACCTCGCCGAGCCGATCCTGATACATCCGCACGGCACGCTCACGCGTCTCCTGGTCAAACTTCCGTGGTGCTCCCATAACAGCATTCTCCTGGTGAGATCACGGTCTCCACCAGACCCAGGACGGTTCAGACCGGCGTCGAGTCCTCGAACACGGCCAACCACGGCTGGGCCTGCGCCGCCAACCGGATGACATCAGCCATGGGCAGCAGCGTGTTGGTGGCGCTCACCCCGAACCCGGCCTCGGCGATCAGGTCCGACAGGTCGGCTTTGATGATCAGCTGCACCGGCAGACCACGATGCGAGGTACCCAACGTCCCGTCGGCAAACATGGCTTCCAGTGCCGCATTCAGGGCGTCGTGGTTGCGTTGGGTGGGGGTGCGCAGGTCGCGTTGCACCGCCTCGGCAAGCTGGTCGGCATCAGCGTGTTCATGCGCACCGGCCGGCGCGTCGGGGTCGTCGGGATTGTTCAACCCGGGTTGACCGAACACGGCCATCATCATCGACAGCCGCGCCGCCAATTCCGGAGTCACCGTCCCCGACAGGTGCGCGGTGCCATCCGCGCGGGTCTTACCGATCCAGATCCCGCGCCGCCGCGCCCGATCGGTCTCATCGGTCAGGGTGCCATCGGGGTCGAGATGCCCCAACAAACGCTGACCGGCGGTGCCGATCTCGTCGGGCGTGAACTCGGTGGCGATGTCGACCATCTGCCGTTCGGCGGCAACACGCTTGTCGTAGGGCACAGCCGCGGGAATCTGGTCCAGCACACTCAACACCGTGGTGATGTGCCCGGTCCCGACCGCCCCAGCGGCGAACGCCTCGGCCAGCACCGGGAACTTCGGCTCACAGCTATCACCCGTGAGTTGCCGCATCGAGGCCGTCGCGGCCAACTGGGTGCGGCGGCGCTGCGGATTCGAGATCCGCAGACGCTGGTTGAAGAAATTGGGCACCGACCGAAACCCCATCTGGCGGGGCAGATCACGCTCGGTGATCTCCACCAACTGACGATCCCCGGCAAAGGTCAGGCGGGTGATCGCACGTTCATGGGCGGCGGCGACCTCGACCAGTTCCTCGTCGGAGCAGACGGCGAGGTCGACGGCCTGAAGTCGGTCGGTCAGGGCATGCAGCTGTGCGACCAGCTCAGCGGCCGGTGACTGTGGTTGGGCCTGGACGCTCATCTGGTCACCCCCCTGGTGTCGAACTGGTGTTCGTCGAACGTGTATTCGATGTTAGGCGGGTTTGTCGAGTTGTGCAACCCCTGATTTCTTCGAGTGCTCTCAGGGTGGTGGTTGCGTGGATTGGGTGTGTCACGAGGGGCTTCGAGGCTCGTCGCTAGCGCTCCTCGCACCTCAGCCGGCGTAGGGGTCACGTCAGCCGGCGGGAGGGGTCACGTCAGCCGGCGTAGGGAGACGGTCAGAAGCGGATCGTCGTGGTTCCGCGGCGTCGCCCTCGCCATCCATACCGACGTTCGGTGATCTCGCCGTGGCCGTCATAGCCGACGCGGAGCACCGTCGACGCCCGTGTACCGTATCCCGGCATGTTCACGAAGATCGGTGAGAGGTCGGCTTCGAAGGCTGCGGACACTCCGGTGTCCGGAAGACGGTCGGCCGCCGGCCGGTGCTGATCGGCGAGCAGATCCAGGTAGGGTTCGACGCTCGAGCCTGCGCCCGCGTCGGCGGATACCAGCTGCGCCATTCGTTCGGACCCGTCGGTGACCTTGGGCCAGTCGCTGTCGAGGGCTCCGTTGGACAAGCCGTGCACGCCATCGGTGACGCGTTGTGCCGTCGGCTGCGGGCGGTTGGTCATCCACCACATCGACCCACTGTCGGCGACGAGCAGATTGACGGGATCGAAGTCCCCCGCGTCGGCTGCGGCCCGGCGCGCGAACTCTTCCGGTGATTGACCGCCGAGCAGAAAGTCGACGGGCAGCGCACCGCGTGATCGCACGCCCGAGCGTTGGGCAATGCCCTCACGAACATTGGTCACCATCGCGACGCGGTTAAGGGCGCCGGCGTGCACTCCCATCCAGGTTCCACCGGCCAATACATCACGCCCGGCGATGACCGGGTCGTCGGACCATCGGGACAACGCGCGCGTCCGCCGACGATGGAACTCGTCACGGTTGGCCGCCACCACGAGCCGGTATCGCGGGTGGGAGTTCCACGCGAACAGGATGAGGCACATGCGATATCAACCGTTCTGATCGGCGACGGGGACGTACTGCTTGAGATTTGCCAGACGCCGCTGGGCACCGGCCACCTCGCGAACCGCCTGCCCCACGAGACTGCGATCCAGCGGCGAGAGCCTCTTCATGGAGACCTCATCGGTGATCTCCTCGCCGCGATCGAACTGCGCCACCTGATAGGTCAGCCGAACGCGCTGCAATACGTCGAAGACCTCGATGAGCGTGCTCGCCTGATCATCGGACATCATCTCGCTTCCCGACGCCGCCCGCAGGCGCGAGCGGGTGTCCACCTCCGCTGCACCGACGCTCAGCGCTGCCCAGCGCGCGATGTTCACCAGCGGCGTCAGCGCCTGATGTTTGATGTCGACGATGTCGTTGCGGGTCACCACGTCCCGTATCGACCTCACCCGCGCCCGAGTGGCCAGCGACTCGGATAACAGCAGGCTCAGTGTCCGCGGATGGGACCGCAGGTCCGCGAGCATCTCCCCTGCCCCGCCGGTTCCCGGCCGGCCCCAGATCGCCCGGGCGTCCAGCATGAGCGACGTGAAGATCATCCCCTTGTTCTCCAACGGATCGTCGATCCATTGGTGTGCCGCCGCCCGCCATCGCGCATGGGTGCGACAGAACAGGGGCATCGACGCCAGCGCACCGTTGGTGTCGATGCGCATACCCGCGCCACGCAACATCTCGTCGAGGCCCGCGAACGCCCGACGATACGCTGGCACCTCCTCGTCGGGTACCGAATCAGCCAGCGAGACAGCGGAATCGACGTCGGAACTCAGGACCGGTTCACGCCTCGCGTTGCTGCCGAGCGATAGCCAGGTGATCCGTTCACCATCAACTTCGGGGTGCTCGGCGACCACCAGGTCCAGACCGCGCTTCACCACCGCATCGTTGAGAAGCGAATGCGTGCGGGTGATCTCGTGGACCGGACGACCACGTCGAACGAGATCGGCGATCAGCGCGGGGATGCGTCGACCATGCTTCGTCAACTCCGAATCCGTTGCCGCACCGACGATCTGCCCCCGCAGTGCCATGCCTGTTCCTACCGGTACCGACACGAAGTCGGCGGGAGCCACCACACCGATCACCTCGCCGTCGGCGACGACGGGGATCACCGTCAGGTTGCGCTCGAGCAACTCGGTCAGCGCCTCGACTGCCGGAGTTGCCCGGTGGAGGACGTAGGCAGGGCCGGTGAGAACGTCGGTGACCGGTGTGTCCGTGCCGCGGCCGGCCGCCACCACCCGGGCGCGGATGTCGGCATCGGTGAGCACCGCGTGCTGCCCGTCGGCGAGTGGGACCACGAGATAGTCCTGTTCGCGGTCGGTCATCAGCGCTGCGGCTTCGCGAACGGTCATACCGACCCGGCCGACGACAGGCGCGGTATGGATGAGGTCGGCGACCGTTCCGTCGACGGCATCGGCGCTGTCACGCCGGAGGGGCACCGTCAACTTGTCCGTCTTGTCCGGGCCGCTCATGATCTCCGATCCTATCCGGACCTTCGACTCGGTCGTCTCGCTCGGTCCCTTCCGCCGACAGCGTCCCGTCCGCCGCCCAACCGACGTTGCCGAGACCAGGAACTCTCCCCACCCGTGGGCATTCCAACCCGACAACATCACCGTTCAACAGCCACAGGGGATTTCACCTGACCGCCCCCTAGAGACCGTTCTGGGATCCTCATCAAGTAGGACAAACGACAGCGGCCCGCCATCCGGGAATCGGATGGCGGGCCGCTGTCTGTTGACGCTGCCGATCAGGCGTCGGCGGTGGCAGCCTCCGCCTGAGCCTCGGCCGCGGCGTCGTCGTCGACCGGCACCAGGCTGATCTTGCCGCGGTCGTCGATGTCGGCGATCTCCACGCGGAGCTTGGAGCCGACGTTCACCACGTCTTCGACCTTGTTGATGCGCTTGCCCTTACCGAGCTTGGAGATGTGCACCAGGCCGTCGCGACCCGGGAGCAGCGACACGAACGCACCGAAGGCGGTCGTCTTGACGATTGTGCCCAGGAAACGCTCGCCCACCTTGGGCAGCTGCGGGTTGGCGATCGCGTTGATGCGATCAATCGCCGCCTGCGCCGACGGTCCATCGGTGGCGCCGACGAACACGGTGCCGTCGTCCTCGATGGAGATGTTGGCGCCGGTGTCCTCGGTGATGCCGTTGATCGTCTTGCCCTTGGGCCCGATCAGCTCACCGATCTTGTCCATCGGGATCTTCACGGTGGTGATCCGCGGCGCGTACGGGCTCATCTCGTCGGGCTCGTCGATGGCCTCGGCCATCACGTCGAGGATGGTCAGCCGGGCGTCCTTGGCCTGGCTGAGCGCACCCGCGAGCACCTGCGACGGAATACCGTCGAGCTTGGTGTCGAGCTGCAGCGCGGTGACGAAGTCCTTGGTGCCGGCGACCTTGAAGTCCATGTCGCCGAAAGCGTCCTCCGCACCGAGGATGTCGGTCAGCGCCACATAGCGGGTTTCCCCGTCGACAGTGTCGGAGACCAGTCCCATGGCGATACCGGCGACCGGGGCCTTCAGCGGCACACCGGCATTCAGCAGCGACATGGTCGACGCGCAGACCGAACCCATCGAGGTCGAGCCGTTGGAGCTGAGTGCCTCCGACACCTGGCGGATTGCGTACGGGAACTCCTCGACGCTCGGCAACACCGGAACCAGGGCACGCTCGGCGAGCGCGCCGTGACCGATCTCGCGACGCTTGGGCGAGCCCACCCGGCCGGTCTCACCGGTCGAATACGGCGGGAAGTTGTAGTGGTGCATGTAGCGCTTGGAGGTCTCCGGCCCGAGTGAGTCGATCTGCTGGGCCATCTTGACCATGTCGAGGGTGGTGACGCCCAGGATCTGGGTCTCGCCGCGCTCGAACAGGGCGCTGCCGTGGGCGCGTGGGATGACCGCGACCTCGGCCGACAGCGACCGGATGTCGGTGATGCCGCGACCGTCGATGCGGAAGTGATCGGTCAGAATGCGCTGGCGCACAAGCTTTTTGGTGACCGAACGGTAAGCCGCACCGATCTCCTTCTCGCGTCCTTCGAACTGCTCGCCGAGCTGGGCGAGGATGTCGTCCTTGAGCTCGTCGGTCTTCTCGTCGCGCTCCTGCTTGCCGGGGATCGTCAGGATCTCCGAGAGCCGATCCTTCGCGGCGGCCTCGACGGCGTCGTAGGCGTCGGAGGCATACGGCGGGAACAGCGGGAACTCGCCGGTCTCCTTGGCCGCGGCCGCAGCCAGCGACTTCTGGGCCTCACACAGGCGGGCGATGAACGGCTTGGCGGCCTCGAGACCTTCGGCGACGATGGCCTCGGTCGGCGCCTGCGCGCCGCCGGCGATGATCTCGAGGACCTTGTCGGTGGCCTCGGCCTCGACCATCATGATCGCGACGTCAGCGGCATCCCCCTCGCCGGAGACGATGCGACCCGCGACGACCATGTCGAAGACTGCGCCTTCGAGCTGCTCGACAGTCGGGAACGCGACCCACTGGCCGGCCTTGTTCTCCTCGGTGGGGATGAGCGCCACGCGCACACCGCCGACCGGGCCGGAGAACGGCAGGCCCGCGAGCTGCGTGGAGGCCGACGCCGCGTTGATGGCGACGACGTCGTAGAGGTCGTTGGGGTTGAGGCTCATCACCGTCACCACGACCTGGATCTCGTTGCGCAGGCCGTCGACGAAGGACGGGCGCAGCGGACGGTCGATCAGGCGGCAGGTGAGGATGGCGTCGGTCGACGGGCGTCCCTCACGGCGGAAGAACGATCCGGGGATGCGTCCGGCGGCGTACATCCGCTCCTCGACGTCCACGGTGAGCGGGAAGAAGTCGAAATGCTCCTTGGGGTGCTTCGACGCTGCGGTGGTCGAGAGCAACATGTTCTCGTCGTCGAGGTAGGCGGTCACCGATCCGGCGGCCTGCAGGGCCAGACGGCCCGTCTCGAAACGGATGGTGCGGGTGCCGAAGCTGCCGTTGTCGATGACGGCGGTCGCCTCGGTGATGGCCTCGTCGTAGTCGTCGAGGCCTTCGGTGGTGGTCACATCTGTCATGTGGGGTGGTGATCCCTTCGTGGCGGCCGCACGGTGCAGCCGCGATCATGGCTGCACCATGCAGCCGGGTTATGTGGATATGGGCAGGCCACAACCGACGACGTCGGCTATCGCGCGCCTGGCGCACGACGATGACCAGCCCAGAACGAGCAATGAGATTCGACGACCGGAGTGAAATGCTCAGACGGCCTTCGATCGAAGCGGCCGGAACACCGTGCGGGTTCCGGCGGCCACTACCGAGGACCGATCTGGCTCGTCGTCACATCCGTCGGGACTCCCATGGCAACGATCCGTCTGTCAGTTTATCATCGCGCACCCGTGCTTCTGGACAAACACCACCGGCCACGTTGCCCGGGTGATCCGGGGCGACGTGGCCGGTGGGTAGAACGCGATGTCGGAGACGACGTCAGCGACGCAGCCCGAGGCGCTCGATGAGCGAGCGGTAGCGGTTGATGTCGACCTTCGCGACGTACTTCAGCAGGCGACGACGACGGCCGACGAGCAGCAGCAGACCGCGCCGGCTGTGGTGATCGTGCTTGTGCTGCTTGAGGTGCTCGGTCAGGTCGGTGATGCGCTTGGTCAGCAGCGCGACCTGGGCCTCGGGGGAACCGGTGTCGGTCTCGTGGAGGCCGTACTCGGTGAGGATTTCCTTCTTCTCGGCAGCAGTCAATGCCATGGTGTTCTCCTGAACTTCTCAGTGCCGCGTTCGCAACTCGGGCGTGCCGCCGCGGACTGCAGCAACGCCGATTGACCAGGCTACCAGCGGCCCGGAAGGGCGGCCAAATCGCTCAGCCCGCCCAGCGGGGTGTAGGACAACGGACGTCCGTTCCACCACCCCACCACGGCAACAGCGATCACCCCGACCACCAGCCCCGCCACGATCGCCGCTGCCGGCGCCACGAACGGCCGCTTCGATGTGCGTCGGGGCAGCGACACCGACACGGCACCGGCAACCAGCGCCAATCCCCCGGTCACCAGAAGCGCATAGATCGCCGTCGAGGGTGCACCGTAGGAGCCGTCCGTCGCGGACTCGGCTCCGAGCTGCGCGACACGCCACGTCAATCGCAGCGGACGAAGACACACAGCGATGGCGATGCACAGGATCGCCACCCCACATCCGATAACCAGATGGCCGGCCCACCGCAGGCCGACGGCCATCAGAACCCCCGCGCAGGCCAGGAGACAACCGAGCCCGATGGTGAACCACCCCAGCCCGAATGTCAGACCGAACGTCGAGTAGTCGACCCCGATACCCGAGGGATTCAGCGGTGCCAGACCGATCTCGGACAGATCGACCCATTCCAGGGTGCTCGCGATCACCGCTGCGATTCCGAGTACGACGGTCACGACGCCCGTCGCGATCTGCGCCGGAGCCGACCTCGGCGCCCTCACTGTTCGGCCGACAGAATGGCCCGCGCCTTCTCCACGTCGGCGGCCATGGCGTCGAGGAGTGCGTCGACGCTGCTGAAGTTCTCCATGGCGCGGATGCGCCCGACGAAGTCGACGGCGACGTGCTGGCCATAGAGGTCGGCGCTCGTGTCGAGGACGAACGCCTCGACGGTGCGGGTGCGGCCGGAAAAGGTCGGGTTGGTGCCCACCGAGACGGCCGCCTGATAACGCTCCCCCGGCTCCACCTGCCCCACGACGGGCCCGGCGCCCAGGACGGTGAACCAGGCGGCATACACACCGTCGGCCGGTATCGCCGCATGCATGGGCGGTGCGACATTGGCTGTCGGATAACCCAATTCGCGACCACGACCGTCGCCACGAACCACCACACCCTCGACGCGGTGCGGCCGCCCGAGAGCCTCGGCAGCGAGTTCGACGTCGCCGGCGGCCACGCACGAGCGAATGTAGGTGGAGCTGAAGGTGACCGCGTGCTCTCCAAACAGCGACACGTCCTGCACCTCGAAGCCGAATTTGCCGCCGAGCTCACGCAGTTTCGCGACGTCACCGGCCGCCTTCTTGCCGAAGGTGAAGTTGGAGCCGACCACCACGTCGGCAGCGTGCAGGCTCTCCACGAGGACGTCGTGGGCAAAGTCCTTGGGCGATCGAGCGGCCAGCGCGGGCGTGAACGGCATCACGCAGAACACGTCGATGCCGAGTTCCTCGGCGAGTTCGGCGCGCCGGGTCAGCGTGGTCAATTGCGGCGGATGCGACCCCGGCCGGACCACTTCTGCCGGATGCGGATCGAAGGTCATCAGCACCGACGGCACGCCACGTTCCCGGGCAGCCGACGTGGCCGCACTGATCAACTGGGCGTGACCGCGATGGACACCATCGAAGACGCCGATGGTGACCACGCATCGTCCCCAGTCCGCCGGGATGTCGTCGAGACCTCGCCATCGCAACACGCGCACCAGCCTACGACCACGACGCGCCGCAAACCACCGTCGGCCCGGCGCGGTTGGCGAACAGTTCTCCGCGACGTCACCGACTCGTCGGTCGCGCACCCATGGTTCGCTCCCCACCGCGCGCCACCGGAGGGACAGCAGCGGGCCAGGCCCCGGCCGGGACGATAGAGTCAACACATGCCGCAATCCCGCACGTCGTCGATCACGGCCTCGGCCGGCACCGTGCGACCCGTGACCGAGCTCACCTCGGTCACCCAGGACTACCTGAAAGTGATCTGGACGACGCAGGAATGGGCCGACGTCAAGGTGACCACCAAGATGCTGGCCGAAAAGCTCGCCGTCTCACCGTCGACCGCGTCGGAGGCGATCCGCAAACTCGCCGATCAGGGCCTGGTGTCGCATGAAAAGTACGGCGCGGTCTCGCTCACCGAAGAAGGTCGCACCGCCGCCATCCTGATGGTTCGACGCCACCGGCTGCTCGAGACCTTCCTGGTGCGTGAACTCGGCTACGGGTGGGACGAGGTGCACGACGAGGCCGAAATCCTCGAACACGCGGTATCCGACCGTCTGATGGCACGTCTCGACGCGAAACTCGGCCATCCCGACCGGGATCCGCACGGCGACCCCATCCCGGCGCTCGACGGTTCGGTTCCCAGCCCCGACCTACGACTCCTCTCCGATTTGGACTCCGGCGAATCCGGCAGGGTGGCAAGGATTTCCGACGACGACCCAGAAATGCTCCGATACTTCGACGAGGTGGGCGTGGCACTGGACTGCGAGGTGAGGGTCGCCGAGAAGCGCCCGTTTGCCGGGACCATCTCGATCTCGGTCGACGGGAACCCGTCGATCGATCTGGGCGACATCGCGGCCCGCGCCATCTACCTCGCCGACCCGCGATAGGTCGTCGGTGCGGCAAGCGCCATTACGCAGCGGCCGTGCGTGGATCCACCCATGTGCGGTTTCCGGTGACGGGCGAGAGTGATCGGCATGACAGCTGAGATTCCCCAGTCCCCCACCACCGTCGCCTATTTCATCCAGGCCGCGATCGCCTTCGGCGTCAGCCTGGGCACTGCGATCATCGGGATCCTCTACCTGCCCATCGACGCGTGGCAGCGCGGATTCCTCGGCATCACCTTGTTGTTCCTGACGTCGAGTACGTTCACGCTCGCGAAGGTGGTGCGAGATCGTCAGGAACAGACCACGGTCCGTGCGCGTATCGACGAGGCCCGCGTGGACAAGCTCATGGCCGAGCACGATCCGTTCAACAAGGTCGCCTGACGAGCTGAAAACGACGCGCGCGGGATCCCCCGCGCGGTATCACCGCAGGGTCGCCGGGCGTACCACCATCACCGAACTCGCCCGGCGGCCCTTCTCCTGTACCAGCGCAATGGCCCGCTGAGCGGGGTCGACGACCATGTAGATCCCCTTCATCCCGATCGGGTCGAGCCAGCGTCCCTGACTGATCGACTCGGCCTCGTCGTCGTCGATGTCGCGGTGCGGGAAGGAGATCTTCACCGCCTCGTCGATGTCGAGGCTCACGTGCGGGCGTTCCCGGACCTCGTCGAGGGTCAGGGCGTGCTCGAGGGTGAACGGCCCGACGGCTGTGCGACGCAACGCCGTGAGGTGCCCACCCACACCCAGCTCGGCTCCGAGATCGCGTGCGAGCGAACGGATGTAGGTCCCAGCCGAACAGTCCACCACCACGTCGAGGTCGACGAAGTGCCCGTCGCGGCGGGTGTCGACGACGTCGAATCGCCGCACGGTGACCGGCCGGGCGGCAAGATCGAACTCAGCACCCGTGCGCACCAGAGCGTGTGCGCGGCGACCATCGACCTTGATGGCACTCACCTTGGCGGGTACCTGCTCGATGTCACCGGTCAGGCCGGCGACCACCGAATGGATCTGTTCGTCGGTGACCGCCGACGCGTCGGCGCTCGCGATGATCTCGCCCTCAAGGTCGTCGGTGGTGGTCGCCGCACCCAGCCGAATGGTCGCTTCATACGACTTGGTGGTCAGCGACAGCAGCCCCAACAGTTTTGTGGCCCTCTCGATTCCGATCACGAGGACGCCGGTGGCCATCGGGTCGAGGGTGCCGGCGTGACCGACCCGGCGGGTGTTGAAGATCTTGCGGCATCGTGAGACGACGTCGTGGCTCGTGATACCGGCTTGCTTGTCCACGATGAGCAGACCGGCGTTCTCGATGGACGAATCGGCCATCTCAGACCAGCGCGATCGTCGTCGTGATCAGATCTCGTTCGATGAGCCAGCGACCGGGCAGTTCCAGCAGCGGCGCTCCCCCGTCGGATGCGGCCGGATCGATCAGGATTCGCGAGACAAAGGTGCCCGACGCCGGGCCGGTCTGCTCGAAGGTGATGTGCGCGTCTTCGAATCCGAGCCACCGACCGGTGATCGGGAACCAGGCCTTGTAGGTGGCTTCCTTGGCGCAGAACAGAAGTCGGTCCCAGTGCAGGTCCGACGACCGAGTCGCGAGGACGTCGCGTTCCGCGGGAATGCTGGTGTGTTCGAGGACACCGTCGGGCAGGGTGTCGTGCGGTTCGGCGTCGATGCCGAGGGATCGAACCTGCATCGCGTAGGCGACGACCGCCGCCCGATACCCATCACAGTGGGTGAGGCTCCCGACGATCCCGTTCGGCCACACCGGCGCACCCCTGTCACCACGAAGGATCGGCACCGGCTCGAAGCCCAACTCCCCCAGCGCTTGTCGGGCACAGTGGCGCGCGGTGGTGAACTCCTTGCGACGCTTCTCGACGGCGCGTTCGATCAGGCTGCGCTCGGCGGGCAGGGGTTCGATGCCGGGCGGATCCTCGAAGGCCTCGGCCGTGGCGACCCCCGCGGGCATCAGTTGCTCGATCACGTGCTCTCACCTCCGGTCCGTCGTGCTCGTCGTTCTTCGATGCGGCGCCGGAACTCGGCTGCGCGTTCGGCGTAGTCCGGCGGCAACTCGAATCGGGCGCCGTGTTCGGGAAGGTCGGATTCGCGTAGTCCGTCGTCGGGGATGATCTTGCGCAGCAACGGTTCCGGCAGGCCCCGACGCTTCCACTCACGGGGATAGCCGACCGAGACCTCCTCGAACCGGACGTCGTCGTACCAGGTGGTGCGGGGAATGTGCAGGTGCCCGTAGACGCAGCAGGCCGCGTTGAACCGGGTGTGCCAGTCGGCGGTGAGTTCGCTGCCGCACCAGAGCGCGAACTCCGGGTAGAAGAGCGCATCGGTGGGCTCGCGGCGCAGCGGCCAGTGGTTGATCAGGACGGTCTGCTCGGCCGGGTCGAGCGCTTCGAGCCGCTTGCGCGTGGCCTCGATGCGAGCACGCCCCCAGGCGTCGCGGGTTCCGAACGGCTCCGGGGAGAGCAGGAACTCGTCGGTTGCCACCACGTTGCGTTCCCGGGCCAGCGCGAGCGCGGTCAGCTTGTTCGCGGTGCCCTCGGGCCGGAAGGTGTAGTCGTAGAGCAGGAACATCGGCACGACGCGGACCGGCGGTGTCCCGTCACCGGGATCGAAGCGCGGGTAGATGTCCTCCGGCGTGATGACACCCAGGTCTCGGCACGCCTGCACCAGATAGTCGTAGCGGGCCACCCCGAAGATCTGCAGCGGGTCCTTGGCCGTGGTGTAGAGCTCGTGATTGCCCGGCACCCAGATCACCGTATGGAAGCGGGTACGCAGCCTGCGCAGGGTGTCGATGATGTCGTCGGTGCGTTCGGCCACATCGCCGGCGACGATCAGCCAGTCGTCGGGTGAGGCGGGCCGGATCATGTCGATGATGTGCTCGTTGCCTCGATGCGCGATGTGCAGATCGCTGATCGCCCACAGAGTTGCCACGAGGATCCATCGTGCCAGAACGGGCGCGGGCGCCGGGACCAGGTATCAGTGGATTCGTGTTCGTACTGGTCACGGGGGGCGGTGATCGCCCTCGTCTTCTACGGTGGCGATGTGGTTCGCGCCGGACTCACCGACGCCCAGTTCGCAGCCGAGAAGATGCGGGTACTCGGCCGGTCACCTGAATGACCCGCCAGGACACCTCGAGACGACCCGAGCGCGTCCTGAATCGCCCGCGCGCACGCTGGTGAGTGCGGTCAGGTGGTGCCGACCCCGACCCTGCGCCATCGTCCCGACCGGATCCGCCACGCCACCGTCACCAGCCGGACGAGCATGAACACCACGAGCCCCGACCAGATCCCGGCCAGGCCCCAGTCGAAGGCCAGGGAGAGCCAGATCAGCGGCAGGAAGCCGAGGAGCGCAGCGGCGAGGGTCGCGGTGCGCAGGAAGGCGGCGTCCCCGGCACCCAGCAGCACGCCATCGAGGGCGAAGACGATTCCGGCGATCGGCAGCATCGCGACGAAGAACCACCAGGGCACGCCGATGGCGTCGAGTATCGCGTCGTCGGAGGTGAAGATTCGCGGGATAAGTGTCGCCCCGGCCGCGAAGACCCCGGCCGCGACGGCGGCCGCCACGAGGGACACGACGGTGACCCGGCGGGCCACCGATCCGGCGACGCGGACCGTGCCGGCCCCCAGCGCCGCACCGACGAGTGCCTGCGCGGCGATCGCGAGGGAGTCCAGGAACAGCGACATGAACTCCCATAGCTGCAACACGAGTTGATGGGCGGCGACCTCGGCGACGCCGAACCGCGCGGCGACCGCGGCCGCGGAGATGAAGCAGATCTGGAACGACAGGCTGCGCACGATGAGGTCGCGGGCCATCACCAGTTGCGCGCGGATCACCGACCACTGAGGACGAAGCCAGCCGGTCGCAGACTCGTCGGCCGCCGATTCTCCTGCTGCGGAACGGCTTTCGCGTAGGACGCGGGCGGCGAACAACAGGCCGGTCACCGACTGCCCGATCACGTTGGCGATGGCGCTGCCGGGGAGTCCGAGACGCGGGAACGGACCGACACCATGAACCAACCCGACGACCAGAACCGCCGCAACACTCAGCCCGAGGACCACGTAGATCACCGGCCGACGCGTGTCCTGGACACCACGCATCCAGCCGTTGCCGGCCATCGACAACAGGATGAGCGGTACCCCGAAGACCGCGATGCGCACCCACTCGGCGGCGTCGGCGGCCACCACGCCGGCATCCGGCGACGACGTCCCGACCAGCGCCCGCATCACCGGCGGCGCAAGCGGATAGGCCACCGCGACGATGAGCACGCCCGCCCCGAGTGCGATCCAACTCGCCTGCAGGCCCTCGCGTATCGCGCCCGGGCGGTCACCGGCACCGAACCGCCGCGCCGAACGCGCGGTGGTTCCGTAGGACAGAAAGGTGAGCTGGGTACTGATGATGGACAGAACCAGCGTCGCCACGGCCAGCGCGGCGAGTTCATCACCACCGAGCCGCCCGACGACCGCGAGATCGAGCAGCAGGTAGAGCGGCGGCGCGATGAGTACGGCCAGAGCCGAGACCGTGAGCGTCGCGATCCGTCGAACGCCGGCGTCCAGCTTTCCCGGATCGGAGTCCGACCGGGTGTCGGTCACGGTCGCAGAGACTCCACGAGCCGCGCCACGACCTCGTCGGCGGTTCCCTCATCGCTGTAGCCGGAGGCCTGCCGATGACCGCCCCCACCGTGTGCGCGGGCGATCGGGACGAGGTCGACGATGTCCTTGGATCGCAGGGACACGGTCCACCGGCCCGGCGCGATCTCCTTGAACACCGCGGCCACCTCGGCCTCGACGGCCGTGCGCACGATGTCGACGACGCTCTCCGACTCCGACCAGCTCATTCCGGCCAGCGAGTGCTGGTCGACGACGGCGTAGACAAGTCCCTCACCGTTGCAGGCGGACGGTTCGAGTCGTGCCGACCCGAGCACCTCCGACATCATCCCGAACCAGGCGAAGGGGTGGGTGTCGAACAGTGCCCGACTCCACCGCCGGGCGTCGACCCCGGTGTCGAGCAGCCGCGCGGCGATCCGAAACGATTCCGGCCGAGCCCATTTGAACGATCCGGTGTCGGTGGTCAACCCCGCGTAGAGACAGGTCGCGACGTCCACGTCGAGGTCGACGCGCAGGCCGTCGAGGACCTGCAGCACGAGGGTTGCGGTGCAATCCGCATGGGGGTCGATGAAGTCCAGATCACCGAACCCCACGTTCGACGCGTGATGGTCGATGGTGATGGTCTTGCGCGCGGACCCGAACACCGACGCCAGCGACTCCAACCGGTCCACGGTGGCCGCGTCCACCGACACCACCACCGGATGACCACGCACCTCGCTCTCACCGACGAGCAGCTTGCGTCCCGGCAATTCGCCGAGGACCGCAGGCAACGCCTCGTTGCCGGGGTAGGCGACCTCGACGTCGGTGCCCATCCGATCGAGCGCGAGTCCGAGTGCGAGTCCACTGCCGATCGTGTCCGCGTCCGGGCGCACGTGACACAGGATCGTCACAGCGCTGGCCGCGGACAATTCGGCGGCGATGGCCGCGGCGGTGGAGGCAGTCACTCGTCGTTACCGCCCTCGGCCCCCTCGGGCGCACGGTAGGGGTCGGGCTCCCCCGCCGGCTGGGCGTCACGCGCCTGCCGGGCGACGAGTTCGTCGCTGGCGCGTGCACGAGCAACGAGTTCTTCCATCTGCCGTGCCGCGTCGGGAACGGTGTCGAGGACGAATCGCAGCGTCGGCGTGAACCGCACGCCGGTGCCCGCGCCGACCTTGGAACGCAGGACGCCGGTCGCCTTGGCCAATCCGGCCGCCGCTGCCTCGAAATCCGGTTCGGTGTCCAGGGATTCGCCCATCACCGTGTAGTACAGGGTGGCGTCGTGCAGGTCTCCCGTGACCTTCGCGTCGGTGATCGTCACATAGGCCAGCCGCGGGTCCTTGATCTCGTGGGCGATCGCCGTGGCGACGATCGACGAGATCCGTTTGGCCAGGCGCTGTGCCCTCGCCGGATCAGCCATGTCCTTGTCCTTCCTGGCGGTGCCGCTCGCCGAGCCTACGCCCGCGCGGCGCACACGAATGTGTCAAAAAGTACTCCCCTTCCCGACGCGGTGCGGCCGGTTGGCACGCCCGCGCCGGGAAGGGGAGTCAGCGCGTTGTGATCAGTCGCGCGGCTTCTCGCGGAGCTCGTAGGTCTCGATGACGTCGTCGATCTTGATGTCCGAATACGTCAGGGTGAGACCACATTCGTAACCTTCGCGAACCTCGGTGACGTCGTCCTTCTCGCGCCGGAGCGACGAGACGGTGACGTTCTCGGCGACCACGACGTTGTCGCGGAGCAGCCGTGCCTTGGCGTTGCGCTTCATGATCCCGGACTGGACCAGGCAGCCGGCGATGTTGCCGACCTTCGACGACTTGAAGATCGCCCGGATCTCGGCACGGCCGAGCTCGACCTCCTCGTAGATCGGCTTGAGCAGACCCTTGAGCGCTGCCTCCACCTCGTCGATCGCCTGGTAGATGACCGAGTAGTACCGGATCTCCACGCCTTCGCGATTGGCCAGCTCGGTGGCCTTGCCCTCCGCGCGCACGTTGAAGCCGATGATGATCGCATCCGAGGCCGCCGCCAGGTTGACGTCGGTTTCGGTGACGCCACCGACACCGCGACCGATGACGCGCAACTGCACCTCGTCGTCGATTTCGATGCCGAGCAGCGACTCCTCGAGCGCCTCGACGGTACCGGCATTGTCACCCTTGAGGATCAGGTTGAGCTGGCTCGTCTCCTTGAGCGCCGAATCCAGGTCCTCGAGGCTGATGCGCTTGCGGCTGCGTGCGGCCAGCGCGTTGCGCTTGCGCGCGTTGCGCCGGTCGGCGATCTGCCGGGCGGTGCGGTCCTCCTCGACGACGAGCAGGTTGTCACCCGCGCCGGGCACCGACGTGAAGCCGATGACCTGCACCGGACGCGACGGCAGTGCCTCGGGCACGTCGTCGCCGTGCTCGTCGACCATGCGCCGGACGCGTCCGTAGGCGTCGCCCGCGACGATCGAGTCGCCGACCTTCAGCGTTCCGCGCTGCACCAGCACGGTGGCCACCGGGCCACGGCCGCGGTCGAGGTGGGCCTCGATGGCCACACCCTGGGCGTCCATGTCCGGGTTGGCCCGCAGATCCAGTGATGCGTCGGCGGTCAGCAGCACGGCCTCGAGCAGCGCATCGATGTTGGTGCCCTGCTTGGCCGAGATGTCGACGAACATGGCCTCGCCGCCGTACTCCTCGGGGATCAGGCCGTACTCGGTGAGCTGACCGCGAATCTTCTGCGGGTCGGCGCCTTCCTTGTCGATCTTGTTGACCGCCACCACGATCGGCACATCCGCTGCCTGCGCGTGGTTGATGGCCTCCACCGTCTGCGGCATGACGCCGTCGTCGGCGGCGACCACCAGGATCGCGATGTCGGTGGCCTTGGCACCACGGGCACGCATGGCGGTGAACGCCTCGTGACCCGGGGTGTCGATGAAGGTGATCAGGCGATCCTCACCGTTGAGGTGGGTGTTCACCTGGTAGGCACCGATGTGCTGGGTGATGCCGCCGGCCTCACCCTCGCGGACGTTCTCCTTACGGATGGTGTCGAGCAGTCGGGTCTTACCGTGATCGACGTGACCCATGACGGTCACCACCGGCGGACGCTGCTCGAGGTCTTCCTCGTCGCCCTCGTCTTCGCCGTAGGACAGATCGAAGCTCTCGAGCAGCTCACGATCCTCGTCTTCGGGGCTGACGACCTGCACGGAGTAGTTCATCTCCGAGCCGAGCAGCTCGAGCGTCTCGTCGTTCACCGACTCGGTGGCCGTGACCATCTCGCCGAGGTTGAACAACGCCTGGACCAGCGATGCCGGGTTGGCATCGATCTTCTCCGCGAAGTCCGACAGGGACGCACCGCGCGCGAGCCGGATGGTCTCGCCGTTGCCGCGCGGCAGACGGACACCGCCGACGGCGGGCGCCTGCATCGAGTCGTATTCCTGACGCTTCTGGCGCTTGGATTTGCGGCCCTTGCGGGGCGCACCACCCGGACGACCGAAGGCACCTGCAGCGCCACCGCGACCGCGGCCACCGCCGCCACCACCGGGACGTCCGCGGAAGCCACCGGCGGGAGGTCCGCCCGGAGCTCCACCGGGTGCACCGCCACCGCGGTAACCGCCGCCTCCGCCGCCACGACCGCCACCCGGTCCGCCGCGACCGGGACGACCGGCATCGGGACGTGCGGCACGGCTGGGCATCGCGCCCGGGTTGGGGCGCGGTGGCATGCTGCCGGGGCTGGGGCGAGGCCCACCCTGACCTGGGGCGCCGCGTCCCGCAGCGGGTCGCGGACCGCCCTGACCGGGCGCGGGACGGCCGCCGCCGGGGCGGGGTCCGCCCTGGCCGGGGCCGGGACGGGGTGCCGGACGCGGCGCGGGAGCCGGAGCCGACGAGTAGGGATTGTTGCCGACGCGAGGTGCGCGCGGACCCGGCTTGGGGCCGGGGCGCGGACCCGGAGCGGCACCGCCGGCCGGTTTGGCCGTCGGCGCCGGAGCCGCCTGGGCGGCCGGTGCACTGGCCGGGGTCGCCTCGGCAGCCGCCGGGGCGGGAGCCGCAGGGGCCGGGGCGGCCGGAGCCGGTGCCGGCGTGGGGGCCGGTGCCTCGGCAACCGGTGCGGGCTTGGGTGCGCCGGGTTTGGGACCGGGAGCCGGACGCGCCGACGCGCCGGGCTTGGGTGCGGAGCCGGTGGCACGTGGGCCGGGCTTGGCTCCGGATGGGGACGGCTGACCGCCGTCTTTGGGGGAACCCCCGTCTTTCTGGGGGAAGGATTCGCGGAGTCGACGGGCCACGGGGGCCTCCACTGTCGACGACGCTGATTTGACGAATTCGCCCTGTTCCTTCAGCCGCTCGAGCACCTGCTTGCTCGTCACGCCGAGTTCTTTGGCCAATTCATGCACGCGGGCCTTGCCTGCCACTGCTCTCCTCACTTGGAGGTCGAGCGGGCTGCCCGCTACGACCTCGGTTTACGTCCGAAACGTGCTCATCGTGGAGACTTCACGGTGTGCTCATGTCTTCTGCTACCTGTTCCGGCTCCGGGCGGAGCCTTCTGTGTCGGTGACCACGCCGAGCTGTTCGGTGAGGTCGCTCGGGTCCACGGCCAGGCCGTGCACCCGAAGTGCCGGAGCAAACGCTCTGCGTCGCATCGCCGCGGACACGCAGTCCGCGCGGGGATGCAACCAGGCGCCACGTCCCGGCATGGTCTTCGCTGGATCGACCACGATCACCGGCGAGTCGTCACGTACTTCCGCAACGATCCGGACCAGTTCCGAGGCCTGCGCCCGCTGCCGGCATCCGATACATGTCCGGACGGGCCCGCGGCGGGCGGGACGATCATGTCGGTCGGCACCGGGTGGTGCCGACGACTTTCGCTGAACCATCGATCAGTCTAGCCTGCATCGGTCCGTCCGGGACAATCGGCCGTCACCGCGCTTGTGCGGCCACGTCGGACTCCGGCGCGGGATCGGCGTCGGACCGGATGTCGATACGCCACCCGGTGAGTCGGGCGGCGAGGCGGGCGTTCTGCCCTTCCTTGCCGATCGCCAGCGACAACTGGTAGTCGGGGACCACCACGCGGGCGGCCTTGGCGGTCGGGTCGACCACACTGACGGACACAACCTTCGCGGGCGAGAGTGCATTCCCGACGAAGACGGCCGGATCGGTGTCGAAGTCGATGATGTCGATCTTCTCCCCCGCCAGCTCGCTCATCACATTGCGGACGCGCTGTCCCATCGGGCCGATGCACGCGCCCTTCGCATTGAGTCCGGCCACCCCGGTATGGACCGCGATCTTGGACCGGTGTCCGGCCTCACGCGCGACGGCCACGATCTCGACCGACCCGTCCTCGATCTCGGGCACCTCGAGCGAGAACAGTTTGCGGACGAGGTTCGGGTGGGTTCGCGACAGCGTGATCTGCGGGCCGCGGGCCCCGCGGGAGACACCGACCACGTAGCACTTGATGCGGTCGCCGTGGGTGTAGCTCTCCCCTGGGACCTGCTCGGCGGGCGGGATGATTCCCTCGGTGCTGTTGGCGTCACTGCCGATCTGCACCACGATCATCCCGCGCGCATTGGCCCGGGCGTCCTGCTGGACCACGCCGCCGACGATCTCGCCCTCGTGGGTCACCAGGTCGCCGAAGTTCTTCTCGTTTTCCGCGTCGCGCAGGCGCTGCAGGATGACCTGGCGGGCGGTGGTCGCGGCGATGCGCCCGAAGCCTTCCGGCGTGTCGTCCCACTCGTGCACGACGTCGCCGTTGTCGTCGAGTTCCTGAGCCATCACGCGCACGGCACCGGTCTTGCGGTTCACATCGATGCGGGCGTGGGGCGCAAATCCCTCGGTGTGCCGGTAGGCCGTCAGCAGGGCCGTCTCGATCGCGGTGATGACGGTGTCGATCGAGATTCCCTTGTCGGCCTCGATCATCCGAAGGGCGTTGATGTCGATGTTCATGCGGGCTGCGCTCCTATTCACTTGTCGGCTGTCGTATTCATTTGTGTCGCATGGTCAGGTGTGTCGCTTGGGTCCGGTCGGTCTCGCCTAGTGTCCGGCGTCGGCGCGGCGGGCGGCGATCTCGTCGGGACCGAGGCCGCACATCTCGAGTTCCGCGACGCTCGGGCGGGAGAACTCCACCTGAACCACGGCCCGCGTCACCGAGTCGAAGCCGACCGTCTCGACGGCGAGGCGGCCCTTGTGGTTGACGACGATCGCGACGTCGTCCCCGGATACCTGCCCGACGCGCCCGACGACGGCGTCTGACCCGTCGCGCTCGATCCGGACCCGGCGTCCGAGTGCCCGGCGCCAGTGGCGTGGTGCGGTGAGCGGGCGGTCGATCCCGGGTGAGGTGACCTCGAGTGTGTAGGCGGCGTCGGCAAGCGCGGGTACGGCGTCGAGCACCTCACCGATCTCGGTGCTCAGTTCGGCGAGGACGTCGAGGTCGCTTCCCCCGTCACGGTCGACGACGACCGAGAACTCATCGCGCCCGTCACGGCGCCGGACGACCACGTCCTCGAGGTCGAAACCCCGGTCGGTGACCACCTTTTCGACGAGGTCGTTCAGTTCGGGCGAACCGATCGGCATGTCACTCTCCTCGTCTTCACTTGTGGGTCCTGCGGCGTGCGCTCGTCGGTTGTGGACACTGCCGGTCGCGGCGGTCGGCCACAACGCTGGATCACATCGTAGTGGATTCACCCGGCGCCGGTGACCATCGTGCAACTGGCATCATGTGTCGGGTGAGACAAGCCCTCAGCCGACGAGCCGTCCTACGCGGCGGTCTCGCCGTGACCGCCGGTGTTGCGCTGGCCGGTGTGTCCGCCTGCGGTGACGACGGGCCGGACCCACAGCAGCTGACCGCGCAGGCACTGATTCCGTTGGCGCGCACCGCACTCGCCGACGAGACCACCGCGCGCGGGATGACGGCCACCAACCCCACCTACTCCGCGGCGCTGACCGTGGTCGCCGATCAGCGTGGCGCGCATGCCCGGGCCCTGCGCGAGGAGATCACCCGGTTACACCGCGACACCGCGGCTCAGCTGGACACACCGGCCTCGGGGAGCGTCACGCCGGCACCGGGCGGCGGCGATCCGACCTCGACGATGTCGGTCGACGGACTGCGTGGCCAGCTGCGCGCCTCCGCGCGTCAGGCCCGGGACACGGCGGTGGCGCACAGCGGGTATCCGGCGGGTCTCGCCGGCGCGGTCAGTGCGTCGGTGACATCGATGATCGAGGTGCAGTTGTCGTGAGCGAGACGTCCGATGCCCGCAACGCCGTCGCGGATGCGGAGAACGCGGCGATCTTCACCTATGGCGTCATCAGCGCCTATGTGTCGGCCGCCAGGCGCTCCACGATCGCCGATCAACTTGCCGCACACCGCGCACGACGCGACGAGATCAACGCGGCCATCGTGGCCGCAGGTGACACGCCGCCGCCGGCCGCGGCCGGCTACACCCTGCCGGTCAACGTGACCGATCCGGTGTCGTCGGCGCGGGCTGCGCTCGCGGCCGAGACCGACTGCGCCGTCGCCTACCGATCGCTCATCGAACGCGGGGACTCCGCGGCGCTGCGCGGCACCGGTGTCGACGGACTGACCGAGTCGGCCGGGCGGATCGCGTACTGGCGGGCCGCACTCAACATGTCGCCGGTGACGCTGGCCTTTCCGGGCAGCCGCACGCGCTGACCCGCTTCCGCGTCACCTGGTTGACGCGGTTGACGGAGGCGAGTGAGACGGTGCCGCGTCTCAGCCGCGGGTCGCCGCGACGATCGCGTCGACGGCACTGTCCACGGCCACCTCGGTGGTCTCGCCGGTGAAGCGGTCGCGAATCTCGATGGTGCCGTTGGCATATCCGCGTCCCACCACGACGACGGTGGGCATGCCGAGGAGTTCGGCGTCCTTGAACTTCACCCCGGGTGACGCCTTGCGGTCGTCGAGCAGCACCGACACGCCGGCGGCATCGAGGTCCTCGGCGAGTTCGCCCGCACCGGTGACGGCGGCGTCGTCCTTGTTCGCGATCACCAGGTGCACGGCGAACGGGGCCACCTCGCGCGGCCACCGCAGGCCCTTGTCGTCGTGGCACTGCTCGGCGATGACCGCCACCAGTCGGGACACCCCGACCCCGTAGGACCCCATCGTCAGACGTACCGGTTTGCCGCTCTCACCGAGGACGTCCACCTCGAAGGCGTCGGTGTACTTCTGGCCGAGCTGGAAGATGTGGCCGATCTCGATTCCCTTGGCGGACACCAGCGGACCCTTGCCGTCCGGCGACGGGTCGCCGTCGCGAACCTCGGCTGCCTCGATGGTGCCGTCGGGCGTGAAATCGCGACCGGCGACGAGGTTCACGACATGTTTGCCGGGTTCGTCGGCACCGGTGATCCACGATGTGCCGTCGACGACCCGCGGGTCGACGAGGTAGCGAACCCCGTTGTCCTGCAATCCCTTCGGTCCGATGTAACCCTTGACGAGGAAGGGGTTGGCGGCGAAGTCGGCCTCGGTGAGCAACTCCACCTCGGCGGGTTCGACGGACGCCTCGAGGCGTTTGAAATCCACTTCCCGGTCACCGGGGACACCTACACCGAGCAGTTCCCAGTCGCCACCCGGTTCACGCACCTTCACCAGCACGTTCTTCAGCGTGTCCGCGCCGGTGAACTCGCCGTCCAGAGCATCGTTGGCCCAGGCGACCAGCGTGTCGATGGTCGGCGTGTCACCGGTGTCGTAGGTCGTCGCCACGGGCAGTCCGTCGAACGGGATCGGTTCGGGCGCAGGCGTGATGACCGCCTCCACGTTCGCCGCGTACCCCGATTCCAGGCACCGCACAAAGGTGTCCTCGCCGACCTCGCTCTCGGCCAGGAACTCCTCGGACGCGCTGCCGCCCATCGCGCCGGAGGTGGCGGCGACGATCACGTACTTCACGCCGAGCCGTGCGAAGAGTCGCTGGTAGGCCTCGCGGTGCGCCTGATAGGAGACCTTGAGTCCGTCGTCGTCGAGGTCGAAGGAGTAGGCGTCCTTCATCACGAACTCACGTCCGCGCAGAATCCCGGCCCGTGGGCGTTCCTCGTCGCGGTACTTCGTCTGAATCTGATACAGGATGACCGGCAGGTCCTTGTACGACGAGTACTCACCCTTCACCAGGTTGGCGAACAGCTCCTCGTGGGTCGGGCCGAGCAACATGTCGGCACCCTTGCGGTCCTTGAGACGGAACAGGGCGTCGCCGTATTCGGTCCAGCGGCCGGTGGTCTCATACGGGTCGCGCGGCAGCAGCGCCGGCAGCAGGATTTCCTGCGCACCGATGGCGTCCATCTCCTCGCGCACCACGTTCTCGATCGCCTTGAGCACCCGCAGTCCCAGCGGCAGCCAGGTGTACACCCCAGGCGCGGCGCGGCGCACGTAACCGCCGCGGACCAGCAGCTTGTGGCTGGGTACCTCGGCATCAGCCGGGTCGTCGCGCAGGGTCCGCAGAAACAGGGTCGACATGCGTGTGATCACGACTGTGGAGTCTAGTGGCCTGTCTCAGAAGGAGGTGACCGGTATCCGGTGGAGCGACCGGCGCATATTTCTGCGACGGACCACTGGCTAGGGTGGTGCGGTGCTCGTCATCCTCCCTCCCTCCGAGACCAAGTCCGACGGCGGGCGTGGTGCCCCACTGGACCTCGACACCCTCTCGTTCACCGAACTGAACCCGATCCGCAAGCGCCTCGGTGAGGCCATCGTCGAGTTGGCCACCGATCTGGACGCCAGTCGCGCCGCCCTGGGACTCGGGGTCACGCAGCTCGCCGAGATCGACCGCAACGCCGACCTCTGGCTCGCCCCAACCCGGCCGGCCGTCGAGCGCTACACCGGCGTGCTCTACGACGCCCTCGACCACGCCTCGCTGACCCGGGCGGCCAAGAGCAAGGCGGCCGATCGTCTGGCCATCGGGTCGGCGCTCTTCGGGGTGGTGCGGGCAGGCGACATGATTCCCGCCTATCGGCTCTCTGGCGGCTCCAAGCTGCCGGCGATGCCAACGCTGACCTCGGTGTGGAAACCGGAGCTGTCCGATGCGCTCGACGCCGTCGACGACTTCGTCGTGGATCTCCGTTCCGGCGCCTACCTCCAGCTCGGCCCGGTGCGTGGTGCGGTGACCGCGACGGTGATGACCGAGCAACCCGACGGCACGCGAAAAGTGGTGAGCCACTTCAACAAGCACCACAAAGGACTCGTTGCCCGCGAACTCGTCCGCACCCGACGCAACGTTCGTGACGTCAACGGTCTGGCGGCGGTGCTCACCGACGCCGGCCAGCGGGTGGAGATCGTGCGCGACGACCAGATAGTCGTTCTCACCGAAGCCTGAGACCGCTCCCACGACGGCTACGCTGGGCACCGTGCTGGTCTGGATCAACGGGGCGTTCGGCGCCGGTAAGACACACACCGCATTCGAACTGCACAGACGCGTGCACACATCACACGTCGCCGACCCAGAACTCATCGGCTTCGGCATCCACAAGATGCTGCCTGCGTCGGCGCGTGGCGACTTCCAGGACCGCCCGCAGTGGCGTAGCGCAGTTGTCGCGACCCTCACCGACGCGGTGTCGGTGTCGGACGGGCCGGTCATCGTGCCGATGACCTTGGTGAAACCGGCCTACTTCGACGAGGTCATGGCCGGGTTGGCGGCATCCGGCGTCGACGTCCGGCATTACGCGCTGACCGCGTCGCCCGACACGTTGCGGCGACGATTGTCGGTACGCAGCGGCCATCTGGCCGCCCGGATGACCGGCCGATCGGAATCGTGGGCGATGGCACAGATCGACCGGTGTGTCTCGGCACTTGCCACCGATCGTTTCGCCACCCACATCGACACCGACGACCTCTCCGTCCACGAGGTGGTCGAGACGATCGCCCGCGACGCCGGACTCACCCTGACGTCCGGACGACTTCGGCCTGCCCGATACGAGCTGCGTCGCCTTGCCGTCGGGCTACGGCACGTCCGGATGTGAGGGCCGCACCGGCCACCGGCCCGGCGGCGGTCAGCAGACAGGACGATTCAGCGATGTTGTCCGGGATCGGCGTCGAGTCCGGCGTCGGCGGCCTCCTGGGCGGCCTGGCCCTCGGCGACCTGTTCCGGGGTGAAGCGCATGAACATCACCACGACCGCGGCGAGCACGGCGATCCCGGCGCAGCAGGCGAAGGCGAGACCGTAGCCGTCGGCCTGCGCGGCCAGCTGTGCGGGATTCATGTCTTCCACCGGGCCGGTGGTGCCACCCTGCGAAAGGGCGCGTGAGGTCACCATGGCGCCCACCGCGACGAGGCCGATGGCGCCACCGAGGTTCTGGGCAACCTGAGCCAGCGCGGTCAGCGGACCGATCTCGTTGGGTCCCACCCCCGCCACCACCGACAGCGTCAACGGGATGACGGCCAGGCCGACGCCGAACCCGATGACCACGACCGGCAGCGCGATGTTCGGGAAGTACCCGGGCATGTCGGTGGCGATCGACGCCGCGTACAGACACCCGGCGAGGATGACCGCCCCGCCGGTCAGCACCAGCCAGCGCGGCTGGATCATCAGCGACACCTTGGAGGCGATGGCGGCGGCGATCCCGAGCCCGAAGGCGAACGGCACCACGGCCAGACCGCTCTGGATGGGTGAGTACTTGAGAATGCCCTGCAGGTACAGCGATATGAACACCGCCATACACATCATGATCATGCTGGCCAGCAGGATGGCCACCAGCGCGGCGACCCGACTGGTGTTGTCGAACAGAGAGAATGGGAGGATCGGGTTGGCCGCGCGCCGTTCGACGACGACGAAGGCGATCAGCGCGAGGGCACCGAGCACGAACGAACCGACCACGATCGGCCGTCCCCAGCCGTTGGGGCCCTCGTTGACGGCCAGGACCAGCAGCGTGCACCCGAGCGTGCCGAGGACCGCGCCCGGGATGTCCAGCGACAGCCGCTCACCCTGCGCCTCACGCAGCACCAGCATCGCGCCGAAGGCGACGATGATGCCGATCGGGACGTTGATGAGGAACACCAGCCGCCACGACACCTCGGTCAGGACGCCTCCGAGGATGAGTCCGGCCACCGACCCGACACCGGTCATCGCGGCGTAGATCGCGAACGCCTGACTGCGCGGCTTGCCGGGTGCGAAGGTGGTCGCCACCAGCGCCATCGCAGTCGGCGCGGCGATTGCCGCCGATGCGCCCTGCAGGGCGCGTCCGACGATGAGCATCGCCTCGTTCTGCGCGACCCCGCAGAGCAGCGAGGTAAGGGTGAACGCCCACACGCCGACGATGAACATGCGTTTGCGGCCGAAGGTGTCGCCGAGACGCCCACCGAGCAGCATGAGGCCGCCGAAGGCGAGAACATAGCTGCTGATGATCCAGTTGGCGCCGGCCTCCGACAGCGAGAGGGCCTCCCGGATGCGCGGGAGGGCGAGCGCCGCGACCGTGCCGTCGAGCACCATGAGCAACTGCATCCCGGACAGCACGAGGATCGCGGGACCGAACACTTTGCGGTACTCCGGGCCAGCCGTGGGCGCGTGATGCTGCCACGTTCCGGATGTCGCCATAACGGACGACGCTACCGGGCGACGGCGGTCATATGCCAATCCTCATTGTTCTGATCGCTTGTTCCACTGCGTGCCTATCCGGGGGTCAGCCGGCGGCGTCGGTGAAGCCGGCGACCTCGCCGATGACGACGATGGCCGGCGGCCGCAGTCCTTCCTGCGCGGCAACCTCGCCGGCGTGCGCGAGATCGGTGCGCAACACCCGCTGGGTGGGCAGTGAGCCGTTCTCGATCATCGCGACCGGCGTGGCGGGCGGACGTCCGCCGTCGAGGAGGGCGTCGGCGAACACCTCGACCCGCTCGACCGCCATCATCAGCACCAGCGTCCCGCGCAGCTTGGCCAGCGCCGCCCAGTCGATGAGTGAATCGGGATGTCCGGGCGGTACGTGTCCCGACGCGATGACCACCTCGTGGGTGACCCCGCGATGGGTGACCGGGATACCGGCCGAGGCAGGCGCCGCGATCGAGCTGCTGATCCCGGGCACCACGGTGACCGGCACACCGGCGGCCACGCAGGCCTGCAGTTCCTCGAAGCCGCGGCCGTAGACATAGGGGTCGCCGCCCTTGAGTCGGACGACGAATTTGCCCTCCCGCGCCTTGGCCACCAGGACGTCGTTGATGGCCTCTTGCTTCATCGCCCGCCCGTAGGGCACCTTCGCAGCATCGATGATCTCGACCTGCGGTCCCAGGGCCGCGAGCAACTCCGGCGGGGCCAGCCGGTCGGCGACGACGACATCGGCGTCGGCGAGCAGACGTTGGCCGCGGACCGTGATGAGGTCGGGGTCGCCGGGTCCACCACCGACCAGCGCCACCCCGGCGGGACGGCGGGTGTCGTCCTCAACGGTCAATGAACCGTCGGCGAGGGCCCGCGAGATGGCCGCGCGCAGAGCGGCCGAGAGCCGGTGATCGCCGCCGGCCAGCACTCCGAACCGGACGTCGCGGTGCCGCCCGGACGCCGGGGTGACCGCGGTGCCGAACCGGGCGTCGTCGGCGCGGACGCAGAAGGTGTGCCGGCGCTCGGCCTCGGCGACCACCGCCGCGTTCACCGCGGGATCGTCCGTGCAGGCCATCGCATACCAGGCACCGTCGAGGTCACCGTCGGCGTAGGCACGCTGATGTACGTGCACACCGGCGAAGGATTCGACGGCCGGCGTCGGGTCGATCGCGATGACGTGGACCTGCGCACCCGAGGACACCAGGTTCGGCAGGCGGCGCTGCGCCACCGACCCGCCACCGACTACCACGACCTTGCGTCCGGCCAGGTCGAGACCGACGAGATAGTGGCCTTCTCCGGCGGCGAATCCCGCGTTCACAGGCGGTGTCTCAGGCATACGGAGACCTTACCGAGCGCTCCGGTCGGCGGCCGAGTCGCACAGAGCTTCAGAGAGGCAGTTCACCCGTCCGGCGGATGTGGGCCCAGACATCGGCGGCCGGCACGCCGAGGCGGTGGGCCGCGGACTGCAGTAGTGCGCCGAGGAGCATCGACGAGCAGTACTCCGCCGCCGACGCATCCTGCGCGCGCGTGCGAATGTCGTTCCACCACGTCGGGTTGTGGTCGGCGGCCGCTTCGGCCATCGCGATGGCGGTGTCGAACCCGGCGAGGACCCCAGGTGCGTCCTCGCGCGGCTGCTCGCAGGTTCCGCAGCATCCCGTGCACTCGTCGTCGTCGGGAAGATCGGTGAGCACCTGCAGGTTCAACGGCTCCATGATGGTCATGCCATCCCCTTCGCACGGGCCCGCTCGATGGCGCGTTCGCGGGCGGCTTCGAACTTCTCGACCTTGACGTTCATCTGCTCGAGGAACTCGCCGAGGAGTTCCCGGTAGTGCTCGCCGAGCGGACCGAAGTCGTCGCGCTCGAAGATCCTCCACTTACGCAGCACCGGCATGACGACCTCCGAAAGATGCTGTGGCAGATCGTAGATCCCGCCCTTGGCGATCAGGACGGCGTTGCGCCGGAAGTTGGGCATGGTGGCACCGGGCATCTGGAAGTTCGAGACGATCGCGTAGATGGCGGCCATCGTCTGGTCGGGCACGAGGTCCAGCGCGCCGGCGACGATGTTGCGGTAGAAGAGCATGTGCAGGTTCTCGTCGGCCGCCACCCGCTGCAGCATGCGGTCGGCGATCGGGTCGCCGCAGGCCTTCCCGGTGTTGCGGTGGCTGACGCGGGTGGCGAGCTCCTGGAAGCTCACATAGGCGACGGCGTAGAGCATGTCGAAGCTGTGGTCGCGCTGACCGTCGTCCTCGGGCAGCGGGTTGAAACCGTGGGTCATGTGCTCCATGCGGATGTTCTCGAGCTCCACCGGATCCACCCCCCGGGTCACGACGAGGTAGTCGCGCATCACCACCGAGTGCCGCATCTCCTCGGCCGTCCACCGGCCGACCCAGAATCCCCACGCATCGTCGAGGCTGAAGTTGTCGGCGATCACCCGGTGATACGACGGCAGGTTGTCCTCGGTCAGCAGATTGGTGATCATCGCGGCCTTGGCCGTCTCCGACAGCTGCGACTGTGACGGGTCCCAGTCCTCACCACCGAGGGCCGCGAAGTTGCGTCCGTCGTCCCACGGCACGTAGTCGTGCGGGTGCCAGTCCTTGGTCATCTTCATGTGCCGTTCGACTTCGCTCTCGCAGACCGGGAGCAGTTCCCGGAGGAGGTCGGAGCCGGTCATTCCCGTGTCATTGAGTTCGGGCGAACCGATGAGGATGGTCAACGCACACACTCCTGTGTCAGTTGTTACTGGTGCGATCGTCACTCTGCGCGTGTGACGGCTGATGATCGTGGGGCCAAAGTCCCGAATGCGCCGGGACCGACGTCGCGAATCGCGCAGGCTCCTCGGGTATTTTCGAGATATGTCAGCCGATACGCCCGTGCGCGCCTTCCTCGTCGACGATCACGAGCTGGTCCGCCGCGGGCTACGCGATCTGCTCGGTACGGCCGGTGACATCGAGGTCGTGGGCGAGGCCGCGTCGGTGCGCGAGGCGAAGGTCGGTATCAGCGCCACCACACCCGATGTGGCCGTCCTCGACGTCCGTCTGCCCGACGGGAACGGTGTCGAGCTGTGCCGTGACGTCCGCGCCGCCAATCCGTCCATCCACTGCCTGATGCTGACCAGCTACGCCGACGACGACGCACTGCTCGCCGCGGTCCTGGCCGGCGCCTCCGGGTTCGTGCTCAAACAGATCCTCGGCCACAACCTGGTGGCCGCGGTGCGCACGGTGGGACGCGGCGGTTCGCTGCTCGACGACCGGAGTACGGCCGCCCTGCTGGCCAAGCTCCGCGACGGCAAGGACCGGCCCGACCCGCTCGCCGAACTCACGAGTCAGGAGCGCGAGGTCTTCAACCTCATCGGCGAGGGCATGACCAACCGGCAGATCGCCGAGCGAATGTTCTTGGCGGAGAAGACGATCAAGAATTATGTATCACGCATCCTGGCCAAGCTGGACATGCAGCGGCGCACTCAGGTCGCGGTGATGGCGACGAAGCTGCGCGACGGGAAGACGCCCTAGTGTCCCGTGTTGGAAATTCGTTGACGATTCCGACGCCCAGGCGGCGCCTCGCTGCGTTGGCGTCGTCGCAGGTACAACCAGTAGCTGCGTCCTCCGCCGCCTTGCGATGCATCCACCTGGATCGCCGGACTCGCGCAAACGAATCTCCAACACGGGACACTAGAAATCGCCTTCTGCGGCGGCCGCGATGATTCGCTCAAACCAGAGCTCTTGTGCCCCAAAGACATCCGCTGAACCATAGTAGCGCCGGATGACTGCCTCGATCTCCGCCTCGTCGGTGAAGCCCAGCATGGCACACAGCCGTGCGGCGTCCTTCAGGTCACCGTCGGACAATCTGGTCGACATCGCCTTCATGGCGAGTACGTACTCGGCCGAGGCGATCTCGATCGTCAGTGCAGGACCGATGCGCCGCGACAGCGGATGGTCGTCCGCACGCGGGGGCATGTGCATCTGGAGGACCCCGTCGGACAGCCAGTTCTGGGGCAGGCCATACGTCGCGGCAACCTCACGCGCCGCATCGAGCACCACCTCCCGCGGCTGCATGACCCCGTCGATGTCGCCTGTCGAACGACCCGCGTTGTAAGCCAGCACCATCGCCGCACCGCCGACGATGAAGATGCGGCCCTCACTCCCTTTTCGCCGAAGTGCGGACTCGAGCGCGGTCAGCAGCTTTTCGATGTCATCGGCGGTGAGGACCACGTCGACCATGTCCTCACACCCCTAGCAGATTGCCCGCTGCCAGCACGACATTGCGCTCGCGGATCGGCGCCGGCGTTCGCAGCATCTCCAGCAGGAAGTACTTGCCGGAGTCGAGGGGATCGAAGAGTTCGACGCACCACCGGCCTGGGGCGTCGCACCAGTCCAGCACTCCCGGGGTCGTCCGCCCGGCGCCGGTCAGCACGGCGACACCGGCGAGCAAGGCGTCCCACCCGTCCGATCCGGTGGTCGGGGGCTCGGCATGAAAGGCGTCGATCTCCGCCTGCGCATCCAGGGCTCGGGCTGCCCGGACCACTTCACGTAGTACACGGACCGCCAACGACGGGTCGTCGCCGATCTCGGCTCGCTCGACAAAGAGTTTCGCGAAGAGCGCATACGAGGTCCACCCTCGTCGTGCGAGAGTTGTCGTGTCGCCCGGCGCCGAAACACTCATGTCACCAGCATAAGTGGTTGTGATCACGCCCATCGCGCGATCAACCGGCCGCCAGCGGCACCGACCACGTCAGCGTGGTCCCGCCGGGGTGGCGGGCGCGCCGCGGGGTGGTCACGACGGTGAAGTTCCCGTCGCACTCGTCGGCGCGGCGGGTCAGGTTGTCCAGCCCGCGGTAGGTGACGTCGGTGCCGATACCCACACCGTCGTCGGTGATCTCGACGGTCAGGACGTCGTCGGCGCTCACCGACACCCCGATGTGTTCGGCGTGCGCGTGGCGCAGCGCGTTGCTCAGTCCTTCGCGCAGCACGGCATCGATGTGCGGGCCCAGCGATTCGGGGACCACGGTGTCCACCGGCCCGTCGAAGGACACGCTCGGCGAGATCGGTGCGTGCACCGACAGTTCGGAGACGATGTCGAGGACGCGGCGGCGCAGGGTCGAGGTGTCGTGCTGTCCGGGAATGGTCTGCAGGTCGAAGATCGACGTCCGGATCTGCGCGATCGTGCGGTCGAGATCGGTCGAGATCTGTTCGAGTCGTTCGTTGACCTGATCGGGGTCGGGGGCGGTTCCGGCCGCGGCGTGGGCCAGCAGCGTCTGCACCGACATGCCGACGGCGAACAATCTCTGGATCACGTGGTCGTGCAGGTCGCGGGCGATTCGGTGCCGGTCCTCCAGGACTTCCAAGTCGCGGGCCACCTGCTGCTGCTCGGCGTAGACGACGGCCAGCGAGGCCACCTCGGCCACACCCGCGAGACCCGCCATCTCCTCGGGCTCCCAGTGCGGCCGATCGCGGTGGGTGATCAGTATCCAGCCGAACGCCCCGGCGGCCCGTTGCAGCGGCTGCACGGTGGTCCACAGCGCACCGCGGCGCACCAGCGACGGTGAGATCTCCCCCGCGGGTTGTACCGTCAGCGAGGTCACCGTCGGGCTGTCGAAGGTCTCCGGGTCGGTCGCCGCGCCGGTGTGTCCCCGGATCTGCGCCGTGCCCCCCTCGTCGGTGACGATGAACACATCCACCGCGCCGACGAGTTCGGCCACGTCGTCACAGAGCCGGGACATGGTGTCGGACAAGGCGATACCGGCGAGTGGTTCCGAACCCCGCCGGGCCACCACCTGCATCCAGCGGTGCCGGGTGCGGGCCCGCTCGAAGAGTTGCGAGTTGTCCACCGCGATGCCGGCGGCGACGGCCAGCACGGCGATCAGCGTCTCGTCGAGTTCGGTGAACGCGTCCGCCGATCGCTTCTCGGTCAGGTACAGCCGTCCGAAGATGGACCCGCGGATGATGACCGGAGCGCCCAGGAACGTGGTCATCGGCGGGTGGTTCGGCGGGAAGCCGACGGAGGCGGGATGCTGTGCGAGGTCCGGGATCCGGAGAATATGCGGATCGTCCATCAACACCCCGAGCACGCCGCGCCCGACCGGCAGGTGACCCATCTGCGCCCGCTGCGCGGGGGTGATGCCGGTGTAGACGAAGGCGCGCAGGTCGCCGTCGGGTCCGCGGACACCGAGCGCACCATAGCGCGCATCGACCACCCCGACGGCCACCTCGACGATCCGTTGCAGCGCATCGTCGAGATCGAGTCCCTGCCCGACCACCAGGACGGCCTCGAGTAGGTCGCGCATCAGGCTCGGGTCGTCGGCTCCGTGCCTTGCAACCGCGTCCAGAGCATCACGTAAACCGCTGTCCCGCATGGCGTCACCTCACCGTCTCGGCGTCGCCGCCGGGCGCGACGATCGACGCGGTCTGCGCAGCACGGTGCACGAACCGCCGAATGGCCGCGGGCACCGCGACCGGATGGACGTGAAGGTAGGAGGCGTGCACCGACCCCGTTGCCACGCCGTGCACCGACGGCCGCCCGTCGGCTCCCGACCACCCCCAGGCCGGCGGCAGGCTCGCCGCCCGCGCGGTCACCTGGCTGCGATGGAACTCGTGACCGGTGACCCGATCGCCCGACCGGTACAACACCGAGTCGGTCACCGCGACCGCGTCCCGGTAACCGAGGGTGAGAGTCGGCCCGAAGTGTCCGTCGACGTCGAGGACACCGCTCATCGGATGTCCGTCGAGGCGGGCGGCCAGGTAGAGCAGGCCGGCGCACTCGGCATGTACGGGGCCGCCACGGGTCGTCAGCTCACGCAGATCACGACGCAGGGAATCGTTGGCGGACAGGGCTTCTGCATGTTCCTCCGGGAATCCGCCGCCGATCACCACGCCGGCACATCCGACGGGTAGACGATCTGCGAGCGGATCGAACTCGACGACGTCGGCGCCTGCGGCGCGCAGCATCTCGGTGTGCTCGGCGTAGCCGAAGGTGAACGCGGCGCCCGCGGCAACCGCGATCAGCGGCCGGTTCTCAGGTGGTGGGCCCTGCGCGTTCAGAGCGTCGGATGCCGACCACGCGGGCGCCATCCGCCGAGTGCTGCTCGAGGCGGCCGCAACGATGGCCGGCAGATCGAGCGCGGCCCCCACCCCGGCGGTCATCGCGTCGACGGCGAGGACGGCCTCCGTGGTGCGTTCGGCCGCCGGGATCAATCCGAGGTGCCGGGACGGCACGGCCAACGACGGATCGCGGCGCAGGACGCCGAAGACGGGCACCCCCACCCGCGCGCACGCCTGTCGCAGCACCTGCTCGTGTCGCGGTGATCCGACCCGGTTGAGGACGACCCCGGCGATGCGGACCGACGGCTCGTAGCCCAGGAATCCATGCAGCACCGCGGCCAGCGACTGACTGTGTCCGGCGGCATCGACCACCAGGATCACCGGGGCACCGATCAGCGTCGCCACGTGGGCGGTGGACCCGGTACCCAGCGAGTCGGCATCGGCGTCGTCGGTGATCCGGCCGTCGAACAGGCCCATCACCCCCTCGACGACGGCGATGTCGGCGCCGGCCGATCCGGCCGCGAACAGGGCCGGAATCTGTTCGGCGCCGACGAGATTGGAGTCGAGGTTGCGGCCCACCCGGCCGGCGGCGACGGCATGATATCCGGGGTCGATGTAGTCGGGTCCGACCTTGAACGGCGCGACGCGATGCCCGGCGGCACGCAGTGCGCCGATCAGGCCGGTGGTCACCGTCGTCTTCCCGCTGCCCGAGGAGGGCGCGGCGATGACCACGGCGGGGGCGGCTACCACGGCGCCGGTACCACCGTCGCGGTTACCATTCGATCCCCTTCTGTCCCTTGCGCCCGGCATCCATGGGGTGACGGACCTTGCGCATCTCGGTGACAAGGTCGGCGGCGTCGGTCAGGGCCTGCGGGGCGCGGCGTCCGGTGATGATCACGTGCTGACGGCCGGGCCGGCCGGCCAGGGTGTCGATCACCTCGGCGGTGTCCACCCACCCCCAGTCCAGCGGATAGGTGAACTCGTCGAGGACGTAGAAGTCGTGCTGCTCGGCGGCGAGGCGCCGCGCGATCTCCGACCATCCGGCCCGGGCGGCGGTCGCGTGATCCTCGGCGTGCTCGGTGTTGGAGCGCAACCACGACCAGCCCTGCCCCATCTTGTGCCATTCGACCGGTCCGCCGCGGCCGGTGGTCTCGTGGACCTCGCCGAGGGCCTGCAGCGCCGATTCCTCGCCCACCTTCCACTTGGCGCTCTTCACGAACTGGAAGACCGCCACCCGCAGACCCGCGTTCCAGGCACGCATCGCCATCCCGAAGGCCGCCGTCGACTTGCCCTTGCCCTCACCGGTGTGCACAGCGAGGACCGGCATGTTGCGGCGCTGCCGGGTGGTCAGGCCGTCGTCCGGAACGGTTGTCGGAACGCCTTGCGGCACAGTGTGTCTCCCTTGTGGTGTGACTGATCGCGCCGGTCAGGCGGCGGGTCGGGATCGGTGGGCCAGGGCCGAGAGCGAGAGGTCGTCGATGGCAACGAGATCGGCGGACAGGTGCGCCGCCAGCTGCGCCGCCATTCCCAGACGCACCATCCCCTGCTCGCAATCGACCACGACGCTGTCCACGCCGCGCCGGGCGATGTGGCCCGCCGCGCGCCGCGCCCGGCCGGCGGCGTCCGCCCCGGCGGTCGCGCGACCGTCGGTGAGCACCACCAGCAGCGGACGCCGGTCGGGCTCGCTGCGCCGCGACCGCTCGATGACCTCGGCTGCCGCCAGCAGCCCCTCGGCGAGCGGCGTCCGGCCGCCGGTCCGGACGTCGGCAAGGCACCGGACGGCGATGTCGACCGACTTGGTGGGCGGCACCACAAGGGATGCCCGCGAGCCGCGCGCGACGACGACGGCGACGCGGTCACGTCGGGTGTAGGAGTCACGGAGCAGGTCGACGCACAGTTCGGAGACCGCGGCGAGACGTCGTCGGGCTGTCATCGATCCACTCAGATCGACAACGAAGACAACAAGATTGGACTCCTGACCGATGCGTTGCGCGGCGCGCAGGTCGTCCTCGGTGACGAGCGTGCCGGTCAACGCAGGTGTGGGCCCGGCCGTCTGTGCGCCTCGCACGACGGCGCCGAGCACCGTGGCGAACAGATGGACGGGACGTCCGCGTTCGAAGTCGATCGCGTGGGTGGTCTGCCCACGCCGACTGCGGGCCCGCGACCGTCGTCCCGGCTCGCCGTCACCGACTCCCGCCACTCGCAGGGTCCGCAGGCGCCGACCGGTGGGGGTGGTGGCGGGGCCGAACCTCGGGCCCGGCACGGTCTGCGGCTGCGATGACGAATCATTTTCTCCGGCAGCCGAATCCGGCGGTTCAGGGGTGTCGGTCGCGGTGTTCGGCGACGGCTCGGGACCATCGGCTGCACCATCGAGACCGTCCCCGCCGGGGCCGTCGTCATCGGGGCCGCGGTCGTCCGGGTTGGGATCGTCGGGGTTGGGATCGTCGGGACCGGGGTCGTCCGGGCCGGTGGCCTCGGCACCGGCGTTCATGGCGTCGTCGAGCTGTTCGTCGGTGAGCCCGGACTCGTCGAAGGGGTTGCGCCGCCGACGATGCGGCAACGCGAGTTCCACGGCGGCGCGGACGTCGGACTCGTCGACACTCGTGGCCCCACGCCAGGCGGCGTGCGCGGCCGCGGTCCGTGCGACGACGATGTCGCCGCGGAGTCCGTCGACGACGAGGTGGGCACAGATGCCGGCGATGCGGCGCAGTTCCGAGGTCGGCACCGTCACCGAGGGAAGTGCCGTACGCGCGGCCGCGATCCGGGCCGCCAGTTCGCGTTCGGCGTCGGCGTGGGCCGCGACGAAGGCGTGCGGGTCGGCGTCGAACGCCATCCGCCGCGCAACCACCTCGACCCGTTCGTCGATGTCCTTGCCGGCCGCCACGTCCACCGCCAGACCGAACCGGTCCAGCAGCTGCGGACGCAGTTCACCCTCTTCTGGATTCATGGTTCCGACGAGGACGAAGACCGCAGATTGGGTGTGCGACACACCTTCTCGCTCGATCGTCACTCGCCCGCTGGCCGCGGCGTCGAGCAGGACGTCGACGAGATGGTCGGCCAGCAGATTGACCTCGTCGATGTAGAGGACCCCACCGTCGGCCCGGGCGAGCAGACCGGGGGTGAACTCGGCCCGGCCGTCACGCAGCACCGAGGTCAGATCCAATGAGCCGATCACCCGGTCCTCGGTGGCGCCGATGGGCAACTCGACGACCCGGCCGCGTCCGTCGTCGTGCTCGTCATTGCCTGCGGCCAGCAGGGGTCCGAGCCCACGGACGATGGTCGACTTCGCGGTGCCCTTCTCACCGCGGATAAGCACGCCGCCGATCCCCGGTGAGATGGCCGACAGGATGAGCGCCAGCTTGAGCCGGTCCTGTCCGACGACCGCGCTGAACGGGAAACGCGCTTCGCCGGTCACCGGATCACCGGGGCGGTCATCGCTTCTCGCCGTCACGACCGGGGGTTCCGAACCATGGACACATGCGGGATTCCGTCCTCCAGATACTCCTCGCCCTCGGCGACGAAGCCGAACCGGGCGTACATCGATGTCAGGTAGGTCTGCGCCTCGATCCGGCAGGGTCGCCGCCCCACCTCGGCCAATGCGGTCTCGATCAGGCGGGCACTCTGCCCCTGGCCGCGGTGGGCGCGATCGGTGCACACGCGGCCGATCCGATACGTGGGATCACCGTCGGGCGCCGGTCCGTCCTCGAGGAGCCGCAGCGTGGCCAGCACGGCACCGTCGTCGTCGGCGATCCACAGCTGACGCGTCGTCGGTTCCAGATCGCGGCCGTCGAGTTCGGGGTACGGACACGATTGCTCGACGACAAAAACGTCCACTCGCAGCCGCAGTATGCGGTAGAAGGTCGCCAGATCGAGGTCGGCCGTCCAGCCGCGGTGCACCTGCCCTACGGGATGACTCATGATGTCGTCACTATCACACCCGCCGGTGATTGCCCATCTCGCGACGGATCAGCCCGCCGACGCCGGTGCCAGCGTCTCCGACGTTGCCGGCGCGACGTTGTCCTCGGTGAGCTGCAGACTCGCGTTGGTCCAGTCCCAGACCTGCCGGTAGAGATCACGGTTGCCCGACAGTTTCTGCCCGAACGACGGGATCATGGTCGACAACTTCGACGACCAGCCCCCGTACTGCGCGGGGAAACACTTCTCGAGCACCGACAGCATCGCGGGCACCGCAGTCGACGCACCCGGCGATGCGCCGAGCAGTCCGGCGATGGTGCCGTCGGCGGCCGCGACGACCGCCGTGCCGAACTCGAGAGTGCCGCCGACACCGGTCTTGCGGATCACCTGGACGCGCTGACCGGCGGTGATGATCTCCCAGTCGGCGCCGTCGGCGCGCGGCACGAACTCCGAGAGCGTGTTCACGCGATCGGCGCGCGTCGCCGCGAGTTCGCTGATCAGGTATTTGAGGAGACCGAATTCCTTGGGCGCGATCGACACCATCGGCAGCAGGTTGCCGGGCTTGATCGAGGCGGGCAGGTCGGTGACCTTGCCGCTCTTGAGGAACTTCGGCGACCACCCGGCGTACGGGCCGAACAGCAGACCCGGCTTGTGGTTGATGACGCGGGTGTCGAGGTGCGGAACCGACATCGGCGGTGCCCCGACCGCGGCCTGCCCGTACACCTTGGCGTGGTGTTCGTCGATGAGGTCGGGGTTGGTGCAGCGGAAGAACTCGCCGGACACCGGGAAGCCGCCGAAGCCCTTGGCCTCCTTGATGCCCGAACGCTGCAGCAGGTTGAGTGCGCCACCACCGGCGCCGACGAACACGAACTTGGCGTGCACCTTGAGTTTCTCGCCGGTCCGACGGTTCTTGACCTTCACGATCCAACTGCCGTCGGACTGTTTGGACAGGTTGGTCACCGAGTGGCCGTAGAAGATGTCCCCGCCCTGGCCGACGAAGTTCAGCAGCTGCTGGGTGAGCGCGCCGAAGTCGACGTCGGTGCCCTGGGTGAACCAGTTGAGCGCGACCGGATCGGAGAAATCACGCCCAGCCGACATCAGCGGCAGGCGGTTGGTGAATTCGGTCGGGTCGTCGATGAACTCAATGCCCTCGAAGAGGGTTTCCCGCGACAGCTTGTCGTAGCGTTTGCGCAGGTACTCCACACCGGCGTCACCGTGGGTGAACGCGACATGCGGGATCGGATTGATGAACTCGCTCGGGCTGCCGAGGATGCCCTGGTCGACGGCGTGAGCCCAGAACTGGCGCGACACCTGGAACTGCTCGTTGATGGAGATCGCCTTGTCGATGTTCACGTCACCGTCGGCGGTCTGCGGGGTGTAGTTGAGTTCACACAGCGCCGAGTGACCGGTGCCTGCGTTGTTCCACGGATCGCTGGACTCAGCGGCGGCGGCGTCGAGACGCTCGAACAGCGAGATCGTCCAATCCGGCTGGAGTTGCTTGATCAGGGCACCGAGGGTGGCGCTCATGATGCCCGCACCCACGAGGGCCACATCCGTTTTGATCGTCGCTTTCGACACCTGGACTCCACTTCGCTGAGGTCGTTCGTCGCGTGAGGACTTTCGTCTCAACGTTCATTGTTCCCCATCGATGCCGCGGGAACGGAATCGACCGTGACAACTGTGGGCTGGACGACACCGGTCCCGGCGCGCGCGGGTGTTTAAGGTGGAGCCCGTGACCTCCGCACTGGGTACGAATTCCGCGCCTCCCGACTGGCGTCCGGACCGCCTGCTCGACCGCTATGAGACCCGCACCATCGCGCTGGCCGACGACCCCGACCACGAGGATCCGATCACCGCGAGCCTGGTCCGCAAGGCCGGCCCGGAACCCGCCCGCAACGGCGCGGTGCTCTACGTACACGGGTTCACCGACTACTTCTTCCACGAACCGCTCGCCGAGCACTTCCACGCACACGGCTACGCCTTCTACGCGCTGGACCTGCGCAAATCCGGCCGTTCGCTGGCCGGGCACCACACGCCACACTTCACCACCGATCTGCGCGCCTACGACGAGGAACTCGGCGCCGCCCTCGACATGGTGGTCGCCGAGACCGGTGGCCCGGTGCTGGTGGTCGCGCACTCGACCGGCGGGCTCATCGCCCCGCTGTGGCTCGATCGCCTGCGGGCAACCGATCCGCATCGACACGCACATGTCTGCGGACTCGTGCTCAACAGCCCGTGGTTCGATCTGCAGGGCCATCCGGTTCTGCGCACACCCATCGTGTCGGCAATCATTCGCGCCGCCGCGCTGTGCCCGCGGCGGGTGATCCCCCGCCGGCTCTCCGACGGTTACGGCCGCAGCATCCACGAGAGCGGCAACGGTGAATGGAGCTACGAACTCTCACTCAAGCCGCTCGGCGGCTTTCCGGTCACCTTCGGTTTCCTCGGCGCGGTACGGCGCGGGCATGCCCGGCTGCATCGCGGGATCGACGTCGGGGTGCCGTCGCTGGTGTTGCGGTCGGACAAGACCTACTTCGATCCCATCCGGCGCGGCACGGTGGACAACGCCGACGTGGTGGTCGACGTCCGGCACATCGCACGCTGGTGCGGCTGCCTGGGCAACCGAATCAGTTGCGTCCCGATTCCCGACGCCCGCCACGACGTGTTCCTGTCCGTCGAGGCCGCCCGTGAGCAGGCCTACCGCGAGGTGACCGCCTGGCTGCGCGCCACGTCGCCGATGACCACCGATCGAGACGGCGCCGAGCGTGCCACCACGGATGAAGGGGCCCTGGCATGAGCGAGACACAGATCGTCGACCTGGCCATCATCGGCTCCGGCAGCGGGAACTCCATCCCCGACGACCGGTTCGCCGGCACCTCGATCGCCATTTTCGAGGAAGGTGTCTACGGCGGGACCTGCCTGAATGTCGGCTGCATTCCGACCAAGATGTTTGTCTATGCCGCCGAGGTCGCCGAGATCGCCCGGCACAGTGCCCGTCTCGGGGTGCATGCCCACGTCGATTCGGTGGACTGGCCCGCCATCGTCGACCGCGTCTTCGGCCGGATCGACCCGCTGTCCGCGGGCGGCAAGGAGTACCGCGAGGACCGGTGCGACAACATCACCGTCTACTCGGCGCACGTCGAGTTCGACGGCCGCGACGAGCAGGGGCGGTACCGCCTGGTGACGGCCGACGACGTGGTCCTCGCCCGCGAGGTGGTGCTGGCGGCCGGTTCGCGGGCCACGGTGCCGTCGGCGATCGCCGACTCGGATGTCACCTATCACACCAACAACGACGTGATGCGTCTGTCGGCACTGCCCGAGCACCTCGTGATCGTCGGAAGCGGTTACATCGCAGCCGAATTCGCGCACGTCTTCGGGGCGCTGGGGAGTCGGGTGTCCATCGTCGCGCGGGGCGGCCGGTTGCTCCGCAAACTCGACGACGACGTCTCCGTGCGGTTCACCGAACTGGCCGGCGACCGCTGGGACCTGCATCTGAACGCGCAGGTGTCCGGTGCGGCCGACCGGCCCGGCGGTGGGGTATGCCTCGCCCTCGACGACGGCACCGAACTCGAGGCCGATGCGCTGCTGGTCGCGACCGGGCGCGAACCCAACGGCGACCGTCTCAATCTCGACTCGGTGGGCATCGAACTCGACGCCGAGGGTCGCGTGGTGTGCGACGCGCACGGCCGCACCGCGGCCCGTGGCGTGTGGACGCTGGGTGACGTGAGCTCGCCGTATCAACTCAAACACGTCGCCAATCACGAAGAGCGGGTGGTTCAGGAGAACCTGCTGAAGGGTTGGGACGCAACAGATCTGGTGAGCTTCGATCACCGGTATGTACCGGCGGCGGTGTTCACCCACCCCCAGATCGCCTACGTCGGGATGACCGAGGCGCAGGCCCGAGACACCGGACGCGACATCACCGTGAAGGTGCAGGCATACGGCGACGTGGCCTACGGGTGGGCGATGGAGGACACCTCCGGATTCTGCAAGATCATCGCCGAGCGCGGCACCGGAGAGCTGCTGGGGTGTCATATCATCGGGCCGCAGGCACCGACGGTCATCCAGCCGGTCATCCAGGCGATGCACTTCGGGCTGCGGGCCACCGACATGGCGCGCGGGCAGTACTGGATTCACCCGGCGATGCCCGAGGTTCTCGAGAACGCCCTGCTGGGTCTGGAGATCTGATCGCGACTCGTCGTAGCCGGTCACGCCTGGAGTGACCTGCTACGACGAGTTCGTGCTGGTCAGAAAACCGCTGAGCGCAAAGCGATCTCGCTGGCCAACGCCGCGGAGGCCTTCTGCGGAATCCAGTGGTCTATCCCGGGCAGCTCACAGAACCTGAAGTCGGAGTAGACATAGCGCGCCGATCCCACGGCCTGTTCGCGGCCGAGGGCCGGATCGCCGTCGCTCCACACCATCGTCGTCGGGATCTCCACCGGCGGGCACGACATGGTCGCCTTGATGTCGCCGAGGAAGTTGGCGCGGTACCAGTTGAGCGGCGGGGTCAGGGCACCCGGCTCGGTGAGCGGTGCGAGCTCCTCGGCCGTCACCCCGGCCCGTCGCAGCAGGACGCCGTCGCGGGCGAGGAGCTTCTCCTCGAAGCCGTCGGTCACGAAATCCTTGATGTAAGAAGAACGTTCACGCTGATCGCTGTTGGCCAACGCCTCCCGGGTGGCCACCGGGTGCCCGGTGGAGGCCACCACCAGCCCGGTGAAACGGTCCGGATGCCGAGCCGCGAGATGCCATGCCACGATGCCACCCCAGTCATGCCCGACGAGGATTGCATAGCGCACCTCGAGCGCATCGAGGATGCCGATGGCGTCGGCAACGAGGTGATCGAGCCGGTAGGGCTCGACGCCCTCGGGACGCGCGCCCGGGCTGTACCCCCGCTGGTCGGGCACGATCGTGCGCAGCCCCGATTCGTGCAGTCGCGGCACGACGTCGTCGTAGCAACTCCCGTTGACCGGGAAGCCGTGCAATAACAGGACCCAGGGGCCCCGGTCCGGTCCGCCGACCCGGACATCGAAGGTGAGGTCTCCGACGGTCACCGACCGCAGTTCTGTCTCCACCCGCCCCACGATAGGTGACGGACGCCGGCTCTGCGGTGACACCGGGTGCACAATCCGGACTCGTCGGTGAGCGAGGCGGCGGCAGCCGATCAGGAGCCGACGAGCCGATGAACGATGGTCGGCATCGCAGCCGGCGGGCCGCTGATGATCTGCGCGACGGCATCCATGTCGAGGTGTGTGGTCAGGAGGTCGGCGATGAGGTCGACCTGTGCCTGGCGGATCGCGTCGACGTCCGTGTCGGGCGCCGGCCGGAAGCCGGATGCACCCGCCGCAGCGGCCACCGAGATCAGCAGGTCGCGGCGAAAGTCGTTGTTGGCCAGCAATCCATGCCAGTGGGTGCCGCGAATCGCACCGCGTACGGCGCCCTCTCCCGCACCGTCGGCATCGATCCAGGACTGTTCGGCCGAGTCCACCACCTGACCGTGGTGGATCTCGTATCCGGTGACCCGACGCCTGCCCACCGTCCCATGTACCTGCCGGAGTGTCTTCTGCTCTCCGAAGACGATGTCGATGTCGAGGAGGCCGAGGCCGTCCACCCGGCCGGTACCGGATTCCACCGGGTCGTCGATGGTGCGGGCGAGCATCTGGAAGCCGCCGCAGATCGCCACGATCGGACCACCCCGGCGCGCACGGGCGGCCAGGGCGTCCCCGATACCGAGTTCGCGTACCCAGGTGAGGTCGGCGACGGTGGCACGCGTGCCGGGTACCACCACCAGGTCGGCTGCCGCCACGCTGCCCGGGTCGTCGACCCAGGTGACGTCGACACCGGGTTCACAGGCCAGCGCCTCGACGTCGGTCGAGTTGGAGATCCGCGGCAGCCGGATCGCGGCCACGGTGAGGCGGCCCGAGCCGGAAGGCGCCGCGTCGTCGCGGTCCGAACCCGCGAGGGCCGGTCCCACCCGCCGCCCCACCGGAGCGGCCAGCGAATCCTCCGCGTCGATCCACAGGTCTGTCGCGTATGGCACCACCCCGAGGGTGCGTCGTCCGGTCAGTTCGGCCAGCCGGTCCAGTCCCGGCTGCAGGATGGCCGGGTCACCGCGGAACTTGTTGATCACGAATCCGGCGATCAGGGCCTGATCTGCGGGGTCGAGGATGGCGGTGGTGCCGAACAGATGCGCCAGCGAACCGCCGCGATCGATGTCGGTGACCAGCAGTACCGGCAGCCCGCAGCCCTGGGCCAATCCGAGGTTGGCGATGTCGCTGTCGCGGAGGTTGATCTCAGCGACCGACCCTGCCCCCTCGACCACGACGACATCGTATTCACCTCGGAGAGAAGTGAATTCGTCCACAACAAGCTCGCGCAGACGGTTCCGCCAGGTCAGGTAGTCGGCGGCGCCGACGTCGCCGGCCGGTTGACCGCGAAGCACCACATGGGATCGGCGGTCACCGCCGGGTTTGAGGAGCACCGGGTTGAACCGGGTGGAGGGCTCCAGCCCGCAGGCATAGGCCTGCAGCGCCTGGGCACGACCGATCTCACCGCCGTCGGGTGTGACGACCGAGTTGTTCGACATGTTCTGCGCCTTGAACGGCGCCACCCGGACACCCTCTCGGACCAGTGCACGGCACAATCCGGCGACGACGAGGCTCTTACCCGCATCGCTGCTGGTGCCACCGATCAGCACTGCCCCGCGGAGTTCGTCCACGCCGGTCAGCGTACGGTCCGCACCGGCCCGCGCGCCAGGGGATGCGACGAGCGGACGCTCAGTTGGCGGCGGTGATCCGCGTGCGCTGGGCGTTGAACATCTGGACGAGGTTGCGTTCGACGTCCGCGGCGACGGTGGAACCACCCGTGCTGGTGATGTCGTAGGACACCTGGAAGGAGGTGCCGCGGTCCACGCCGAGCAGCAGATGCTGCACCAGTGAGATCTCCGTGCCGGACTGGGTGAACGTGCCGACCATGCGCACTCCGTTGAACGCGCCGTCGACTCCCGCCGGGGAGAGCCGCTCCATCGTCATCCGCACCGGGATGTCCCGGCCGTCGTCACGCACGGTCAGCGTGTACGAACCGCAGGCTGCCAGGATGCGGTCGAAATTCTCCGTGTAGTCGGGATCGATACGCTTCTTGACCTTGGCCTTGTAGCTCGGTGAGGTGCCGTTGGTCTGCGGCAGTTCGAGTTCGCGCTCGGCCTGATCGACACCGCGTTCGTCTTCGTGGGAGGACGCGACCAGGTCGCGGCATTCCGGTTTGTCGACGGCCACGTCGTCGTCATTGTCGTTGTCGGCGCCGGCCTCGAGTGAAAACTTGCCACCGCTGACCTGCGGGAAGTCACCCTCCGGCAACACCAGTTCCGACGCGGACACCGTCGGGACGGCGGCCACCGACGCTGAGGTCGAGGTCGAGGATGCCGAGGTCTCCGCGGAGGGAGTGCTCGACACCGACGACGACGCCGACGACGACGAACTGTCGTCGCCACACGCACCGAGGGTCAGCGCCGCACCGAGAGCGGCGACAGCCACGAACACCGTCGAGGCGCGTCTCATCGAGTTACGCGGTGCGCGTTACTGATTCATGCTTTTCGGTGCCATCATGTCGCGGACCTCTCGTCGGATCGTCGTCCGCCATCGATGCTGTCACAACCCGCCCACAGGATCGGGCGGATCCACGGTAATGGGCGACGAACCCCTGATCAGTCTGCCGAGGAGATGCGGGTGCGCTGCTTGTTGAACATGTTCACAAGGTTATTGTTCACCTCGTCGCCGACGGTGCCGCTCCCGTTGGTCAGGTGAACGTAGGTCGTCTGAAACGACACCCCACGCTCGACGCCGAGCAGGAAGTTCATCAGCATCTTCACCTGGATACCGCTGACATCGAAGGTCCCGGTCATCGCGACACCGTTGTAGTCGCCGTCGACACCGGACACCGTGAGTCGTTCCATGTGGACCTGCACCGGCAGTCGCTCACCGCTCTCGGTGAGGGTCAGGGTCAGATCGCCGCACTTTTCCAGAATGGTCCCGAAATCCGTTGTGTAACTGGGATCTTTCGCCTTCTTGAGGTCGACGCCGTAGGTGACGTTGTCGAGGGTGCCCGCCGAACTGTCGTCGGCCTCCAACTCCCGGGTGACCTTGTCGACCGCGGGGTCGTCGGTGTCCTTGAAGAGTTCCTTGCACTCCTGCTTGTCCACCGAGATCGCCGTCGAACTGTCGTCGTCTCCGGACTTGAGCGTGAACTTGCCACCGCTGATCTGCGGGAAATCCGCCTCCGGCAGGATCAGGTCCTTGGCAGCAGCGGTCGGCGTCGGAAGCGCGTCATCATCACCGCCGCCAAGCGTGAACGCGAGGACCACCGCGATGACGGCCACGATCACGACGGCCGCGACACCACCGCCGATCCACCACGCCTTCTTGCTCTTTCGGGGTGCCGGCGGTGGCGGGTATCCGGGCCCGCCCGGCTGACCCGCCCACTGTCCGGGCTGGGGCTGTCCGGGCTGGGGCTGTCCGGGCTGGGGCCCGGGTGGGTACTGACCGGGCTGTGCCGCCTGCGTCGCCCACGGGTCCGGCTGACCGCCCGGCTGACCGGGGTACTGGGGCTGACCCGGGTACTGGGGTTGACCCGGGTACTGGGGCTGGCCCGGATACTGGGGCTGGCCCGGCTGTTGCTGATTCGGGTCGTAAGGATTGCCCACGGTCCGATCCTCCCTGTCGTCGTTCACCCCCGACCGACGCTCCGCCGACCGGTATCAGCGGTGACTCTACGCATCGTCAGGCGTCCAGGGACGACAGATACGCGCGTCACCAGCGGATTGTGTACGCAAGATCTGCCGATCGACAGACGCGGTCAGGAGTCGGGCAGAGTGAGGATCTCCGCGCCGTCGTCGGTCACGACCAGGGTGTGCTCGAACTGCGCCGTCCACCTGCGGTCGGCGGTGACGACGGTCCAACCGTCGTCCCACATCTCCCAGGGCAGCCCGCCGAGGTTGATCATCGGCTCGATGGTGAAGACCATCCCCGGCTCGATGACGGTGTCCACGTTGGGTTCGTCGTAGTGCAACACCACGAGTCCGTTGTGGAAGGTCTCGCCGATCCCGTGACCGGTGAAGTCGCGGACCACGTTGTAGCCGAAGCGATTGGCGTAGGACTCGATGACACGTCCGATGACGTTGAGTTCCCGGCCGGGTTTGACCGCCTTGATGGCGCGTTCGGTGGCGATGCGGGTGCGTTCGACCAGATCCGCGGCCTCCGATGACACATCACCGGCGAGGAAGGTCGCGTTGGTGTCGCCGTGCACACCATGGATGTAGGCGGTGACGTCGATGTTGACGATGTCACCGTCGGCGATCACCGTCGAATCCGGTATCCCGTGGCAGATCACCTCGTTCAAGGAGGTGCAGCACGACTTCGGAAAGCCCTTGTAACCCAGCGTCGACGGGTAGGCGCCGTGGTCGATCATGTACTCGTGGGCGATGCGGTCCAGCTCATCGGTGGTGACTCCGGGAGCGACCGCCTTGCCGGCCTCGGCCAGCGCGTTGGCCGCGATCTTCCCCGCGATCCGCACCTTCTCGATGGTCTCGGGCGTCTGCACCCAGGGTTCGTGGCCCTCGTTGACGGTGGACTTCCACGCGTACTCGGGTCGTTCGATCGAATCGGGAACCGGCCGGGTCGGTGACACGACCCCCGGGGACAGCGGAGCACGGACTGGCATGCTGCCCAGCCTATCTCCCACGTCGTGAACGGAGCGGGCCCACCGGTCAGCTCCCGGCCACCAGGCGCCCGGCACCGGGAACTAAGGTGACACTCATGAGGCGGATCGGGCAGCTGACACGAATGCTGTCCGTGGTGGCCGTTCTCGCCGCGATCGCACTCACCATCACCGGCTGCTTTGTCACCCCCATCGAGCAGTCCGCCACGGTGTCGCCGTCGGAGCATCTGCGCGAGGGCCCGCAGACCGCGACGCTCCCCTCCTCCGACGTCGAGCCGGTCGCCACGAATCCGCCTCCTCGTCTGCCGGTGACCGTCGACTCGCTGCGCTACGGCAAGGTCACCGTCACCGACGTCAGCCGCATCGTCGCGGTCGATCTCAACGGAACGCTCGGGACCATCGTGTTCTCCCTGGGGCTCGGCGCCAATGTCGTGGGCCGCGACATGTCGACAGCTTTTCCCTCGGCCGCCGAGCTGCCGCTCGTCACCAACCGGGGTCACACCCTGAACGCCGAGGCGGTCCTCGCCCTGGCCCCGACGATCCTGCTGGTCACCGATGCCACGGTGCCCCAGTCCACCGTCGATCAGATCCGCAACTCCGGCGTGACCGTCGTCGTCTTCCCGAGTGCGCGCAACCTCGCCTCCAACGACGCGCTGATCCGGTCGGTCGCCACGAGTCTGGGAGTTGCTCCTCAGGGCGCGGCGCTCGCCGCCCGCACCGACGCCCAACTCGCGGCGGCTCGACGGCTGGTTCCCACGCCGTCCGGTGACCCGGTGATGGCGTTCATCTACATTCGCGGGCCGTCGATCCTGTACCTGCTGGGACCCGGTTCGGGTGCCGACGACCTCATCGCCGGGCTCGGCGGGCGCGACGCCGCCGAGGTGGCCCACATCACCGACGCACTCACCCAGGTGAACGCCGAGGTCATGCTGGCCGCCAACCCCGACGTCATCCTCGTGATGACCCAGGGTGCCGCGACGGTCGGCGGGCCCGATGGCGTGCTGGCGCTCCCCGGTATCGCCGAGACCGACGCCGGACGCCACCGGCGGGTGGTCCAGATGGATCAGTCCAAGATCCTCGCCTTCGGCCCGGACGTCGGAGAAGTGCTCGCCGCACTGGCCCGGGCGGTCTATCGGTGAGCGCCCCCACCGCCTCCGACGCGCGACCGGCCCGGCAGCACCGTCACCGCACCCGCAACGTCATCGTGGTCGCGATCATGGTGGCCGCGACCACGCTGGTGGCGATCATCTCGGCCGGCACCGGCCAGGTCGTGATCCCACCGGTGGAGGTTCTCGGTTCCCTGTTGCACCACTTCTATCTGGATGTGGGACCGCTGCCCAGCCATCCGCTCGGTGAGGCGGCCCTGTGGAATGTGCGTTTCCCACGCATCGTGCTCGGGCTCCTCGTCGGCGCGGCGCTCGGCGCCGGTGGATGCCTGTTACAGGGAGTGCTCGCCAACCCGTTGGCCGAACCCGGCGTCATCGGGGTCTCTTCGGGTGCCGCGGTGGGCGCCTGCCTGATGATCGTGCTGACCGGCGGTTCCAGCGCCGGTGCCGGCAGCCTCTCGGCGAACTGGGCGATCGCCGGTGCCGCCTTCGTGTCCGGCCTGTTCACCGCGTTCGCGATCTACATCCTGTCCCTGCGGGACGGCTCGTCGTCGGCGATCATGCTGGTGCTCACCGGCATTGCCGTCAACGCCTTCGCTCTGGGGATCATCGCCTACCTCACCTCGGTGGCCAACTCCGAGCAGCGCGAGCAGATCGTGTTCTGGCAGTTGGGTTCGCTGGCCGGCAAGGGCTGGAACGAGGTCTGGGTGTCGGCGCCGCTGATCGTCGCGGGGATCGCGACCGCACTGCTGCTGGTGCACAAGCTGGACCTGCTCGCCCTCGGTGAGATCCAGGCCGCCTCGCTGGGCGTGAACGTCGAGCTCGTGCGTCGCCAGGCAATCGTCCTGGTGTCGATCCTGACCGCGGCCGCAGTCGCCTTCGCCGGGATCATCATGTTCGTCGGCCTGGTGGTCCCGCACGTGATGCGCCTGATCGTCGGACCGCGGCATTCGATCCTGTTGCCCACCAGTGTGATCGGTGGCGCACTGGTGATCACCGCGGCCGACCTCGCAGCGCGCACCGTGCTCGGCGACGGCGAACTCCCACTCGGCGTGTTCACGGCACTGATCGGCGGCCCGGTCTTCTTCATCCTGCTGCGCCGCAGCCGCCACGCCGGAGCGGGCTGGTGACTCCTGAGACCGCGACCGCGGGAATCGCGGCCCAGGACGTATCGGTGGAACTGGGCGGTCGGGACGTGGTCCGCGAGGTGTCCGTGCAAGTGCATCCGCGTGAGCTGGTCGCCCTGGTCGGACCCAACGGGTGCGGAAAATCGACGTTGCTGTCGGTCCTCTCGGGCACCCGGGCGCTGCGCCGCGGCCGGGTGTGGATCGACGGTCACGACCTCGCATCGGTCCCGGTGCGCGAGTTGGCCCGCCACCGGTCACTGGTCACCCAGCACAACCGCACCGACACCCCCTTCACCGTCGCCGAGGTCGTCGAGATGGGCCGCTACCCGTGGCTGCGGACACCGCAGGCCCAGCGCTCTCCCGAGATCATCGCCGAGGCCATCCGCCTGTGCGACCTCACCGACATCGCCGACCGGCCGTTCTCCCAGCTGTCGGGGGGCCAGCAGGCGCGCGTGTCCCTGGCCCGGGCGGTGGCCCAGGACACGCCGGTGATGATGCTCGACGAGCCGACCGCCGCACTCGACATCCGCCATCAGGAACAGGTCCTCGACATCCTGTGTGCCCACCGGGATTCGGGCGCCGCGGTGCTTCTCGTGGTGCATGACCTGTCGCTGGCCGCCGCCTACGCCGACCGCGTCGCCGTCATGAAACAGGGCCGGCTCTTGGCGGTCGGACCCACCCGGGAGGTCATGACTCCGGCACTGCTCACCGAGACCTACGATCATCCGGTGCAGGTGATCGAGCACGACGGCCGGCTGGTGGTCCTGCCGCACCGATGAGCCGCGCGCCGATCAGGCGGCGTAACCCGGCGGCAGGAAGCTGAAGAAGTCCCGCGTCACACCGACCGCGTTGTTCGAATCCCCGCCCCGCACAACAAGTGTCGCGAACGCCAGGTCGCCGCGGTAACCGGCGAACCAGGCATGCGACCCGCCGTTGAACTCGGCCTCACCGGTTTTGCCGAAGATGGTCCCCAGACCGTCGATCGCCGTACCCGTACCGCTGGTCACCACCGCGCGCATCATCGGACGCAACTGGCCGACGACGCCGGGCCCCAGCTGCGCCGTGGGACCCTGCACCGTCGTCGGCTTGCCCAGGATCAGTTGTGGGACAGGCGCTTTGCCGTTGTTGGCCACGGTGGCCGCCACCAGCGACAGGCCCAGCGGACTCACCAGCACCTTGCCCTGACCGAATCCGTCCTCACTGCGTGCCACCAGTTCGTTGGCAATCGGTACGGAGCCGGACACGTTCTCGAGGCCCGCGATCCCGTACCGCGGACCCACGCCCATCGCAGCGGCGGTATGGGCGAGATCCGAGGGTCCCATCTCGCTGGCCAATTTCGCGAACGTGGTGTTGCACGACTGGGCAAACGCGGTGAGCATCGGCACGGTGCCGAGCGAGAAGGCATCGTAGTTCGGGATGAGGCGCGGCCCGATCTGGATCTCGCCGGGGCACGGCACCATCGTGTCCGGGTGCGCGAGGTTACGACCGATGGCTGCTGCGGCGGTGACCATCTTGAAGGTCGAACCCGGTGGGTAGAGACCGGTGGTCGCGATCAGCCCGTTGCGGTCGGCAGCAGAATTCTGCGCGACCGCCAGAATCCGGCCGGTCGACGGTTGGACGACGACCATCGCGATCTGAAAACGGTTAGAGGCGTTGACCGCTCGCTGTGCCGCGTTCTGCACCTGACGCGACAGCGACAGCGAGATCGACGGCGCGGCCTGCGGCGCGTGGTCGGAGAGGATGTCGGCGTCGAGTCCATTGGGATTCACCGTCGCCACCCGCCAGCCGACACGCCCGTCGACCTCGTCGTCGACGACGCGTTTGACCTGGGTGAGCAGAGCGGGCGCGAATCTGGGGTCGCGGGCCACCAGCTCGGCCTGTTCGTTGTGTTCCACGCCGGGGATGGCCAACTGGTCGCGTAGCCGATCGAATGTGGCGCGACTGAGCCGGGTGATCGGGTACGGCCCGTTCTCGGCGGTCGATTCCTCGGCGATCACCTGCGCGGACAGGGACCTGTCGTACGGGCGCAGCACGTCGACGAGGCGCGTGACCGAGTCGGCGACCGATCCCTGTGTGGCTGCCTCATGGGCGTCGAAGGTGACCCCGATGACCGTTCCGTTGACCATCACCTCGGAACCGTCGGCCTCGTTGACCGTCGCGCGAGGTGGTTCGGTGATATTCAGTTCCAGGCGCTGATCGGCGCCGAGTGCCGGATGGATGTTAGTGGAGATCCAGCGCACACCCCAGCCGCTGTCGGAGCGGACGAGCCGCACGGTCGCCGGATAGGTCCAGTCCCGTCCGCGTGGCAGGCGCCAGTGATAGTTGACGTCGACGTCGGCGGTGTCTCCGGTGATCCGCACCCGCCCGGCATCGGCCTGCATCGACTGCGCGGCCAACCCCTCCCACGCACTGTTCATCGCGGCGGCGGCCGTCTGCGGGTCGTCCGTCATTCCCGCGGCAGCGGCAACGTCGTGGGCCCCGAAGGCGCTGAGAAAGCGATCAGCGGCGCGACGTGGTCCGTCGTCCTCATCGGTTGTGCAACCGGCGATTCCGAGCACCACGAGCGCACAGACGGCCACACTCACCGCCCGTATCCCGCGCCACCGCTGTTGCCACATCAATCTGGAATCCTATGGCCCGCCGCTGCCGATACCCGGATGCCACGCGGAAGGCAGGGTGGTCGAGGCATCGACGAGTCTCGGCCGTACCCACGACGAGCACGGCTCGCGGGGACAGCGTGCAGTCAGTCGACGAGGATCGTCGCGAAGGTCCCGACCTCGGTGAATCCGACGCGCTCATAGGCGGCGCGCGCGGTCAGGTTGAAGCTGTTGACGTACAGGCTCGGGATGCGTCCGTGCGACTTCACCGCTTGCGCCACCGCTGCGGTGCCCGCGATCCCGAGTCCCTCACCGCGCCGGTCTGGTGCCACCCACACACCCTGGATCTGCCCGACCCGCCGCGACAGTGAGCCGATCTCGGCTTTGAAGACCACTCGCCCGTCGTCGAAGCGGGCGAAGACGCGTTGCGCATTGATGAGCGACGTAAGACGACGACGATAGGACCGTCCGCCGTCGCCCGCGGTCGGATCGACCCCGACCTCGCCGATGAACATGTCGATCGCGGCAGGCAGGTAGACATCGAGGTCGTCGATGGTGACCATCCGCACGCCCGGATCGGCGGCGACCTCAGGCGGACCGGGCAGTGCGAGCAACGGCTGCACCGAACGGACTTCGCGAGCCGGGCCCCACGCCGGTTCGAGCTGGTCCCACATGGGCATGACCAGCTCGGCTCGCCCGACGATAGACGAGCAGAGCCGTGGCGCGGCGATCGCACGGTCGGCGAAGTAATCGAGGTCACCCGGGGCGCCGAGCAACGGGATGAGATTGGCCCCCGAGAAGCACAGCGAGGTGGTCGGGTCGTGGGCGGTCCACAGTTCGCCACCGAGAAGGCGTGGGGTGATGCCGTGCACCTCGAAACGGGCTGCGACCATGCACATCGCCACCGGGTCGGTGGTCAGGACACGATCGACGACGGGTGCGTCACGCGCACCGAGCGGCTTGTCGCCCAGAAGCTTCAGCACCACCGCTCCTTCACTGTCGTCGGGGTCTTACGAGACGGTCACCACCGGTGACCCGACCTGCGACCCGTCACCAGTTTCTCCCGATTCGGCCGCGATCCGCAGCGCTTCTTCGATCAATGTCTCCACGATCTCGGCTTCGGGGACCGTTTTGATGACCTCACCCTTGACGAAGATCTGGCCCTTGCCGTTTCCGGAGGCGACTCCGAGGTCTGCTTCGCGGGCTTCGCCGGGACCGTTGACCACACAGCCCATCACGGCGACACGCAGCGGGACCTCCATGCCCTCGAGCCCGGCGGTGACCGCATCGGCGAGTTTGTAGACGTCCACCTGAGCGCGTCCGCAGGACGGGCAGGACACGATCTCGAGTTTGCGGGGCCGCAGGTTCAGCGACTGCAGGATGGCGTCGCCGACCTTGATCTCCTCGGCGGGCGGCGCCGAGAGCGAGACGCGGATCGTGTCGCCGATCCCCTGACTCAGCAGGGCGCCGAAGGCCACCGAGGACTTGATGGTGCCCTGGAAGGCCGGTCCGGCCTCGGTCACCCCGAGGTGCAGCGGGTAGTCGCACTGCGCGGCCAGCTGGCGGTAGGCCTCGACCATGATCACCGGATCGTTGTGCTTCACCGAGATCTTGATGTCGCCGAAGCCGTGTTCCTCGAACAGGCTCGCCTCCCAGAGCGCCGATTCGACGAGCGCCTCCGGGGTCGCCTTGCCGTACTTCTGCATGAGTCGTTTGTCGAGCGAACCGGCGTTGACGCCGATGCGGATCGGAATCCCGGCGTCACCCGCGGCCTTGGCCACCTCTTTGACGCGTCCGTCGAATTCCTTGATGTTGCCCGGGTTGACGCGGACCGCGGCGCAGCCGGCGTCGATCGCGGCGAAGATGTACTTCGGCTGGAAGTGGATGTCGGCGATCACCGGGATCTTCGACTTCTTCGCGATGATCGGCAGCGCGTCGGCGTCCTCCTGGCGTGGGCAGGCCACGCGGACGATGTCACAGCCGGACGCGGTGAGCTCGGCTATCTGCTGCAGGGTCGCATTGATGTCGTGGGTCTTGGTGGTGGTCATCGACTGCACCGAGATCGGGTGGTCACTCCCGACACCGACGGAGCCGACCTGGATCTGCCGGGTCGTGCGGCGCGGCGCCAGGACCGGCGGCGGTCCCGCGGGCATACCGAGCCCGATCGGGACTGCGGAATCAGTGGGCGCGTTCATCGTTTCACCTCGGGTGACTGGTTGAGCGGCTGATGAGTGGGGGCTGATCCTCACCAGGGGTTGATGGGGTTGATGATGTCGGCGGTCAGGGTCAGGACCATGAATCCGCCCATGACGAGCACCACGGCGTAGGTGACCGGCAACAGTTTGAAGTAGTCGACGGCACCGCCGGGCGCCCGGCCGAACCAGCGCCGCACCGTGTCGCGGCCCTTCTCGTAGCCGACGATGGCCATGTGTCCGCCGTCGAGCGGCAGCAGCGGGATCAGGTTGAACAGGGCCAGGAAGAAGTTGATCGAGATCAGCAGAATCCAGAACATGTCCCAGAGTCCGCGTTCGACGGCCTGACCGCCGAGCACCGACGCCCCGTACACGCTGACCGGGGTGTCCAGCGAGCGTTCACCACCGGTGACCGCGGTCCACAGCGCACCGATCTTGGTGGGCAGCCGCAGCAGCGCGTTCCAGGTCTCACGGAACAGGTCTCCGGTGAACACCACCGCGCCGGGCACGATGCTGAGCGCGTCGTATTGCTTCATCGCCGGCGGGACGTCGTAGGCGATGCCGACCATGTTGTAGGTCTGCGACTCGACCTTGCCCTTCGAGTCGGTGGCGGTCACCGTCACCGGCTGCGGGGTCATCGTCGCGTCGAAGCGGCGCCCGTCGCGTTCCACGGTGAGCACGATGGGCCCGGTGCTCTCCCGGATGACCGGGGTGAGGTCGGCGGCCTTCTCGACCGGACGGCCGCCGACCGCGACGATCTGGTCACCGGGTAGCAGCCCGGCGGCACCCGCGGGACCTGTTCCGGTACACGGCGATTGGGTCTGCTTGTTGTTCTTGATGTCGATGGCTGACGACACGCACTGGGTCTCGGCCACCCGGGCGGGTACCGGCGGTGGGCTCAGGTCGGGCAACCCGAAACTGAGGCCGACGATGATGATCAGCACGAACCCGAGGATCAGGTTCTGGGCGGGTCCCGCGGCGAGTACGACGAGACGTTTCCACGCCTTCTGCTTGTACATCGCCCGGTCGCGTTCGTCGGGGGCGAGGTCTTCGTGCGGGGTCATGCCGGCGATGTCGCAGAAGCCGCCGAACGGAAGGGCCTTGACGCCGTACTCGGTTTCTCCGCGCCGGATGGACCAGAGCGTGGGCCCGAAGCCGACGAAGTAGCGGCGGACCTTCATGCCCGTCGCCTGCGCCGCCCACATGTGGCCGCATTCGTGCCAGGCGACCGACAGCAGCAGTGTCACCGCGAACAAGGTGACACCGATCGCGAAACTCACGTACTCACTCCATCCAGCACCAGGACCGCGGCGCGATCACGGGCCCATTGATCGGCTGCGAAGACCTCCTCCACACTACCCGGCGCAGACGACCACTGATCGGCCTCGCCGAGCACCTCGGCAACGATCTCGACGATGCGCGGGAAGCGGATGACGCCGTCGAAGAAGCCGGCCGCAGCGGCCTCGTTGGCGGCGTTGAACACCGCGGTCATGCTGCCGCCGGCCCGTCCGGCATCTCGGGCGAGGTCGATCGCCGGGAACACCTCGTTGTCGACCGGTTCGAAGGTCCACTGCGCGGCCGTCGAGAAGTCGCACGCCGACGACGAGCCGGGGACCCGGTCGGGCCAGCCGAGGGCGAGCGCGATCGGCAGTTTCATCGACGGCGGCGACGCCTTGGCGACGGTTGCACCATCGACGAAGGTCACCATCGAGTGCACGATCGAGTGCGGGTGAACCGTCACGTCGATGTGGTCGTAATCCACTCCGAACAGCAGATGTGCCTCGATGACCTCGAGTGCCTTGTTGACCAGCGTCGCCGAGTTGAGGGTGATCATCGGGCCCATCGACCACGTCGGATGCCGGCCTGCCTGTTCAGGTGTCACGTCCTCGAGCTGAGCGCGGGTCCAGCCCCGGAAGGGCCCGCCCGACGCGGTGAGGACCAGCCGGTCGACCTCGTCGGCACTGCCGGCCCGCAGACACTGGGCGATGGCGGAGTGTTCGGAGTCCACCGGGACGATCTGACCGGGCGCGGCGGCGTCGAGCACCAGCGACCCGCCCGCCACCAGAGATTCCTTGTTCGCCAGCGCCAGGCGGGCCCCGGTCCGCAACGCGGCGAGGCTCGGTGCGAGTCCGATCGACCCGACGACGGCGTTGAGAATCACGTCGGCCTCGACGCTGTCGATCAGCTCACACATGGCGTCGGGGCCCGCGATCACCGGACCGCCGAGATCGTCCGCGAGTTGGTGCGCGGCCACCGGATCGGCAACCGCGATCCGGTCGGGCCCGATCCCGAACTCGGTCGCCTGGGCGGTCAGCAGGGCCGCGTTCGAGCCGCCCGCACCGAGTCCGACGACGCGAAACCGATCCGGATGCTCGCGGATGACCTCGAGCGCCTGCACGCCGATCGAACCCGTCGAACCGAGGATGAGCACACGAGTTGGCACCCCTCCATTCTGGACCACGGGGCCCCTCGCGCCGACGCCGACGTCATTCGCCCGCCGGATGTACCCTGCGCCAGTGTTCGGCGATGTCGATGCGGCGCGCGATCCACACACCCTCATGGGCTTGCAGGTGGTCGAGGAATCGTTCCAGGGCGGCCAGCCGCGCCGGCCTGCCGACCAGTCGGCAGTGCAACCCCACCGACAGCATCTTGGGTGAACCCTCCATTCCCTCCCGGTAGAGGACGTCGAAGGCGTCGCGGAGGTGGGTGAAGAACTGCTCGCCCGACGGGAAGCCGCCGGGTGAGGCGAAGCGCATGTCGTTGGTGTCGAGTGTGTAGGGCACCACCAGGTGATCGACCGCCTCGAGCACACCAGCGGTCTGACGGCCAACCCGCACCCAGTAGGGCAGATCGTCGGCGTAGCTGTCCGAGTCGTAGACGAAACCACCGTGTTCGACGACGAGCCGCCGGGTGTTGGGTGAGTCGCGGCCGGTGTACCACCCCAGCGGGGCGGCGCCGGTGATCTCGGTCAGCAACGACACCGCCGCCGCCATGTGTTCGGCCTCCACCGTCGGGTCGACCATCTGATAACTCAGCCACCGGTACCCGTGGCAGGCGATCTCGTCGCCGCGGGCGACGAAGGCCGCGGCGACCTCCGGATTGCGGGCCATCGCCTGGGCGACGGCGAAGATCGTCAGTGGCAGTCCCCGCCGCGTGAACAGTCGCAGAATGCGCCAGACCCCGGCGCGCGACCCGTACTCGTAGAGCGACTCCATGCTCATGTGCCGGTTGGGAAACGACTGCGCCCCGATCATCTCGGAGAGGAAAGTCTCACTCCCCCGGTCGTTTTCGAGGACGTTGTTCTCCGAACCCTCCTCGTAGTTGAGGACGAACTGCACCGCGATCCGGGCATCGCCGGGCCAGTGCGGGTCAGGGGTGTGCTCGCCGTAGCCGATCATGTCCCGCGGGTAGTTCTCCGCGCGGTAATCCGACAGCGCTCGGGGGGACTCGAACATGCGCGCATTCTGTCACCGAATGATGGCCCGGGCGACGCGAGTCGTCGTGCTGGCCGGCGAGCCACCCGCACCGCGTGAAGGTCGCTACCGCTATGCTGATCTCCGAACTACTACCGATCGTCAGAGTTCTGACATCCGTGCAGCGAGGAGTCATCGTGGCAAGCACCGAGGTGGAGCATCACGACACCGTCGACACCGGCTGGGTTCGCGAACCCGCCGACGCTCCCTCGGCCCGCTTCGGCTGGCACGGCGTGGGCATGAAGACCTCCTACATCGCCGCCGTGTTCTGCGCCCTGGCCCTGGTGGCGATGATCATCGGCAATCATCACGGCCACATCGAGGACATCTACCTCATCGGCTTCGCAGCGGTGCTGATCTACTTCGTGGTGCGCGGCGTGGTCATGAACCGAAACAAGTGGTCCTGACCTCTCGCAACGCGCCGTCGGGCTCAGCGTTCCTCGGCCGCGAGCTGACCGCAGGCCGCCGCGATCTCCTGACCGCGGGTGTCGCGCACCGTGCACGACACACCCTGTTCGCGCACCCGCCGGACGAATTCCCGCTCGACTGGTTTGGGACTGGCGTCCCATTCTGACCCCGGGGTGGGATTGAGTGGGATCAGATTCACGTGGACTCGTGACCCCAGTGCCTTGTGCAGCTTCTTGCCCAGCATGTCCGCCCGCCACGGCTGGTCGTTGACGTCGCGGATCAGTGCGTACTCGATGGACACCCGACGACCCGTGGTGTCGGCGTAGTAGCGGGCCGCGTCGAGCACCTCCTGGACCGACCAGCGGTTGTTCACCGGGACCAGGGTGTCGCGCAGCTCGTCGTCGGGGGTGTGCAGCGACACCGCGAGCGTCACCGCGAGACCCTCGTCGGCGAGCCGCCGAATCGACGGCGCCAGACCCACGGTGGAGACCGTGACCGACCGCGCCGAGATGCCCAGGCCGTCGGGCGCCGGTGAGGTGATCTGGCGCACCGCACTCACCACCCGCGTGTAGTTGGCCAGCGGCTCACCCATACCCATGAAGACGACGTTCGACAGCCGGCCCGGTTCCCCGAACTCGCCGTCCCGCAATGACCGTGCAGCGCAACGCACCTGGTCTACGATCTCCGCGGTCGACAGGTTGCGGTCGAGTCCGCCCTGGCCGGTGGCGCAGAACGGGCAGGCCATCCCGCACCCGGCCTGACTGGAGATGCACAGCGTGTTGCGGTCGGGGTAGCGCATCAGCACGCTCTCCAGCAGCGTCCCGTCGTGCAGGCGCCACAGGGTCTTTCGGGTGCTGCCGTCGTCGCACGAGATGTGGCGGACCGGCGTGAGCAGCGGTGGGAACAGCGCCGCACCCACCGAATCGCGGGCCGACGCGGGCAGATCGGTCATCTCCGCGACGTCCCCGTTGAGGCGTGCGTAGTACTGACGGGCGAGCTGATTCGCCCGGAACTTCGGCAGCCCGAGTTCGGCGACGGCGGCCACCCGAGCCTGGGCATCCAGGTCGGCGAAGTGTGTCGGCGGGCGGCCTCGACGAGGCGCGTCGAACACGAGTGGCAATGACGTCATGGAGCCATTGTCGCATGTCATGATGAACCCATGAAGACACCAGATCCCGCATACCCCGGCCCTGACCCGGCGAATCCGGTCGATCCGGGACCCCCGGTGCCGTCGGCGGATGAGCATGCCGATGCCGAACGCCAGGCACTGCTCGCCGAGCGCGACGCCCTGCGCGACACCGTGCGCGACGTCGAACACACCCGGACGCGCGCCACCTACTTCGGGTTGGTGATCGGCGCGATCATCCTGATCCTGCTGCTGGTCTTTATCCTGCAGAATCTGGAGTCCCAGCAGATCATGCTGATCTTCTGGGAGGTGAATCTCCCGGTCGGGGTGAGCCTGCTCATCGCGGCGATCGCCGGGGCACTGCTGGTGGCGCTCATCGGCGGGCTGCGGATGCTGCAGATGCGCCGCGCGCTGCGCAAGGCCCGCACCTGAGGGTCGTCACAACAGTGCGGTGAGGACCGCCCAGACGACGAAAGCCGACGGCAGCAGTGAGTCCAGGCGATCCATGATGCCGCCGTGGCCGGGCAGCAACGTGCCCATGTCCTTGATGCCCAGGTCGCGTTTGACCTGCGACTCCACCAGGTCGCCGAGAGTGGCGCAGACCACCAGGATCGGGCCCAGCACCGCTCCGATCCACCAGTGGCTGCCGAGCAGGAATATCACGCAGCACACCGCGCCGGTGGTCCCGACGACCAGCGAACCGACCAGCCCCTCCCACGATTTCTTGGGGCTGATCGCCGGCGCCATCGGATGTTTGCCGAACAGCACGCCGGCTGCATAACCCCCGACGTCGGAGCAGACCACCACCACCATCAGCGTGGCCACCCGGGCGGCACCGTCGTCGGCCATCACCAGGTTGGCACCGAACGATGCCAGCAGCGGTAGCCAGGCCAGCACCAGCACCGACGCCGCCAGGTCCTTGAGATAGTTCTGCGGGGCATGAGAAAGCCCCTGCGACAACAACTTCCACACCATCACCACAAGCACGGTGGCAGCAAAGGCGGCTATCGACCCAGTCTGTCCCCACGGCCAGCTCGCCCAGATGACGGCCTGCCCGCCCACCAGCAACGGCCAGAAGGCGACGTCGTAACCACCGTCGCGGAGACGTTTGGTGACCTCCCAGGTGGCGACCAGGAAGGCGATGGCGACAAGCGGATACCAGAGCAGCGGAGCAAACAGCAGAATCAGGATGATCCCGATGCCGAGCGAGAAACCGACCGCGAGCGCGGCCGGGAGGTCTCTCCCGGCTCGCGACTTCTTCGGCTCCTCCGAGGAGTCCGGTGACGTCGGCGGTGTCCGGCGATCGCCGCGTCGTTGCGGGGCCGCGCTCACACCTCGAGCAATTCGTTTTCTTTGTGCTTCACGAGTTCATCGACCTGTTGCACATACCCGGCGGTGGTCTTGTCGAGTTCTTTCTCCGCGCGCGTGACCTCGTCCTCGCCGGCCTCCCCGTCCTTCTGGATACGCTTGAGTTCGTCGACGGCCTTGCGACGGATGTTGCGGATGGAGACCTTGGCGTCCTCACCCTTGCCCTTGGCCTGCTTGACCAGGTCGCGGCGTCGTTCCTCGGTGAGCTGCGGAACGGCCACCCGGATCACGTTTCCGTCGTTGGTCGGATTGACCCCGAGGTCCGAATTGCGGATGGCGGTCTCGATGTCCCGCAGCGTCGACGCCTCATACGGTTTGATGACGACGAGCCGCGGCTCCGGGGTATTGATGCTGGCGACCTGGGTGACCGGGGTCATCGCGCCGTAGTACTCGATGACCACCTTGTTGAACATGGCCGGGTTGGCGCGACCGGTGCGGATGGAACCCATGTCATCCTTGGCGACACTCACCGCCTTTTCCATCTTCTCCTCGGCATCGAACAAAGCGTCGTCGATCATGCTCTTCCCCGTTCCAGGTTGTGTGGGTCTGTTGGGATGCGGTGCGGCATGTCAGGTGCGCACCAGGGTCCCGATCCGATCGCCCGCGACCGCGCGGGCGATGTTTCCCTGCTCCAAGAGATTGAACACCAGCATCGGCATCTTGTTGTCCATACACAGACTGAAGGCGGTCGCGTCGGCCACCTTGAGTTCCTTGTCCAACGCTTCGCGGTGGGAGATCTCGGTGTAGAGCGTCGCGTCCGGGTCGATCCGGGGGTCGGCGCTGTACACGCCGTCGACCGCCTTGGCCATCAGCACCACCTCCGCCTTGATCTCAAGTGCCCGTTGGGCCGCGGTGGTGTCGGTGGAGAAGTACGGCATACCCATTCCGGCGCCGAAGATCACCACGCGCCCCTTCTCCAGATGCCGCTGCGCCCGCAGGGGCAGGTACGGCTCGGCCACCTGACCCATCGTGATGGCGGTCTGCACACGCGTGGTCACGCCCCGCTTCTCCAGGAAGTCCTGCAGGGCCAGGCAGTTCATCACGGTCCCGAGCATGCCCATGTAATCCGAGCGGGCCCGGTCGAGGCCGCGTTGCTGCAGTTCGGCGCCCCGGAAGAAGTTCCCGCCGCCGATGACGACGGCAATCTGCACGCCGGTCGCGACAACCTCACCGATCTGATCAGCGACGGTGGCGACCACATCGGGGTCCAGACCGACCCCCCCGCCACCGAACATCTCGCCGCCCAGCTTGAGAAGCACTCGGCTGTAGCCGGGGCGTTTCGACGGCTGCGGCTCGGGGATCTCGCTCATCAACATCCTCACTGGTCGGGTCCGCTCACATCTTATGTCCCCGGGTGAACACTTCCGGGGAGTGCATGGCCAAACGGTGCACGATCGACGAACCGCGCAGCACACGGCGTCATTCACGGAGCACATCGATCGGGAGTCGGCGGACGACGGTCACTGGTGGGACACCCGCAGGCGAGTCCCCGCGATCAGCGCGAAGAGGCCACCAGATCGGTGACGATCTGCCGGATCGGCGGACGGTCGTCGAGAACCGGGTAGGTGCGCTGCAGTGTCATGCCCTGCTCGTGCAGCCGGAACTGTGTCAGCGGTTCACCCGAATCGCCGATCCCCAGCCGGTCCAGCAATGTCGCGACGATCTGCCGGGACATCACGCCGAGTTCGTGGATCGGCCGGTTGCGGTGGCGGCGCACACCGAGATCCACCTGACCGACCGCATCGATCCCGCTTCTGTTCACCGTGTCGATGAGCAATCCGATCTCGACCCCGTACCCCGGTGCGAACGGAATCGAGGTCAGCAGTTCGCGGGTGCCGGCGTACTCACCCGCCAGCGGCTGGATGACCCCACCGAGTTCGGGTCGCAGCGCCGCCACGAGGGGCCGGACGAGAAGCTCGGTGACGCGACCGCCGCCCAGCGCGTCCTCGCCGTGGGAGCCGGTCAGCGGCCGCTGGTAGTAGCCCTTCACCAACTGCAGCGCCCGATCCCGCAGCAGCGGACCGATCAGACGGGGAACGTACATCGGGTCGGGGTCGATCAGATCGCTGTCGACGAAGGCGACGACGTCACCCGAGGTGACGGCGAGTGACCGCCACAGCACCTCGCCCTTTCCCGGCCGGACGGCCACCTTCGGCAGGGCCGACTCCCGGGTCACGACACGCGCACCGGCGGCCCGTGCTCGCGTGATCGTCGCATCCCGTGAACCCGAGTCCACCACCACGATCTCGTCGACCAGCGAGCCGACGTGGCCCATGATGCTCGACACCACCGACCCGACGGTCTCCTCCTCGTCGAGCGCCGGCAGGACCACCGACACCCGCCGGCCGCGCTTGAGTGCGCACAACTCGTCCACCGTCCACGCCGGGTGATCCCACGTGTTGGATTCGAGCCAGGTCGCAGATCCCGACATCGCGGCGATGGTCATGTATCGGCCTCTCTGTTGGTCGTCTGCCGTTGCGGTCTGCCGTTGCGGTCTGCTGTTAGGGCACACGGGTCATGAGATCGTGCAGGTCACCCCGTCACGCCCCGAGCGCGGTGCGGAACTCAGGCCATGCTCGGTGCAGTTCGTCCTGCCAGTACGGCCAGGCGTGCGTTCCGCCCTGGTAGAGGTGGAAGGTCGCCGGGATGCCGTGGGCGATCATGCTCTGCCGCAGGGTGATCGTGCAGGCCAGGGTCGCCCGCTCGATGACCGCCCCACCGCGATCTGCTCGGCGAGTTTGCTGGTGTTGCCGTCGATACCGGGGCCATCGAGGGTGTCGTATCGACCGGGCGAGCCGGTGCCGTTGGACACGTAGACGGCCTTGCCACGGAACTGGTCGATGTGCAGTAGTGGATCGTTGCGGCGCCAGGCGGTATCCGTGGGCGGACCCCACATGTTCATCGTGTTGCCACCGCCGCGGCCTTCGACGACCAGTCGCACCACGGCTTGGCCCACCGGGTCACTCGTCTGCGCGCACCCACTGAACGACCCGATGGCGCGATAGAGCGACGGCGCACGCATCGACAACTGGAAGACCGACGTGCCGGCCATCGAGATACCGGCAATCGCGTTGCGGCCGTTGGCGTCGAACCGGCGATCGATGACCCGCGGCAGTTCCTGGGACAGAAAGGTTGCCCACTTCTGCACCCCGAGAACGGGATCCGCTCGACGCCAGTCGGCGAAGTAGCTCGCGGCGCCGCCCATGGGGACGACCACGTTGACGTTCTCCCGCGCGAAGTACGACCGAATGTCGGTCTGGTCGAACCAGCTACTGGCACCCTCGCCACCGGCGGCGCCATTGAGCAGGTACAGGGTGGGTGCCGACCGGCCACCGACGGCCGGGATGACCCGAACCTCGATCGCCTTGCCCATCGCCGCCGAATGAACCGACAGTATCAACTCTCGTTGCGAGACAACGTGTTCCGATTCTATTCGAACGGAGTTGTCACCAAATGCGTTGCCGGGAACTGTAATACACAACAGCAGCACCCCCGAGACACATCCGAGGATCGTCGATCGTCAGTGGGACAAACGACCATGACCCGTTGCGCGAGGATTTGATTCACCCGAGTTCGACACGTTGTCGCGCACTGCTCTTCCCCCAGAATCCGATTGAGTATCACCCCCGCGATGGGGAGAGTGTGCCGCACCTCGTCGACGGGGTCAACCACCAGCTCACTGGAGCACCCAGTTGGTCGATTGACCATATAAATGGTTGCTTTCCAACGCTTTTCGATGAGAAAACTTGCCGAAACCTGTTGCGGTCCAGCTTAGGTTACCGTAGCGCAACCCGGCAGCGGCAAGCCCGCATCGCCCTCTCGGAGAGTGTTCACCGAGAGCAGATCCGCGATCAGAGCCGGCGGAAATATCCGCTGTGCAACAACTTTGACAAATCGAGGTAGGCGCATGGTCAGTTTCGGACTCATCGAGGAGTGGAACCCGCGTCCCGGTCGATTGACCAGCTGGACGATGTCACCCGAAGCGAAAGCCCAAGGGCGCCAAGCGCCGGTCAGTTCCATCCCACCGTCGCACCAACAGGAGGAGTATCTGCGCAACACCGACGCACAGTTCCGATTCTCCCGTCTGTGCCTGGAGGCTTCGATTTCCAGGCCCCGCTCGACGTCGATGCGCTCACCCGCGCGGTGACGGCATTCGTCCGGCGGCATGACACCTTCTGGACCTGGTTCCGCGCCGATGACGACGGTGCGATCGTCCGGCACATCGTCGACCCCGAGGTCATCGAGTTTCGCCCGCAGCAGCACGGAGATTACGCCGACCCCGCCGAGATCCGCGCCCATGTCCAGGCGCAGACACCGGGCCCCTTCGACTGGGACTGTTTCACCTTCGGCGCCATCGAGACCGACGACGGTTCACTCTCTACGGCGCGGTCGACCACCTCAACACCGACGGCATCTCCCAGGCGCTGTCGTGCGTCGAACTCGTGACGCTGTACATGAACGAGGCGTTCGGGATGGACAATCCGCTGCCCGAGGTGGGCAGCTATCTCGGGTACTGCGAACGCGAACGCGCGGTGTCTCGCGCCCTGGATCGACATTCCCCGGAGGTCGAACGCTGGATCGAGTTGCTCACCGCGCACGGCGGCCACCTCCCGCGGTTCCCGCTCCCGCTCGGCGGCGACACCGCAGGTCATACCCGCAGCGCACACTTCTCGACGACGGTGTGCGACGAGACCTCAGCGCTGGCCTTCGAGCAGGTCTGCCGCTCCCAGGGCGCCAACGTCACCGCCGGGCTGATGGCGGTCGCGGCCCTCACCTATCACGAACTCACCTCCGCCACCGGCTATCTCGGGATGACCCCGAAGAGCACCCGGGCGCCCGGTCCCGAGCTGAACTCGGTCGGCTGGTTCACGAGTCTGATCCCGGTGCCGGTGACCATCGACGACCGGACCACCTTCACCTCGGCGCTGCGCGAGGCCGCGACGAGTTACGAGGCAGGCAAGGAGCTCACCGATGTCTCCCTGCACCGGGTGGCCGAACTCCTCACGCCGGCCGACGACGTGCACATCCCTGCCGGCTGGTCGGTGCCGATGATCTCCTACGTCGACGTCCGCAAGCTGCCGGGCGTGGACATGTTCGACGCGATCAACGGGTGCCTGTACGGCAACCGCGGCAGCAGCGAGGAGGTCTTCATGTGGGTGAACCGCTTCAACGACGTCACCTCACTCACCTACCTCTACCCCGACACCGAGATCGCACATTCATCGGTGCGCACATACGCCGAGCGGTTCATCGAGATCCTGACCGACGTCGCGACCCACGGAGATCACACCCCCGCAACTCCTGCCCTGACCGGATGAGCAGCGTCGACACCTCGTCCGGAGCGGCCGCTCCGGTGGCGATCGCGGGATCGGCCTGGACGCCGTTTCTCGGCTGCCTGCTCGGGGTGTTCATGCAGATGCTCGACACCACCATCGTCAACATCGCGCTCCCCGGCCTCACCACCGAGTTGGGCGCCTCCACCGCTGAGCAGCTGTTCGTGCTCAGCGTGTACACGCTGGCCTTCGCGTGCACGCTTCTCATCGGGGCGAGCCTGGGTGGCAGGTTCGGGCGTCGTCGGTTGTTCCTGATCGCCATGATCGCCTTCGTGGTGACCTCGGCGCTGTGCGGCCTCGCGCAATCGCCGGTCGAGCTGATCGGATGGCGTGCCGCGCAGGGGGTGAGCGCCGCCCTGATGTCGGCGCAGACGCTCGCGCTCGTCGCCGGACTGTTCGATCGCTCCCGCCACGGCGTCGTCTTCGGAATCTACGGTGCGGTCGCCGGACTGGCCGCGATCCTCGGACCGCTCGTCGGAGGCTTGCTGATCAGCGCCGACCTGCTGGGCTGGGGATGGCGGACGATCTTCTTCGTCAACGTGCCGCTCGGGATGATCGCGTGCATCCTCGCCGGCCGGCGGCTGCCCGAGCTGCGGGTCACCGACCCGGCTGCCCCTGATCTGATCGGCGCCGCTCTCTCGACGGCAGGGTTGTTCCTGCTCCTGTACCCGCTGGCCGTCGGGCGCGAGCAGGGCTGGGGATGGCACCTCTGGGCGATGATGGCGTCGTCCGGGGTGGCGTTGTCGGCGTTCGTCCTTGTGGAACATCGCGTCGCGGCACGCGGCGGGACGCCGATGCTGCGATTGGATCTGTTCACCTCGCGCCGGTTCACCACCGGGCTGGTGCTGTCACTGCTGTTCTTCAGCGTGTTCGCGGGATTCTTCTTCACCGTGTCGGTCTCCACGCAATTCGGTCTGGGCTTCTCGCCATTGCACACCGGTCTGCTGATGCTCCCGTTCGCCGTCGGCGCGGCCGTCGGTTCGCTGCTCTCGCCGTTCCTCGTCACGCGTGTCGGTCCCGGTCCGACCCTGAGTGCCGGGCACTGGGCACCGCGCTCGGTTTTGCCTGGCTCGCGATGACACTGGACCCGCAGACCGCGACCATGTCGTTCCCGATGGTGATCGCCCCCTCCGTACTCGGCGGAATCGGCACCGGCCTGTTCGTCGCCCCGCTGCAAGCGGCGATTCTGTCGGGTACCTCCGAGCCGAACATGGGCTCCGCCTCGGGGTGTGTGCCCACGGTGCAGCAGATCGGCGCATCCATCGGCCTCGCCGTGGTGACGCTGTTCTTCTTCACCCAGGTGTCCGCCCAGGCGGCTCCCGCGGTATCGACCACGACCGCCGAACTCGCTGTGTCCCTGAACAATTCGTCAGTCGATCCGATGTTCCGCGGTGCCGTCGGCGCGCGGTTCGCCGACTGCGCGACCGCGCAGCTCACCTCGGCCCATCCCGACCGGCCGGCCCCGGGATGCGGTGGCCCCGGACGCCGGCAACTCGAATACCGGTGAATCACCCGCCGGCGAGTCTGCTGTGGCCGCGAGAATCGCACACGAGGCGCGAGATCAACTCCATGCCGCCGGCCGCTCGGTGGCCGCACGCACTTTTCTCAGCGCCTTTCGCACGACCCTCTGGGCCCTGGCCGGCGCCACCGCAGTGATCGCGGTTCTCGCGCTGAGCATGACGCGAACCAGACCGCCGACGGCGGGCTGAGCTCTGCGGGCGGACCGAACCCGGCGCGTGCGACCGAAACCAAGCGACCCCGCATCACCTCGGGTGATGCGGGGTCGCTTGTCGGTGGGTGGCCGATCAGGCCTGGCCGACCTCGAACCGGACGAATCCGTCGACGGTCGCTCCGGCCTCGTCGAGCAGCGCCTTGACGGTCTTCTTGGAGTCCTGGACCGACGGCTGGTCGAGAAGGACGACGTCCTTGTAGAAGCCGTTCACGCGGCCTTCCACGATCTTCGGGAGAGCCTTCTCCGGCTTGCCCTCTTCCTTGGCGGTCTGCTCGGCGATGCGGCGTTCGTTCTCGACGACGTCGGCCGGCACCTCCTCGCGGGTCGCGTAACGGGCCTTGAGCGCGGCGACCTGCATCGCGGCGCCGCGAGCGGCCTCCGCTGCGGCATCGCCGTCACCCGAGTAGGACACCAGCACGCCCACGGCGGGCGGCAGATCCGACGCCCGCTTGTGCAGGTAGACCGCGACCGGGCCGTCGAAGTACGCCACCCGGCGCAGTTCGAGCTTCTCGCCGATCTTGGCCGACAGCGCGGCAACCGCCTCATCGACGGTGCCGGAACCGAGCGGAGCCTTCTTCAGCTCGTCGACATCGTTGGTCTTGGCCACCGCGGCGGCCTCGACGATCTGATCGGCGAGCGCCTGGAACTCGGCGTTCTTGGCGACGAAGTCGGTCTCCGAGTTGATCTCGACGAGCGCGCCGTCCTTGGCGGCCACGAGACCTTCGGCCGTCGACCGCTCGGCACGCTTGCCGACGTCCTTGGCACCCTTGATGCGCAGTTCCTCGACGGCCTTGTCGAAGTCGCCGTCGTTGTTGGCCAGCGCGTTCTTGCAGTCCAGCATTCCAGCGCCGGTGAGTTCGCGAAGTCGCTTCACATCGGCTGCGGTGTAGTTCGCCATCGTCGGCGAGCCTCCTTGTCAGAGAAAGTGGTGTGCTGTTCGGTCGCGGGCGACTACTGAGCGGGGGTCGACTCCGTGCCGGCGTCGCCCGCGGGCGCCGCGGCCTGGGTCAGCAACTCCTGCTCCCACTCGGCGAGCGGCTCGCCGCCCCCGGCCTCCGGCTTGGAGTCGTCGGACGCCTGGCCGGCGCGGGCCTGCACACCTTCGGCGACCGCCGAGGCCACCACGCGGGTGAGCAGGGCGGCGCTGCGGATCGCGTCGTCGTTGCCCGGGATCGGGTAGTCGACGAGGTCGGGATCGCAGTTGGTGTCGAGGATCGCGATGACCGGGATGCCCAGCTTGCGGGCCTCGCCGACGGCGATGTGCTCTTTGTTGGTGTCGACGACCCACACCGCGGACGGCACCTTGGCCATGTCGCGGATACCGCCGAGGGTCCGCTCGAGCTTGTTCTTCTCGCGGGTCAGCATCAGGATTTCCTTCTTGGTGCGACCCTCGAAGCCACCGGTCTGCTCCATGGTCTCGAGTTCCTTGAGACGCTGCAGACGCTTGTGGACGGTGGAGAAGTTGGTGAGCATGCCGCCGAGCCAACGCTGATTGACATACGGCATGCCGACGCGGGTGGCCTCACCGGCGATGGATTCCTGGGCCTGCTTCTTGGTGCCGACGAACAGGATGGTGCCGCCGTGGGCGACGGTCTCCTTGACGAATTCGTACGCCTTGTCGATGTAGGTCAGCGTCTGCTGCAGGTCGATGATGTAGATGCCGTTGCGGTCGGTGAAGATGAATCGCTTCATCTTCGGGTTCCAACGGCGGGTCTGATGCCCGAAGTGTGCGCCGCTGTCGAGCAGCTGCTTCATGGTCACAACAGCCATGAGTCATTCCTTTGTGTGCAGTTGACGTCGATCACCGGCGGTGATCGACCCTGGCGCCTGAGACCGGTGACACCCACCCGGGACGAACCCGGGCCGGGACTGCTCACTCGGTGTGTTCGCGGTGCGCGTTTCAGGCGCGCGAAGTCACCTCACCGAAGCCGATGAGGTGCGGCCCCGACTTTACGCCGGTCAGCCGGTGAAAACCAAAACGCCGACGGACGGATCCGGATGCCGGCGACGTGCGTCTAAACCGGTATGATGACCCCGCTCGGACCGATCACGACGTTGCGCTCGTCCGGTGTGCACCCCCGGTGGCTACGCCGATGGTTGCAGAGCACCGTCGTCGAGCTCCTGATCACCGTCGCGCTGCTGTGGGCGGTTCCGGCCGTGGTCATGGCCCCGGTCGCGATGGCCACGGCCGAGCGCTATTCGGTTCCGCTCGCCCCGCGGCCCACCGTGGTGCGCGCCTTCGAGAATCCGGAACGCCGCTGGCAGCCGGGTCACCGCGGGGTCGACCTCGCCGGCGGTCCGGGTGTCGCCGTCCTGGCCGCGGGCAGCGGTACCGTGCGCTTCGCCGGTGACGTCGCGGGGCGCACGGTCGTGTCGATTCAGCATGCCGACGGGGTGATCACCACCTACGAGCCGGTTCGTCCGACGGTCGCCGATGGCGACCACGTGCGCCGGGGCCAGCGGATCGGCACCCTGGTGACCGGCCATCCCGGGTGTCCGGTGGCGACCTGCCTGCACTGGGGCGCACGTGTGGGCGCCGGTCGCTCGGCGCGCTATCTGGACCCGCTCGGGCTGATCGGCGCGGTCCGGGTACGGCTCAAACCGATCGATGAACCGGCCTGAACTCCCCCGGCCTGCGCCGCGGGTACCCTCACGCCCGCGGGTGAGCCTGATTGTGTACCGCCCGTAGCCGTTCCACGCTGACATGCGTGTAGATCTGGGTGGTCGCAAGTGAGCTGTGCCCGAGAAGTTCCTGCACGACGCGCAGGTCCGCCCCACCTTCGAGCAGGTGGGTCGCGGCGCTGTGCCGCAACCCGTGCGGACCCATCGCCGGGCCGCCGGCCTGCTCGACCGCCCGGGTGACGACGGTGCGGGCCATCCGTTGATCGAGGCGTCCGCCGCGTGCGCCGAGCAACAGCGCGGCACCGGACCGTTCAGTGGCCAGCGCCGGGCGACCGTGTCGCAGCCAGGCATCGAGGGCCACTGCGGCAGGCGCCCCGTAGGGCACGGTGCGTTCCTTGTCGCCTTTACCGATCACCCGTAGCACGCGGCGATCGCGATCGACGTCGTCGACGTCGAGTCCGCACAGCTCACCGACCCGAATCCCGCCGGCGTAGAGCACCTCGACGATCACGGTGTCGCGCAGGGCGATCGGATCACCTTGCGGACGCTCCGCAGCTGCCGCGGCGATCACGTCGGGTACCTGAGCGGGCGCGAGCACGGCGGGCAACGTGCGGTGGGCTTTCGGCGCGCGCAACCGGTGCGACGGGTCATCGGACATCAGCCCTTCGCGAACCGCCCACGCGCAGAACGTCTTCACCGACGAGACCTGCCGGGCGATCGTCGTGCGCGCGGCGCCACGGCGGGTGTGTTCGGCCAGCCAGGCCCGCAGCAACGTCAGGTCGATGTCGGCGGTCGCGACACCGCGGGCCCCGGCGAAGGCGATCAGCCCACGCACGTCACCGACGTAGGCACGCACGGTGTGCGGGCTGCGGCCCATCTCCAGCCGCAGATGGTCGGCGAACTCATCCAGCACGCCGACGACGCTGCCCGCGCCACCGGTCATTCGCAACCGCACACGCGCGGCGTGACCGGATCGATGCCGGACGCCAACAGGTTTCTGACGCCCCGCCGATCAGCGACGGAAGACGCCGGCGAGCTTCTTGACCGGGCCGCCCCCTTCTTCGGTCTCGCGCAGCTGTGCCTTCCACTGCCGGAAGCCCTCCTCGGTCCGTCCGCGTCGCCAATAGCCCGAGATCGACGCGTTGGCGGCGCCGACGCCGCGTTCCTTGCGGACATAGGCGCGCAGGTTGTGCATCACGGCCTGCGCCTCACCGTGGATGAAGACATGCGGCTCACCGTCGAGCCATTCGGCTGCGCGGACCGCGGCCACCAGCGGCGCGTTATCCCCGGCCACCTCGTCGCCGACCTCTCCCGCGGCACCGCCGCGATGCACCCACACGACCTCGGCACCCGCGGGAGCCGTCAGCGGGATCTCATCATCGGGACCGGCGACCTCGATGAACACCTTGGCCACCGCTTCCGACGGCAGCGCCTCGAGTGCCGCGGCCACCGCGGGCAGGCCGGACTCATCGCAGGCCAGCAGATGCCAGGGCGCGTCGGCCGATGGTTGGTACCCACTACCCGGCCCGAGGAACCGCACGGTTTCGCCCGGCTGCACCGACGCGGCCCACGGCCCGGCGATGCCCTCGTCACCGTGCACGACGAAATCGATCGCGAGTTCCCTGCGCTCGGAATCCACCGACCGGACCGTGTACGTCCGGAGAATGGGTTGCTGCTCGGGCGGCAGTGTCTTGCGAAGTTCCTGCGGGTCGAACGGCTCGGGGTACTCGACCCCGTCCGGGGTGAAGATGATCTTCACGTACATGTCGGTATCCGGTTTCCCGGACTTCCCGATCGCCGGGGCGAAGTCGTCAAAACCCTCGCCGCCGAGGTAGACCCGGACAAAGTGCGGGCTGAGCCGCTCGGTGCGCAGCACCGTCATCGTGTTCACGCGCTTGGCCATGAAACCTCCTGTTCGCCGACCACCTTACGCTCTTCCGCCGATTTACTTAGGGTCACCTAATCTGTCGATTTGCTGAGAGATCCTGGACAACCGACCAGAATGTGTAACGATGACAAGTAATCAACCGATGTGATCGATTAGTTCACGTTGGCAAATTTCTGCCCGTCTCGGGCCGATCACCGGAGGGAGCACGCCGCAAGTGACGCGATCTCGTCCGGCAACCCGTCTCGGCGTCCAGGACTGGCTCGACGCCGGACTGCGTCTGTTGGTCGAGGAGGGGGTCGACGCCCTCAAGGTGGCTCGTCTCAGCTCGGTCCTCGGCGTGACCAAAGGCAGCTTCTACTGGCATTTCGCCGACATCGCCGCAATGAAGTCGGCACTCGCGCAGCAGTGCGCCGGCGCTCACGAAGCGTTCGTCGCACGGCTCGACGGGCTCACGACTCTTCCGCCCGGGGATCGACTCGACGCGATGCGCACGATGCTCGCCGACCCGCATCGATGGCGAGTCGAGTCCGCCCTGCGTCGATGGGCCGATGTTGACCCGATTCTCGCCGGCTCGGTCGCACTGCTGGATCAGCGAATCCTCGACGTCAGTGCAGACGCATTGCGCGACATCGGGTTCTCGGCCGCCGACGCCCAAGCGCGGGCCTCCGTGCTGCTCTACACCGGCATCGGCTGCCTGCAGGCCCACGACCGCGTCGGGGCAGGGGCCATCGACGAATGCATACAGTTGGTCATCGACCTCGTCACGCGACTCGAGGTGGACCCGATCTAGCGGAGACCTCAGAGAGCCGCTGATCGAACGCCGAGAGTTCGACCGCTGCCAGAACATTGCCCTGTCGCACGCGTTCCACAATCTCACCGCGGGCGCGATTCAGATCCCGGTCGAACTGCGCTCGTTCCTCAGGACTCGGCGACCGCCAGGAGAAGACCGACACTGCCCACACGATCAGGACGATCACCGTCATGACGGCACCGGCTCCCACGAGCACCATGTCGAACCCACCGAACTCCCGTCCGTCCTCGGAGATCGAACGGAGCAGCTTGATCAGCGGCGCGCTACAGATGAGAATCCCGAATCCGATCCCGAGATAGGTTCCGCTACTACGCCATTCGGGCTTCTGCGGCCATGTGATGAGATCATCGACCGCACCTGCCCCCCGCCCAGTGAGACCCCACAAGCGACGCTGCCGCGGTAGCAGTCGACGTGTTGTGGTCGAAGCACAACCAGAGGAGACCAGAGATCATCGAGCCGAGAAGACAGATCCCGGCGACGATCGCAGAGGCGTCCATCATGGTCCCGAGAATCCCATGCACGTCAGCCAGCGTGGACAGGGCCAGGACCAGGGCAAGGACCAGCGCGCACATGCCTGTCTTCGCGAGAACCAGGTTGATCCGCTTCCACGTGGGATAGTCACCGCCTGCAACCCGAGTCCGCACCGCGGCAAACGTCGTGCCCACCACGACGGCACCGACGACCGAGAACATCACGATGTCCCAGGTTGGAGAACCCCACTTTCCCCGTTGCCCACCCAGAGCCACAACGAGGATCAATGACACCGCGAGTCCGGCGAGAAAGAACGGGTCAGACACAAACGCCCGCTTGCGAGTGCTCGCCGCATCCACCGGGAGCGTGACCACGCTGACGAAACTGCGTGGAGACAACCGTGGATCCAGCATCGGGATCGCCCACCGCGGCGGCACGGCATCGGCCACCGCAAGCACGACTCGATCCGGATACTTGGTGAGCCACAACGGCAACAATCCCGCGAGCCGATCGGTGTCACCGACACCGGCAAATTGCGGAACGACACCGGCGATCTCCGGTGGCGAATGTCGGCCCGCCAGACACGTGGCCCTTGCCACGATGCCGTCGGCATACCCGATGTCAGTCTGCGCAACCGGAAACACAGGAGGTGCTGAAATTGCCATTGAAGAACTCCGTTCGCCCCGGCCCAGCCGTTTGACGAGTCTATGGCAGCGAGTAACATTCAGGCCCGTATGTCATTCAAGCGAGTGTTCTCTCACCCATGACAGCGTCAGGTAATGCGCTAGACCAGCCACCACCTCGCTCCGTCCCCGTCGATCAGACCGGTGACTTCGAGGCGGGCCAATGCTGTTCGCACAGCGGGCAATTCGAGCCCGGCTGAGAAAGCGATCTCCCCGATCGTCACGGCGCCGCGGGCGGGTAGGGCATCGTGGACCCGCTTCTGCTCGGCGCTGAGTGCATCGGTGGCTCGCGCCCGTCCCCCGGTCATCACCCCCTCACCATCCGGGCGGACCAGACGGATCACCGCAGCCGCATCGACGACCAGCGTGGCCAGCTGATCGGCGATCATCTGATGGCAGCCGACCGAGGTCACCGACGTGACCGGCCCCGGCACCGCCCCCAGCGGGCGACCCAGTTTGCGCGCCCAGGCCGCGGTGTTGGCCGCTCCCGACCGTCGGCCCGCCTCGACGACAACCGTCGCACCACCGAGCGCGGCGACCAACCGGTTGCGGGTCAGGAAACGGTGTTTGGCGGCCGTCGTACCGGGCGGATACTCACTGATCACCGCGCCCACACGGGCGATCTCGCGCAACAGCTGGGCGTGGGCGGCGGGATAATCGCGGTCGATACCGCACGCCATCACCGCCGCGGTGGTCCCGCCCGATCCGAGAGCCGCTCGATGCGCCGCCCCGTCGATCCCGAAGGCGCCCCCGGACAGGACCGCGAAACCGTTGTCGCACAAACCCGATGCCACCGTGGCGGTCACATGTTCGCCATAGGAGGACGCCGCGCGGGATCCCACCAGGGCCACACAGGCCGCGGCGATGTCGTCCAAGCGCGCCGGGCCGCGCACCCAGAGCGCCAGCGGCACACCACCTCTGGCCGCGGTGTCGGCCTGTCCGAGGGCCATCAGCGACCAGGCCGGCCACTCGTCGTCGGCCGGCGTCACCAATCGCGCACCGATGCGTTCGGCGGTGTCGAGATCCGCTTGTGCCTGATCGGTGTCCGCACGCGACGCCGTGATCGCGAGCACCTCGCGATGCTCGTCGGGCACCTTGCGCCGCCGGACGGCGGCGGCCGCCTCGCTCACTCCGAGCGCCGCGATCATGTCGATCACCGGAGCCGCCGGCGGTTCGGCCACCCGCGCCAAGTACGCCCACGCCCGGCGTGCCGCGTCGTCACTCACCAGCTCGACCCCCGATCCCGGAACAGAAGTGCCTGGGCCACATCGTCTTCGGTGGGCTGATCACCACCGCGCAGGTCGCACAGCGTCCAGGCCAGCCGCAGCGCACGATCCGCGCCGCGTGCGGTCACCCGTCCGTCGCGCAGGAACAACTCGATCGGCTTGACAACCGATCCCGGTAGCCGAAACCGTTGACGCAGAGCCGATCCCGGCACCTCGGCATTGGTGCGCCAGCCATGATCACCCCACCGCGCCCGGGCGGCCTCGCGGGCCGCGGTCACCCGGGCCCGTACCTGCGCACTGGACTCACCCTGCCCACTCATCAGGGCCGCGTTGCCCGGTGGTTCCATCCGGACCCGAATGTCGACGCGATCCATCAACGGACCCGACAGCTTGCCCAGATAACGGCGACGGACGACCGACGAACAAACACAGTCGACGTCGTGGGCCGGGGCACACGGGCACGGATTGGCGGCCAGGATCAGTTGAAAGCGCGCCGGATACACCGCCACGCCGTCCCGGCGCGGCACCCGCACCTCGCCTTCCTCGAGCGGTTCGCGCAACGAATCGAGCACCTTGGCCCCCATCTCCGCGCATTCGTCCAGGAACAGCACTCCCCGATGCGCCTTCGACACCGCACCGGGTTGCGCGAAACCGGTACCGCCGCCGAGTAACGCAGTGACCGTCGAGCTGTGATGCGGCGCGATGAACGGCGGGTCGGTCACCAGCGGACGGCCCGGCGACAACGCCCCCACCAGCGAGTGGATCGCGGTCACCTCCAGCGAGTCCTCCAACCCCAGCGGCGGGAGAATTCCGGGTAATCGTTTGGCCAGCATCGTCTTTCCGATCCCCGGGGATCCCGTCATCATCACGTGATGAGCTCCGGCCGCGGCGATCTCGAGCGCATGCCGGGCCTCGTGCTGACCGACGACGTCGGCCATGTCGGGGACCGACGGCGGGTCGACCGGCGTCGCGTCGTGCACGGTGTCCAGAGTCAGACGGCCCTCCGCCCACTGCACCACTTCGGCCAGATTGCGCGCCCCACCTACGTCCATCCCCTCCACGAGTGCCGCCTCGGCGACACATTCCAGGGGAACCACCACCCGACGAAAACCCCGTTGCCGAGCGGCGATCACCGCCGGGAGCACGCCACGAATCGGTCGAAGACCACCGTCGAGGGCCAACTCACCCAGGAACACCGTCGAGTCGAGCAGCTGCGTGGAGACCTGATCGGTCGCGGCCAGCAGTGCCACCGCGATCGCGAGATCAAAACCCGGCCCGATCTTGGGCATCTCCGCCGGCGACAACGCAACCGTCACCCGTGCATCGGGAAACTTGAGGCCCGAGTTGGCAATTGCCGGCCGCACCCGATCTCTGCCCTCCCGCGCCGAGGAATCCGGGTTACCGCTGAAGACGAAGATCGGCAGCCCCGACCCGGTACTCGCCTGCACGTCGACCACCCGCGCCACGAAGGCGTTGAGCCCCACGGAATGGGTACACCCGATCACCGCGCGGCCCTCACACGAACACCCCGAGATGATGCCGGATACGGGCCGATGCACGATCGTCGGGGTGGTGCGGATCGAGCTGGACACTGATCACGTCGAACCGGATCTGCGACCACGACCCGTTCTGCTCCGACAGCCACATCCGCGTCAGCTTGCGCATCCGAGACAGCTTCGCCGGCGTCACCGCTTCCAGCGGATCGGAGTACATCAGGCTCGCCCGGGTCTTCACCTCCACCACCACCAGGACCCGGCCATCGGCGGCGATCAGATCGAGCTCCCCATACCGATTTCGCCAGTTGCGGTGCAGCACACGCCAACCGCGATTGGTCACGAACTCGGCCGCGATGTCCTCACCGAGGTGTCCGATGTGACGACGACGGTCGGCCCGACGCGGCCCGGGCTCGGCCGCGGAATGTGCTGTCATGCATCAAGACTGCGCTGCGCGATCGGACATAACCGGCACGCCGGACGCACGGCCCGGTATCTGTGGATGGACGCTCGGATGTGGATGGCGCAGGCCGGGACGCGGCGCCGGTTCGCGAGTCGACAGATCACCCGCGCGCAGACCCCCGGGTCTGCTTACAGTTGCCCGGTGTCCCCTACAACGCGGCCGCCGCGTCTGAAGCAGTGGCTCCTCGACGACATCACGCCACAGCGGGCCGGCCTGATGGGGCCGCACGGACTACCCGGTCAGCACTCACGCACTCACCCGTGGTGGAAGGTCATGTGTCTGACCGGTGTCGACTACTTCTCCACACTCGGGTACCAACCGGGCATCGCCGCACTCGCCGCGGGCACGATCGCCCCACTGGCCACCGTCGTCCTCATCGCATTGACCCTGTTCGGCGCGCTCCCCGTCTACCGGTACGTGGCCCGCAAATCCCCCCGCGGTGAGGGCTCCATCGCGATGCTCGAAAACCTGCTGCCCAAGTGGGGCGGCAAGATCTTCGTACTCGTGCTCCTCGGGTTCGCGGCCACCGACTTCCTCATCACGATGACGCTGTCGGCGGCCGACGCGAGTGCTCACCTCATCGAGAATCCACTTATGCCGCACTGGATGTCGGGCGGGCAGGTCGTCATCACGCTCATCCTGCTCTGCGCGCTCGCGGCGGTCTTCCTGCGCGGCTTCACCGAGGCCATCACCCTCGCCGTCGGATTGGTCGCGGTCTACCTGACCCTGAATCTGGTCGTCATCGTCGACGGCCTCTGGCGCATCGCGCAGTCCACCGACCTCATCGTCGACTGGCGGCACGCGATGACCACCGAACACCGCAGTCCGTGGATGATGATCGCGGTAGCCCTCATCGTCTTCCCCAAACTCGCGCTCGGCCTGTCCGGTTTCGAAACCGGTGTCGCGGTGATGCCGCAGATCGACGGCTCCCCCGAGGATCCGCCCGGGCGCCCCGAAACCCGAATCCGCGGCGCACGACGACTACTCACCACCTCCGCACTGATCATGTCCGGCTTCCTCATCACGAGCAGCCTGGTATGCACCATCCTGATCCCCGAGGCCGACTTCAAAGCGGGCCAACCGGCGAACGGCCGCGCCCTGGCCTACCTCGCACACGCCAATCTCGGTTCCTGGTTCGGGACCGTCTACGACCTCAGCACCATCCTGATCCTGTGGTTCGCAGGCGCATCGGCGATGGCGGGTCTGCTCAATCTGGTTCCGCGCTACCTCCCGCGGTACGGGATGGCCCCGGACTGGGCCCGGGCAAGCCGGCCGCTGGTCATCGTGTTCGCGCTCGTCGCATTCGGCGTGACCGCCTACTTCGATGCCGACGTGGACGCCCAGGGCGCGGCGTATGCGACGGGCGTCCTGGTCCTGATGACGTCCGCGTCTGTGGCGGTGACCCTGTCACTCCGCAGACGTCGCCGCCGGGCCGCCGCCGTCACCTTCGGCGTGATCGCCGCGGTGTTCTCCTACACGACGGTGGCCAACGTCTTCGAACGGCCGGAGGGCGTACAGGTGGCAGCCTTCTTCATCGCCGCGATCATCTTGGTGTCCTTCGCCTCCCGCATCAACCGTTCCTTCGAATTACGCAGCACCTCAATCGATTTCGACGAAGTCGCCACGGAGATCATAGGCCGGGCCGCGCGCGCCGGCCATATCCAGATCGTGACCCATGATCCCGAGAACCGTTCCCTGCTCGAATACCACGACAAGGAGATACAGCAGCGCGCCGAGAGTCATATCCCGTCGGCGGACGTCATCATCTTCCTGGAGATCAACGTCACGGATTCTTCCGAATTCGCCACCGACCTCCACGTCCACGGCCGCCATCACAGCGGTGGCTACCGCATCCTCTGGGTCGACGCGGCGGCCATTCCCAACACGATTGCCGCGGTACTGCTGGCGATCAGGGATCGCACCGGCGTGAACCCGGACGTGTATTTCGAATGGAGCGAGGGCAATCCGCTGGCCAACCTGCTGCGGTTCCTGTTCGTCGGCGAGGGCGAGGTCGCCCCGGTCACCCGGGAGATCCTGCGGCGCGCCGAACCGGATCTCGCGGCGCGCCCGCACGTCCACGTCGGCTGATCGCCGCGATCACGGCTCGTCGGGCAACCGGAGTTCAGGCTTTTCGAGTTCCTCGATGTTGACGTCCTTGAAGGTGATCACCCGCACCTGCTTGACGAATCGCGCCGGTCGGTACATGTCCCACACCCAGGCGTCGCTCATGCGCAACTCGAAGTAGACCTCACCGTCGGTGTTGCGGGGAACCATGTCCACCGAGTTCGCGAGGTAGAAGCGCCGCTCGGTCTCGACGACGTAGGTGAACTGCCCGACGATGTCCTTGTACTCGCGGTACAGAGAGAGTTCCATCTCGGTTTCGTACTTCTCGAGATCCTCAGCACTCATCCTGTCAGCCTATCCTCGTCGGACGCCGGACCCACGAGCACGCGGGCCGCGACATTACGGTACGACATGCGATGTTGCGGCGACGGTCCCGCGGTATCGATGCGCGACATGTGGTGCGCCGTGCTGTATCCCTTGTGCACGGCGAAGTCGTATCCCGGGTGTTCGTCGTCCATCGCCACCATGATGCGATCCCGGGTGACCTTGGCGATGATGCTCGCCGCCGCGATGCACGCGGCGGCACCGTCGCCACCGATCACCGGCAACGACGGTGCGGTCAGACCGGGCACCTTGAAGCCGTCGGAGAGCACATAACCCGGTGTCACGTCGAGGGCGGCAACCGCCCGGCGCATGCCTTCGATGTTGGCTACGTGGATGCCGATCCGGTCGATCTCGGCGGCGTCGATGATCACCGCGCTCCAGCTGTGCGCATAGCGGGTGACCGCGCGATACAGGGTTTCACGTGTCCGCTCGGTGAGTCGTTTGGAGTCATCGAGATCGGCCAGCGAGGTCAGCTGGGTCGGTTTGAGGACACATGCCGCCACCACCAGCGGGCCCGCACAGGCCCCGCGGCCGGCCTCGTCGACACCGGCTACCGGCCCCAGACCGTTGCGGTGAAGCGCGAACTCGAAGGTGCGCAGCGATGCGGCCCGGCGGATCGGGGCGCGTGGCGGCCAGCGGGTCATCGTCGGCTCACTGCTGCGGGTTGTCCGAGCCGACACCGCCCATCCGGGAGAAGGGATAGATGATGAACCGCACCTTGCCGCGGATGTCGCCGATCGGCACCGTGCCGTGGTAGCGATCCTCCATATGGAAGCGGGAGTCCGCCGAGTTGCCGCGATTGTCACCCATCACCCAGACGTTCCCGTCGGGAACACGTAACGGGCCGAAGTCCTCGCCGTAGCAGGGCACCGGTTTGCCGTTCGGTCCGAGAATCCCCGGATTCTGTTGCTGGAGAGCCTGATCGATGTAGGGCTCGTGCAGCACCTTGCCGTTGACCTTGACGCCGACACCGTCGGCGTTGCGGCATTCGACGGTCTGCCCGCCGACCGCGATGACCCGCTTCACCAGGTTGTTCTCATCCGGCGGGGCAAACCCGAACCACGACAGCACATCCTGGGTCTTCTTCATCACCGGGTTGGTCGATCGCGGGGAGATCCAACCGCCCGACCACGACTCGGTCGGCGCCTTGAACACCACCACATCGCCGGGTTGCGGATCGCCGAACCGGTAGACCATCTTGTCGATGACGATCCGGTCGTTGCCGCTGCATCCCTCGCAGCCGATGAGCGTCTCCTCCATCGATTCCGACGGGATGACGTACTGCCGGCCGACGAAGGTCTGCAGCAGCCAGGTCAACAGCAGCACGCACCCGATGATGATCACGAGTTCGCGCAGGAACGATCCCGACTTACCCGACTTCTTCTTTTTCTCGTCGGGGTCGGACTTCAGCCGCCACGGGCGCTCCGAGTCGTCCTCGGGATCGTCGGGTGCGGGGGTGTCAGGCCCGGAGGCCGTCGTCGCGCGCTCGTGCCGGCTCGCCGGCGGATCGGTGTCGAGCGGCTGGGGATCGACGCCGTTCGGGTCGTCCGGGTGCGGGTCTTCGCGATGCGTGTCGGCCACGTCGTCAGGGTAGACGCGTCAGCGCTTTTCCTTGATCTTGGCTGCCTTGCCGCGCAGGTCGCGCAGGTAGTACAGCTTGGCGCGACGGACGTCACCGCGGGTGAGGACCTCGATCTTGGCGATGTTGGGGCTGTGCACCGGGAAGGTGCGCTCAACGCCGACGCCGAAGGACACCTTGCGGACGGTGAAGGTCTCGCGCACGCCACCACCCTGGCGGCGGATGACGACGCCCTTGAACACCTGGACGCGCTCCTTGCTGCCCTCGATGACCTTGACGTGCACGTCGAGGGTGTCGCCGGGGCCGAAGGCGGGAATGTCGTCGCGGAGCGACTGCTTGTCGAGGAAGTCGAGGGTGTTCATCGGTAGTGGTCCTGTTCTGGCGTGAACGTTGAGTAGAGGAACCTGGCGGCCTGTGGGCGTTCAACCGGTTCGTGCTCCGAGTCGGTGCGTACCCGGCAGACTCCGCTGTGCGGTGTCGTGGCCAGGCAACCCGACTATTGTGCCAGACCAACCCCGGCCCGACGAAATCGTCGTACGCCCGCGGAGATCACGGCCCGCGGGTATCGGCGCCCGGCGCGAGCACCTCCACCTCGGCAGCCCTCAACACTGCGAGCGTGGCCGGGGCCATCGGGGCAGCCGAGGCCACCGCACACGGTGTGGTGCCGGTCGCAGCCATATGATCGAGGATGGCCAATTCGGGTGCGCGACCGTCCCCGGCGAGCGCCTCGTCGTCGCCGAGCGACATGCCGCGCCGCTGGTAGGGCTGTGGATCGCTGGTGGCGACGACCACCACCCGACGGCCACGATCTGAGCGCCCGAGGCCCACCGCGGTCCGCAACCAGCCACCGAGTTCCGGGCCGACCGACGACGCGACCTGATCGGCCCGGCGTCGCAGCCAGACGAGGTCCTCGGTGTCCACCACAGCCGGGCCGCCTGGACCGGACCGGACCGCGCCGACGCCCGCCGCACCGGCCAGCGCCCCTGCACCCAACGCACCCATCGGCGCGAACGGCATCATCCCGCTCGTCGCGGCCGGCGGTGTGTCGTGGCGCGCCGCGTCCTCGGAACGGTCGGTGAAGTCATCACCGGCCGCGGTCAGCGCCAGCCGTCCGGCACTGGCGGCCACGACCCGCGCCGACTCGTCACCGAGCAGCGCAAGCACCTCGGCGCGCCGGGAATCCCGGTCGGTGATGGCGGCGATCAACGTCATCTCCTGACGCGCCTGCACCACGGTGTCGGCGTAGCGCTCGAGCATGCGCGCCACGGTGTCCAACCGCCCGGCGACATCTCCGGCACCGCCCGACCCGGGTTCGTGATCGTTCAGCCGGCGCAGTACGGCGTCGAGTTCTTCGGCGAAGATGCCGCGTCCGCCGGCGATGCCACGACGCCCGGCGTCGATATCGTTGCCGATGCCGCGCACCCGTCGCGCCAGGTCCCGAAAACGCCCGGCCCCGGCACGCAGCCCATCCACGTCGGCGGTGGGCCACGATCCGGGGACCAGGTGTTCGGCATATGCGGCCGCATCCCAGTCCGACACCGCGGCCCGGGTGGCCTCCGAGGCCGTCATCAGGTCCCCACGATCTCGCCGCCGAGGTCGGCGTCGGTGTCGGCGACCTGCTGCGCACCGGACGCAACCGCTGTCGCATGGGCGCCGACGCGATCGGTGAGGCCGGCCAGTGAACCCAGCACCGAGTCCTGCGCGCGATCCAGACCGGTCCGGAACACCCCGGCCGCCGGACCACTCCCCAGCGACGCCGCCACGTCGGCGAGGACCGCGGTCACCTCGGTGTGGGCAGCGGCCAGGTCCTCGCGCGCGCCGGTCAGCCGCCGGGCGAGACCGGTCAGGTCCGCCGGATCGAGGGCAAGATGGTCAGACATCATCACCGCGCCCGGATCCGTCCCGAACATCGGCCAACGTCGGTTCGGGGTCGGCCGCGGCTCGCAGGATCGATTCGCGTTGCCTGCGCAGCGCCTCGTCGGCCTGACCGGACAATCCGGTGAGCAGGGCCGCGAGCTGGTCGGCCCGATAGCGGCGCAGCGCAAGCGGTTCGATGGTCACATCCACCAGCAGGCCGCGGGCGTTGACGGTGACGGACACCAGCCGGTCCGTGCTCAGCGCCCGAGAGGTCAGCGTGCTCAGCGCGGTGGCGGCGCGGTCGAGTTCGGTGCGCTGCCGGTCGAGTTCGGCGAGCATCGTCGAGTACCTGTCGCTGTCGATGATCGGCCCCCTGGTGCTTCACGATCCGGACATCCCCGTGGTGTCCGAGGGAATACTAACCGCGCAAAGCGCCGACGGTCAGGACTCGTTCACATCGTCGGGCAGCAGGTCCGGGCGCCGAAGTCGCGTTCGTTCGACGGCCTGCTCGTGACGCCACCGGGCGACACGCGCGTGATCGCCGCTGAGCAGCACCGGCGGCACCGGCAGTCCCCGCCACGTCTCCGGCCGTGTGTAGCTGGGTCCTTCGAGGAGGCCGTCGGAGAACGAATCCTCTTGATGGGAGCGGGGATTGCCCAGCACCCCGGGGATCAACCGGACGGTGGCCTCGATCATGGCCATCGCGGCGACCTCGCCGCCGATCAGCACGAAGTCACCGAGGGACACCTCCTCGACCCGCACCCGCCGGGCGGCGTCGTCGAAGACGCGCTGATCGATGCCCTCATAGCGTCCGCAGGCGAAGACGACGTGTGGTTCGGTGCTCCAGCGCTGCGCGGTGGCCTGGGTGAAGGGCACACCCGCCGGGGTGGGGACCACCAGCAGGGCGTCGTCGGGGCAGACGTCGTCCAGACACGGTCCCCACACCCCGGGTTTCATCACCATGCCGGGCCCGCCGCCGTACGGCGCATCGTCCACACTGCGGTGCACGTCGTGGGTCCAGGCCCGTAGGTCGTGCACGTCGACCTCGATGCGCCCGGCCTCGATCGCCTTGCCCAGCAACGCATATCGCAACGGGTCGAGATACTCGGGAAAGATCGAGACGACGTCGATGCGCACTACTGCGCCTCGTCGAGCAGGCCGTCGGGTGGGTCGATGACGATCTGTTCGCGGGTCACCGTCGGCACGATCTGCCGCACGAACGGCACCAGCACCTCGCGCCTGTCCTCGGTTCGCACACTGAGCAGTTCGCCGCCGGGCAGATGCAGGACGGACTCCACCACGCCGACCGACACGCCGTCGACGGTACTGACCGGGACGCCCTCGAGTTCGTGATCGTAGAACTCGTCGGGGTCGTCGGAGGGCTGCGCCTCGCTGCTGTCGATGAGGAACAGCACCCCTCGGAGACCGTCTGCCGCCCCACGATCGGTCACCTCGGCCAGCGACAGCAACAGCCGTCCGGCGTGGTGCCGGGCGGCTGTCACGGTGAACTCGCGGTCACCGGCACCCTTGGGCATCCGTCCGCGCAGGACGGTCCCGACGGCGAACCGGGTTTCCGGATCATCGGTGCGGATGTCGACGACGACCTCGCCGCGAACGCCGTGCGACTTGGCGACACGTCCGACGACGAGGTCCATCGTTGCTCTTGTCTTGTCCCGCAGCAGATCAGCGATCGGTGTCGACGATGTCGACCCGCATCCCCTTGCCGCCGATACCGGCGACCAGGGTGCGCAGCGCCGTGGCGGTGCGACCGTTGCGGCCGATCACCTTGCCGAGATCCTCTGGGTTGACGTGCACCTCGACGAGGCGCCCACGGCGCCCGGTCACCAGGTCGACCCGGACATCGTCCGGATTGGCGACGATCCCACGCACCAGATGCTCGACGGCATCGGCGACGACGGCACTCACGCGTCGGCCTCGGCAGCGGGCTTCTCGGCCGGGGTCTCGTCAGCGGTGGCCTCGGCGGCCGGGGCGTCGTCCTTCTTGGCGGCGGCCTTCTTCTTGGGCGTGGTCGCCTCGGCGACCGGCTCGCTGTCGGCGGCGGCCAGAGCAGCGTTGAACAGGTCCAGCTTGGACGGCTTGGCTTCCTTGGTCTTCAGGGTGCCCTCGGCGCCCGGCAGGCCCTTGAACTTCTGCCAGTCACCGGTCACCTTGAGGATCGCGGCCACCGGCTCGGTCGGCTGCGCACCGACGCCGAGCCAGTACTGGGCGCGCTCGGAGTCGACCTCGATCAGGCTCGGCTCTTCCTTCGGGTGGTACTTGCCGATGGTCTCGATCACCCGGCCGTTGCGGCGGGTCCGAGAATCGGCGACGACGATGCGGTACTGCGGATTGCGGATCTTGCCGAGCCGCGTGAGCTTGATCTTGACAGCCATGACTTCTCTTTCCAGTGGTCACTGCGCAATTCAGCGGCCCGCCCGGTGTGACGGACCCGGTTTTGCGATCTGTGGTGGGTGTGACCGTCGGGCGGTGCGTGACCGGATCCGACGAACCAGCAAGCAATTGTGCCAGACCGGGCCCACGCGAAAGAAATCGTGAACCGCGGGAGAGAAATCGCGGGCGTGCGGTCACCCACCCCGCGAAAGGTGACCACAGGCCCACGCCCCGGTCGGCGCGCAACGCCGGTGCTACATTACCGTCCGGTAACCTAGTACCGCCAGGGCGTCAGGAGTGGAATCGGTCACAGCGGGCGGTGCCCGTGTCAGATGAGGTGCCGCCCGGAGCACGCGACGTGCCGCGGTGCCCGCAGCGTCGCCAGTTTGTCAACCGGATTGTCTTCCAGCACAAGGAAATCGGCGCGATCACCGTCGTCGAGCCGGCCTGCCCCCAGCCAGTCGCGCGGACCCGTGGTGGCCGCCTCGAGCGCACCGGCCGGCCCCAGCCCGACCTGCGCGAGGCGCTCGATCTCGTCGACGATGCGGCCGTGCTCGACGAACCCGCCGGCATCGGTTCCGGCGAACATGGTCACCCCGGCCTCCCGCGCGGCGGCGAAAACGTCGGCGGCTCCGGCGTGCAGTGCGCGCATGTGCCGCGCGTAGGCAGGGAACCGGTCGGCGCCGTCGGCGATCTCCGGGAAGTTGTCCACCTGGATCAGGGTGGGCACGAGCGCGATGGATCGCTCCACCATCCGGTCGATGAGATCGCCGGTCAGTCCGGTGCCGTGCTCGATGCAGTCCACGCCGACATCGATGAGGTCGACCAGGGCATCGGTACCGAAGACGTGCGCGGTGATCCGGGCGCCGTGCTCGTGGGCCACCGATACCGCCGCGGCGAGCTGGTCGCGGGTCCACAACGGTGCGAGGTCACCGGCGTCGCGATCGATCCAGTCGCCGACGAGCTTGACCCAGCCGTCCCCGGCCCGTGCCTGCCGGGCCACCTCGGCGGGCAGATCGTCGGGGTCGTCGAGGTCGATGCCGTAGTCACGCAGATAGCGTTTGGGGCGCGCGATGTGCATGCCGGCGCGGATGAAGCGCGGGCACGACGGGTCGTCGTCGAGCGGATGGGTGTCCACCGGCGACCCGACCTCACGGATCAGCAGGGTGCCGGCGCGTGCGTCGGCGTAGGCGAATTGCCTGGCCTGCTCGATGGTGACGCCGAGGCCGGGCGCGATGCCGACATGATTGTGGGCGTCCACGAGTCCGGGCACGATCCAGCCGTCGTCGGTGACGGTGACAGCCGCCGGCACCCGTTCGTGGCTGATGGTGTCGCCCACGACCCAGAACTCGACCGGTTCCCCGTCGAACGGATTGCGCCCGCGGTAGTGCTCTGCCGCCATGAGGGTGACGCTACTGGCTCACTTCTTCTTGGGCTGCTGGAACTGCGAGATGTCGATGCCCTCGAGACCGGGTGGGAGCTGGTCGAGACCCGGGGGCATGTTCGACAGGTCCGGGAACCCGGCGGGCATCCCGGGCAGCCCGCCACGCATCTTCGGCGGCGTGGGCCCGCGTCCCTTGGCCTTGCCCTTCTTGCCCTTGCCCTTCTTGCGGTTGGATTTGCGGCCAACCGCGCCCATGCCCATCCGGCCCGACATCTGGGCCATCATCTTGCGGGCCTCGAAGAAGCGGTCGACGAGCTGGTTGACCTCGCTGACGGTGACACCGGACCCGTTGGCGATGCGGAGCCGGCGGGAGGCGTTGATGATCTTCGGGTTGTCGCGTTCGGCGGGGGTCATGCCGCGGATGATCGCCTGTACCCGGTCGAGTTGCTTGTCGTCGACCTGGGAGAGCGCGTCCTTCATCTGACCGGCGCCCGGGAGCATGCCGAGGATGTTGCCGATGGGCCCCATCTTGCGGATCATCAGCATCTGCTCGAGGAAGTCCTCGAGAGTCAGGTCGCCCTGGGTGATCTTGGCGGCCGCGGCCTCGGCCTGCTGTGTGTCCCAGTGCTGTTCGGCCTGCTCGATGAGGCTGAGGACGTCACCCATACCCAGGATGCGGCTGGCCATCCGGTCGGGATGGAAGACGTCGAAGTCCTCGAGCTTCTCCCCCGACGACGCGAACATGATCGGTCGGCCGGTGACCTCACGCACCGACAGCGCGGCACCGCCGCGGGCGTCCCCGTCAAGTTTGGTGAGCACGACGCCGGTGAAACCGACCCCGTCCTGGAAGGCCTGCGCCGTGGTGACGGCATCCTGACCGATCATCGCGTCGACGACGAAGAGGACCTCGTCGGGCCGGGTGGCCTCCCGGATGTCGGCGGCCTGCCGCATCAGTTCCTCGTCGATACCCAGACGGCCGGCGGTGTCGATGATGACCACGTCGTAGTGCTGCCTGCGGGCCTCGTCGACGCCACCCTGCGCCACCGCCACCGGATCCCCCGAGCTGACGCCCAGGACGCCCTCCCCGCCCACACTCGTCCCGGGGTGGGGGGCGAACACCGGCACCCCGGCACGCTCACCCACGATCTGCAGCTGCGACACCGCGCCCGGGCGCTGCAGGTCACAGGCCACCAGCATGGGGGTGTGCCCCTGCTGCTGCAGCCAGTGCCCGAGCTTGCCCGCCAGGGTTGTCTTACCGGCACCCTGCAGGCCGGCCAGCATGATCACCGTCGGCGGTGTCTTGGCATAGGTGACGCGGCGGGTCTCGCCGCCGAGGATGCCGACGAGCTCCTCGTTGACGATCTTGACGACCTGCTGGGCCGGGTTCAGCGCCGCGGACACCTCCGCGCCCTTGGCGCGGTCCTTGATGCGCGCGATGAAGGCGCGCACCACCGGCAACGAGACATCCGCCTCGAGCAGCGCCAGTCGGATCTCCCGGCAGGTGCGGTCGATGTCGGCGTCGGAGAGCCGGCCCTTGCCGCGCAGGTCCTTGAGCGCACCGGTCAACCGATCGGAGAGGGAATCGAACATTCACCCATCTTCCCATGTGCGGGCTTCTCAGCTGATCGGCACTCCCGATCGCCCGGTTCCGCCGTAACTCGTCGGGCCCGAGTCGCCGTCCTCGTCGTCGGACCGCGGCTGCGGCGGCGGGCACACCGCGAGGACCGCGTCGGCCAGCGCGGCGCGCGCCGATTCGGTCTCGTCGGACAGCCGCAGACCGAAGGTGTCCACCACGGTCGACCCGAGCGTGGCGACCCGGGCCCAGCGGATATCGGCCCCGTGCCGCTCCAGAACCGCGCTCACCCGGCTCAACAGGCCGATGCGATCGTCGGTGCGCAGTTCGAGCAATGCCTCCCCGGAGGGTCCGTCGATCCACAGTGCCCGCGGCGGAGCGACCGCGAACAACGCCGGAACCGCGTTGCGCGGGTGTCCCGCCTCGACCACCGGTTCGGCGGCACCGGGGGTGGTGGCGACCGTGGCGATGGTCGGGATCGGCGAATCCCGTTCCCGCGCATCGAGACGTGCCAGCACATCGATCTTGCCTTCGACGGCGGCGATCATCTGCTGACGGACCAGACCGGCCTCGGGCGGGCTGCCGAACACCGGGATCACGACGAAGGTGTTGACCGCCTTGGCCCCGTGGCTGCGCGCATTGACCGAGTTCGAGCGCAGACCACCGAGAGCGAGTACCCCGGCCATCTTCGACAACAGGCCCGGCTGATCGGGTGCGACCATCGTGACATCGATCATGTGCCCCTCGGCGGGCGTCATGCGCACCGCGTATTCCGCGGACTCGGCGAGTGCGATCTGCTCGGCGGTCAGCGGCTCGGGAACGGGTAGCTCGCCAGCATCGATGAGTCGCATCGAGCGGCGGACCAGATCCAGGATGAGTGAGGCCTTCCACTCCCCCCACACCCCGGGACCGGTCGCCTTCGAATCCGCTTCGGCCAGCGCCGCAAGCAATTCCAGGAGGACTCGGTTGTATCCGAGGGTCTGGACCACCGATTCCGCGGTGGCCGGATCGTCGAGGTCGCGACGTGTCGCGACGGCCGGCAGCAGCAGGTGGTGACGCACCATCACCGAGAGTATCTCGACATCCTGCGGCCACAGTCCGACCCGGTTGCCCACCTGGATCGCGAGTTCCGCCCCGACGATGCTGTGGTCGGCCCCGCGTCCCTTGCCGAGATCATGGATCAGTGCGCCGAGAACGAGCAGATCCGGTCTCGACACCCGGGTCGTCATGGAGCTCGCATGTGCCGCCGTCTCCACCAGGTGCCGGTCGACGGTCCACGTGTGGATGGCGTCGCGCGGCGGAAGATCGCGCACCGCACCCCATTCCGGCAACAACCGCCCCCACAGTCCGGTGCGATCGAGCGCCTCGATCGCATCCACCATGTGATGCCCGGAGCTGAGCAGAACCAGCAGATCCGACAACGCCTCCGCCGGCCACGGCTCGCGCAATTCCGGCGCGTAATCGCCGAGCCGCGAGAGCGTGGACGCACTGATCGGCAACCCGGTGCGGGCCGACGCCGACGCGACACGCAGGATCAGTCCGGGGTCTTTGCTCGGAATCGCGCTGCGCGCCAACACGATTTCCCCGTTGTGCTCCACCACTCCCTCGTCCAGCGGACGGCGGATGGGTGACCGGCGCAGCTTGGCCAGACCACGCCGCGGCAACGCGTTGCCGGCCGTGCGCAGCCCCACGTCGATCGAGTAGCTGATGGTCCGGGCGGAATCGCTGATCACCCGGGCGAGATCGAAACGGTCACCGATCCGCAGCGCCGCACCGATCTCGTCGGCGTCCTGCGCCTGCACCTGTTCGCGGGCCCGCCCGGCGATTCGATGCAATTCGGTACGGATGTCCAACAACCGCATGTACGCCAATTGCGGTCCGGCACCGGGCGAGTCGGGGCGCAGGCTGGCCATCCCGTCGGTCAGCTGCGCGATCGCGAGCGCACCGAGCAGTTGCACGTCGCGCAGCCCGCCCCGCCCGTTCTTGAGATCGGGTTCGGCGCGGTGCGCGATGTCACCGGCACGCCGCCAGCGGTCCTGGGCATGTTCGACGACACCCGCGAACCGATCCCGGATGTCGTTGCGCCACTGCTGACGTACGCCGCCGATGAGCAGCGCCGACAGGTCCTCGTCGCCGGCGATGTGCCGGGCCTCGAGCAGACCGAGCGCCGCGGTGATGTCCTCGGCAGCCACCTGTAGTGCCTGGGGCACTGTACGCACACTGTGATCGAGCGGAATGTTGGCGTCCCACAACGGATACCAGAGACCGTCGGCCACTTCCGACACCCGTGCCGCGGGGAGATCGTCGTGCAGCAGAATGAGATCGAGGTCGGAATGCGGCAGCAGTTCCCCGCGGCCGAGTCCCCCGACCGCGACGATGGCGAAACCGCTGTAGGGCTTGATGCCGAGTTCGGCTCCCTTGCTGGTCAGCCAGAACTCGTGCAGATCCACGAGGACTTGGCGCAGGCCGGCGGAGTCGAGCCTGCCGGCCTTCGCCGACTCGGTCAGTTGGCGGCGGGTCTTCGCGAGATCCGTTGCCGCAACCGGGTTGTCGGGTGTTGACGAACGCGGCCCCGCGCCTGACTCATCGTCGGACGCGGGGCCGTGTGTCGTGTTGAGAAAGGGCACGGGCCGCGATTAGAGCGCGTCGCCGCCGCGCTCACCGGTGCGGACGCGTACGACCGACTCCACCGGGGACACCCACACCTTCCCGTCACCGATCTTGCCGGTACGGGCGGCCTCGACGATGACGTCGACCACCTTGTCCACCGCGGCGTCGTCCACGACGACCTCCACGCGGACCTTGGGGACGAAGTCCACCGAATACTCGGCCCCGCGGTACACCTCGGTGTGGCCCTTCTGGCGACCGTAGCCCTGGACCTCACTGACGGTCATGCCCAGGATTCCGGCCTGTTCCAGTCCCGCTTTGACATCCTCGAGCGTGAACGGCTTGACGATTGCGGTGATCAGCTTCATGAGTTATCCCTCTCCATGGGTTTCAGCGTAGTCGCGAACGGTCGGTGCTTCATGCCAGTTCATACGCCGTCTCCGCATGTTCGGCCTCGTCGATGCCACTCTTCTCCTCGTCGTCGGCGACCCGCCAGCCGAGCGGCTTGAGGGCCAGGGCGATGACGGCGGTCAGGATACCGGTGAAGGCCAGGGCGAAGAGCGCGATGACCACCTGCACGACGAGCTGCTTGTAGTCGCCGCCCCAGAACAGCCCCTTGTCCTTGGCGAGCAGGCCGATGCCGATGGTGCCCCACAGGCCGGCGACGAGGTGCACGCCGACCACGTCGAGCGAATCGTCGTAGCCGAACTTGTTCTTCAGTCCGATCGCGAGCGCGGCCAGCGCACCGGCGATGACGCCCAGGATCAACGAGCCCACCGGGGTGAGCGCACCGCAGGCCGGGGTGATGGCGACGAGGCCGGCGACGATACCCGAGGCCGCACCGACGCTGGTCGCGTGCTTGTCGCGCACCCATTCCACGGCGAGCCAGCCGATCATCGCGGCGGCGGTCGCAGCGGTGGTGTTGACCCAGACGAGTCCGGCCGTCATGTCCGCGGCGAGTTCGGAACCCGCGTTGAATCCGAACCAGCCGAACCACAGCAGTGCCGCGCCGAGCATCACGAACGGGATGTTGTGCGGGCGATAGGCCGTGCGACCGAAGCCGACACGCTTGCCGACGATGATCGCCAGGATCAGACCGGCCATACCGGCGTTGATGTGGACGACCGTACCGCCGGCGAAGTCGATCGGGGCGACGTTGGCGCTGGTGACTCCGTCCTCGGTGGTGGTGCCGAATATCGACGACGCGAAGCTCTTCTCGGCTCCCGACATCAGTCCGCCGCCCCACACCATGTGCGACAACGGGAAGTACACGATGGTGGCCCACACGACCGAGAAGACCAGCCAGGTGGAGAACTTCACGCGCTCGGCAACCGCACCCGAGATGAGGGCCACGGTGATCACGGCGAAGGTCAGCTGGAATCCCAGGAACACGATGGCGGGGAGCTTGGTGTCCACGCCGGTCCACAGCACGTAGTGGGTGGCGTCACCCACCTCGGTCGTGTTCATCAACTGATCGGAACCGAACAGCGCGAACGGGTTGGAGAAGATGCCGCCGATGTCACTGTCTCCGGTGACCGTGTTGCCGAAGGACATCGAAAAGCCCCACAACACATAGACAACGCTCACGGTGGCGAGCGCCCCGAACGACATCATCATCATGTTCAGGACAGATTTGCCGCGCGACAGACCCCCGTAGAAGAAGGCGAGCGCCGGTGTCATCAGCAGAACCATCGAGGCACTGGCAAGCATCCATGCGGTGTTGCCGGCATCGGGTTCTCCGAAGACACTCTCTGGCAGTGCAGAAACCACTGTAAGAAACCTCCCTAGAGTGCGCCGACCGCTCGGCGCCTCCAAAGAGACTCGCGGCACTCGGTTTCAGCCGTGGTGCCTCGGTGTTTCCAGAGTGTGAACCAACGGCCGGTTTGTATTTCCCGCAGGTAACACCCCAGGTGGGCCGTTCGACGACCTCTCAGGCTCGTCGAAGCATTGTGAGACCCGATTCGCCATCGTCAAAGATGTTGCGGCTGGCGCGAACTCCACGCACTCAGAGCAGGGCCTCGACGAAGGCCTCCGGTTCGAACGGTGCGAGATCGTCGGCACCTTCGCCGAGACCGACCAGTTTGACCGGCACGCCGAGCTCCTTCTGGACGTGGAAGACGATGCCGCCCTTGGCGGTTCCGTCGAGTTTGGTCAGCACCAGACCGGTGATGTCGACGACCTCGGCGAAGACGCGAGCCTGCATGAGTCCGTTCTGTCCCACGGTCGCGTCGAGGACGAGAAGCACCTCGTCGACCGGCGCCTTTTTCTCGACGACCCGCTTGACCTTGCCGAGTTCGTCCATCAAACCCGTCTTGGTGTGCAGCCGGCCCGCGGTGTCGATCATCACAACGTCGACACCGGCGTCGATGCCCCGGTCGACTGCATCGAAGGCGACCGCCGCCGGGTCGGCCTTCTCCTTGCCGCGCACGACTTCGGCGCCCACGCGCTCACCCCAGGTCTGCAGCTGGTCGGCGGCGGCCGCACGGAAGGTGTCGGCCGCGCCGAGCAGGACCCGGCGGCCATCGGCCACCAGCACCCGCGCGAGTTTGCCGGTGGTGGTGGTCTTGCCGGTTCCGTTGACCCCGACAACCAGCACGACGGCGGGCCGGCCGGCATGCGGCAGTGCTTTCACCGACCGGTCGAGTTCGGGGCGCAGCTGTTCCACGAGAACACGTTTGAGCAGTGCCCGGGCCTGTTCGGCGGTTCGCACGTTGTTGGTGGCCAGTTCCTCACGCAGCCGTTCCACCACCGCGGCGGTCGTCGACGAGCCGAGGTCGGCCATCACGAGGGTGTCCTCGATCTCCTCCCAGCTGTCCTCGTCGAGGTCGCCCGCCCCGAGCAGACCGAGCACGCTCTTGCCGATCGCCCCTTGCGATCGCGACAGCCGGCCCCGCAGACGCCCGAGGCGACCCGCGGTGGGTTCGATCTCGTCGAGCGCGGGTGCGGCGGTCACCGACTCCGCGGTGTCCGGCACGGTGATCTCGCCGGCCGGGGCCCCCGTGGGCGCAGTGCCAGTGCCGGTGGGCGCGGTGTCGGTCGCTGGCTCGGGGGTCGTCGGCTCGGGGGTCGTCGGCGCGGTGACCTCCGGTTGAGCGGCCTCCGGTTGAGCGGCCTCGGGTTGCGCAGTGTCGGGTTGCGCAGTGTCGGGTGCAGCGGTCTCCGGCTCGGCTACCTGCGGTGTGGCCGGCTCGACCGGCGCCGAACCACCGTCGGCAACGCCGGCGGGAGTATCGAGGTCGGGAAGTCCGACCTCCTGGATGCCGCGCTGCGCGGAGTCCCGTGGCACCGCGGCGTCGTCACCCACACCGGGCTGCCCGTCGACCTCGGTGCGCTCGAACCCGGTGTCCCCCGGCGGCCGCACCGGCTCGGGCGGCTCGGCCAGCGCGGTGCCGCCGGTCGATCCCTGACTGAAGCTGAAGCCGGAGCCGGCGGTGTACCCGCCCGATCGATCGACCTGCCGGATGGTTCCGTCGGTGACCTGCTCGGTCGTGGTGTCGCTCAGCGAGATCCGGCGTCGGCGCGCGAGGATCAGACCGAGGGTGATCAGTGCGACGAGCACGATCACCGCGACGACGATGCCGATGATGATTCCGGTGTCCACTTCTATGTCCTGTTCTCGTGAGAGTCGCGCGTGTACTTCTCTCCGGCTTACCCGACATCCCGACGGGGATGCGACCGGACGGGTCGATCAGTCCGCGGTGCGGCCCGCGGCCGGGTCGGCCGGGTCGGTTGTCGCAGGGACGGCCGCGCCGGTACTCACCGGCATGTCGACGCCGCGCAGACGCTGCGAGATGACGGTGGTGATGCCGTCACCGCGCATGCTGACGCCGTACAGCGCGTCGGCGACCTCCATGGTGGGCTTCTGATGGGTGATGACGATCAGCTGCGAGCGCTCCCGCAGTTGCTCGAAGAGACTGATCAGGCGGCGCAGGTTCGTGTCGTCGAGCGCCGCCTCGACCTCGTCCATGACGTAGAACGGCGACGGCCGGGCCCGGAAAATCGCGACCAGCATCGCGACCGCGGTGAGCGACTTCTCACCACCGGACAGCAGCGAGAGCCGTTTGACCTTCTTGCCCGGGGGTCGCGCCTCCACCTCGATACCGGTGGTGAGCATGTCGCCGGGTTCGGTGAGGATCAGCCGGCCCTCCCCGCCCGGGAACAGCGTCGCGAAGACCTGCGAGAACTCGCGTTCGACGTCGGCGTAGGCCTCGGTGAAGACCTGGAGGATGCGCGCATCGACCTCGTCGACGACGTCGAGCAGATCCTTGCGGGCGGCCTTGACGTCTTCGAGCTGGGCGGAGAGGAAGTTGTAGCGTTCCTCGAGCGCCGCGAACTCCTCGAGGGCCAGCGGGTTGACCTTTCCGAGGGTGTTGAGGTCCTTCTGCGCCTTTTTCGCACGGGCCTCCTGGGTCGCGCGGTCGAACGGCATCGGGGCCGGTGCCACCACCTGCTCTCCGCGCGCCTTGGCGTCCTCGTACTCCTGTATCTCGAGCGCCGACGGCGGCATCGGTACATCCGGACCGTACTCGGCGATCAGGTCGTCGGGCGCGACGGCGAAGGACTCCAGGATCTGTTCCTCGAGTTGCTCGATCCGCAACGCCACCTGGGCGCGCGCCATCTCGTCGCGGTGCACGGTGTCGCGCAAGGCGTTGAGCTGATTGGTGAGCTCGGTGGCGCGCGCCTTGAGTTCCTCGAGCGTGGCGCTGCGCGCGATGCGGATCTCCTCGAGTTCGTCCCGGCCGGCCTGGGCGGTGGCCACAGCGCCGGCGAGCCGCGCCGACACCTGCGCACCGGCCTCGGCGACCGCGGCGGCGACGGCCGCGGCATGACGCCGGACCTGGTCCTGGCGGCGGGCACGCTCGCGCGCGTCGCGTTCCCGCTGAGCGGCACGGCGTAGCGAGTCGGCCCGGCCACGCACCGAGGCTAGGCGTTCCTCGGCGGTGCGCAGCGCCAACCGTGCTTCCATCTCGGCGCTGCGTGCGGCGGCGACCGCCTCGGCGGCAACCGCACGATCGGTGTCGTCGACGCCGGACTCACCGGCCACGGGTTCGGTCTCGTCCTGGGCGAGCCGGAGTCGTTCGGTCAGTTCCTCGAGTTGCGCGAAGGTCTCCGTCCGTCCCTCCTCGGCCCGTTCCCGCTGCCGCGTCAGACGCTCGGTCTCCGATCGGGCGGCCCGGATCTCCTGGCCGAGTCGGGCCATCGTCTCGTATGCGCCACCCACGTTGGCGTCGGATTCGTGCAGCGCGGCCAGCGCCTCCTCGGCCGACTCGCGCCGCTGGCGTTGTTCGGTGAGCGCACCGTCGAGTGCGGCCGCCACCTCCTCCGCCCGACGACGCGTGGCGGCCAGATCGTCGGTGGCGGTGTCGATGGCCGACTGGACCTCCAGCGTCGACGGCCGGTGCGACGACCCGCCCACCACCGTGGCCCGGCCGATACGGTCACCATCGGTGGTCACCGCGGTGATGCCGAACCGCTGGGCGAGATCGAGACCCACGGCGGGATCGTCGACGACCACGATGTCGGCCAGGATGACCTCGATCGCGCCGCGGACGCTATCCGGGCAGGTCACCACCGACGACGCCCACCGCGCGCCGGTCGGCAGGGTGATGTCACGGGGACCGGGGGCGCCGGCCAGTCCCCCGCAGATCAGCGCGGCGCGGCCGCCGTCGCCGGACTTGAGTGCCTGCAGAGCCCGCAGGGCGGCTACCCCGTCGACGGTGGCGAAGGCGTCGGCCGCCGGGCCCAGTGCGCCGGCGATCGCCGTCTCGAACCCGGCCTCGACGCCGAGCAGTTCCGAGAGCGGTCCCAGCATCCCGTCGGGAGCGTTCTGGATCAGCCACGCGCCACCGTCATTACGTTCGAGACCGACGGCGAGGGCGTCGATGCGGGCGGTCAGCGAGGCGATCTTCTGCTCGGCCTCCCGCTGCTGCGCCTGGAGGGTTGCGACCCGCTCGTTCGACAGATTCAGTGCGGTGACGCACCGTTCGTGGTGTTCGTCGAGCGCCCGTTCTGCGGCCTCCAGCTCGCCGAGCGTCCCGGCTGCCGAATCTTGTTGCGACTGAGCATTTTCGGCGCGTTCTGTCGCGGCGGCGATCGCCGCGGTCAATCGCGCTGCCTCGGCCTCCACCGACTCGGCGCGAGTACGGAGGTTGTCCACCTGCCCCTCGAGCCGCGCCAGGCCCTCGCGCCGGTCGGCGATCGCTCGGACGGCGGCCATGTGCGCGGCCTCGGCGGCCTGCGCCACCGATTCACGTTCGGCGAGCTGCTCGCGGGTCACCTCGAGTTGTTCGGCGGCCACCGCGACGGCCTCGGCCAGTTCGGCCTCGGTCTCGGCGGCCTCGGTCGCCTGACGCTCCAGCGTCTCGGGGTCGGGACCACTCGACTCGGCCGCCGGCTCGCTGAGGTAGCGGCTGCGTTCGGTGGCCACCCGGCAGGTGGCGTCGACACGTTCGGCGAGCGCGGAGAGCCGGAACCACGCCTGGTTGGCGGCCGACGCCGCCGGGGTGACCTCGGCCAGATGCTGTTCGTGTTCGGCGACCTCGGCGGCGATGCGGTCGGCCTCGACGCTGACCTCGTCCTGCCGGCGGCGCACCTCGTCTTCCACCGCGCTGTGCTCGGCCATCTCGGCGCGGCGGGTGACGAGATCGTCGGCGGCCAGGCGGAGACGCGCATCGCGGAGGTCGGCCTGCACCGTCTGCGCGCGCCGGGCCACCTCGGCCTGCCGGCCGAGCGGTTTGAGCTGGCGGCGGAGCTCGGCGGTCAGGTCGGTGAGCCGCGCCAGGTTGGCCTGCATGGCGTCGAGCTTGCGGACGGCCTTTTCTTTGCGTTTGCGGTGTTTGAGAACGCCGGCCGCCTCTTCGATGAACGCGCGACGATCCTCGGGGCGCGACTCCAGGATCGCCGACAGTCGCCCCTGCCCCACGATGACGTGCATCTCACGGCCGATGCCGGAGTCCGACAGCAGTTCCTGCACATCCATCAGGCGGCATTTGCTGCCGTTGACCTCATACTCACCGGCCCCGTCGCGGAACATGCGCCGCGTGATGGAGACCTCGGAGTATTCGATGGGCAGCGCGCCGTCGGCGTTGTCGATCGTCAGCGTCACCTCGGCGCGCCCCAGCGGCGGACGGCCCGAGGTCCCGGCGAAGATGACGTCTTCCATCTTCCCGCCGCGCAGCGCTTTGGCGCCCTGCTCGCCCATCACCCAGGTCAGAGCGTCGACGACGTTGGATTTTCCGGAGCCGTTGGGCCCGACGACGCACGTGATACCCGGCTCGAAGCGCAGGGTCGTTGCCGAGGCAAACGACTTGAAGCCCTTCAGGGTCAGGCTCTTGAGGTGCACGACGGTACAGAGTACTCACCATCGCGATCCGAGATCGTCGCCCCACGCCACGAACGGGCGGGAATCAGCGCTCGGCGAACCCGGTGAGGTCGCCACGCGGAAGGTCCAGACGCTCGACGACGAGAGAGACCCGCCCCGGCGTCTGTCCCGAGCGCAGCGAATCCAGCAGCGCCTGCACCTCACGGCGCGGCCCCTCGGCCACCACCAGCACCCGCCCGTCGGGCTGATTGGCGGCGTAACCCGACAAACCCAGTTCCAGCGCACGTGAGCGGGTCCACCACCGGAATCCGACGCCCTGCACCCGCCCGTGGACGTGCGCGATCAGGCGCACCTGGTGTTCGGGATCAGGCTCGTCGTGATCGGAATGGTGCCGGTGCTCGTCGGACATGGTTGTCAGATTAGTGGGCGGGCACCGCTCACCCGGACGTGTTCACTCAGTGTCGATGCGCAATCCCACCTCGGCGCCGGCCTTGATGGTCCGCCCGACCGTGCACACCGCGTCGACGGCGCGTTCGACGACCACGAGAAGTCGCTGCGCCGCTTCGGGATCCAGTTCGGAGAGATCGATCTCGAGGACCTCGTCGAGGCGCGGATACACCTCGTTGTCGCGGTCGGCGGCGCCCGACACCCGGATGGTGGCGTCGTAATCATCACCGAGCCGGCGGGCCAGAGGACGATCCGACGACATCCCGGTGCAGGCGGCCAATGCGATCTTCAGCAACTCGCCGGGGGTGAACACGCCGTCGACGTCCTCGGAGCCGACCAGAACCTCGGCACCGCGCGAGCTGCGGCCCGTATACCGACGGACGCCGGTCCGCTGAACCCACAGGTCGGTGTGCGGCTTCTGCTGTGCATCGCCGGTCGTCTCGGGCGTCGGGGTCTGGGTCGTCATGGTCTCTGGGGTCCTTTCACAGGTCTGTAAGGCACTCGCTCGCGTTCGGGTAACACCCGGCATGCGCCCATTCTTCCGTGGCGGTGTGGTGCGCTTACCGCGCCCCGGCTCAGCCGGTGCGCACCGAGCGCCGCTGGCAGCGCGGGCAGAAGTACGAGCTGCGGTTCATGAATGATTCGCGGCGCATCATCTGCCCACATCGACGGCACGGTTGACCCGCACGGCCGTAGGCGTTCAGCGACCGTTCGAAGTACCCCGACTGCCCGTTCACGTTCACATACAGCGCGTCGAACGACGTCCCGCCGACGGCAAGCGCCTCACCCATCACGTCGGACACCGCGGTGAGGAGTTCGCGCAGCTTGGGGCGGCTGATGCCGTCGGCGACGCGGCCGCCGTAGAGGCGTGCCCGCCAGAGTGCCTCGTCGGCGTAGATGTTGCCCACCCCGGAGATCACCGTCTGGTCGAGCAGTACCCGCTTGATCTCGCTGTGTTTGGTGCGGATGCGTGAGACCGTCGCCTCGGCGTCGAAGTCGGGGTCGAAGGGATCGCGGGCGATGTGCGCGACCGACGTCGGGAGAAGCGAACTCGACTGTGCCACAGCATCTTCGGGTTCGGCATAGTCGTCGACATGCCAGCCGCCGAAGGTGCGCTGATCGACGAAACGCAGTTCGTTTCCGTCGTCGAGGGATGCCCGGATCCGCAGATGCGTGTGATCGGGGGCACCGGCTCGCGCGATCAGCATCTGTCCGCTCATCCCCAGATGGACGACGACGGCGGCCCGGTCGCGGGCATCGGCGACGTCGAGCCACAGATACTTGCCGCGGCGGCGCACTCCGGTGACCGACTTGTTTCGCAGACGCCCGATGAGGTCGAGATCGCCACCGACATGCCGGCGAGCCGCGCGCGGGTGCAGAACCTCGACCTTCCGGATCGTCCGGCCGACGAGGTGATCCGCGAGGCCACGGCGAACGGTCTCCACCTCGGGTAGTTCAGGCATGTGATGTACGGGTCACGAAGCGGCCGGGTCCGACACAGCAGAATCGGATGCTGTCGGATCGGACGCGACTGAATCCGGCGAGCCCACGGCGGTGGCCCGTTCGGTGAGCGTCTTCCACGCGCGTGCCGCCGCCTGCTGTTCGGCCTCTTTCTTGGTCCGCCCCACCCCGTTGCCGAGACTCTCGCCGGCGACCACGGCGACCGCGGTGAACTCCTTGTTGTGGTCCGGCCCGGTCGAGCTGATCTGATACTGCGGCGGGCCGAGTCCCTGTTCGGCGCTCAGTTCCTGCAGTGACGTCTTCCAGTCGAGTCCCGCGCCCAGGGTTCCGGCCCGGTCGATGACGTCGTCGAACAGCCGCAGGATGACGCGTTTGGAGGTGGCCAGGCCGTGTTCGATGAACACCGCGCCGAAGAGCGATTCGAGGCCGTCGGCCAGGATCGAGTCCTTGTCCCGACCGCCGGTCATCTCCTCACCGCGGCCCAGATACAGATGCCGGCCGAGGCCGCCGGGCCCGAGTGAACGTGCGACGTCGGCGAGGGCGTGCATGTTGACGACACTCGCGCGGATCTTGGCCAGTTCACCCTCGGGTCGGTCGGGGTAGCTGAGGTAGAGGCGTTCGGTGATCACCACACCGAGCACGGAGTCACCGAGGAACTCCAGCCGCTCGTTGGTCGGCAGTCCCCCGTTCTCGTAGGCGTAGGAACGGTGGGTGAGGGCGAGCGTGAGCAGTTGCTCACCGATCGTGGTGTCCACCGCTGTGAGCAGGTCGGCGAACTGTGATTCCCCGGCCTCGTCAACCACGCTTCTCGTCCCTGTCGTCGGGGTTCGGGGCATCGGTGGAGGCCGGGCCGGATTCCCCGGCCAGGCCCGGGAACTTGTCGGCCAACCCGGCCCATCGCGGATCGATGACCTCGTGCGCGTGACCGGGTTCGGCGATCGCGAGGCGCACCCCGCATACCTGACAGAGCCCGGGACAGTCGTCGGAGCACAGCGGCGACAGCGGCAGCTCCATGGCGACCGCATCGATGATCGACTGTTCGAGATCGATGTGATCGTCGACGATGCGGTGGACGTCCTCGGCGTCGGTGGTCTGTTCGGTCACGCTGTCCGGGTAGGCAAACAGCTCGGTGAGGAACACCGTGACGGTCCCGTCGACCGGTTCGAGGCACCGCGCGCACTGACCGACGGTCTCGCCACACACCGTCCCGGTGACGAGGACGCCTTCGGTCACCGACTCGAGCCGGAGGTCGAGGTCGACGTCGAAACCCGTTGCGATGCCGATCATCTCGACCCCGATGCGATCGGGTGTGGTCACCGTCCGATGCACTTCGGCCATCGAACCGGCCCGACGCCCGAGAGTGCGAACATCGAGCACAAACGGGTCATGACGCGCGGTCCGCTTGGGCCCTGGCGCGTCCGGCGTGGTCGTCTCTGGTGTCACAGCATGATCAGCCACAGTTGCACGATACGCCGGGCGGCTCGATACATCGAACGACCGCGCCGGGCGCTGATGCACCCGACGCCCGGCGCGACCCGATGCTCACACCGCGAGTGGTGACCCGGGCTCGCGCTCGTAACCTGCGCGAGCGCCTGCCGTTTCACGCCGGGCCGACGGTTCGTCGACGCTGCGCGGGTACTCGACGTAATCGTGCATCCCGGCACCGGTGCGGAGCTGATGGCGACCACGGTTCACCGAGCGCAGCGTCCCGGTCAGGACCTCCTCGAACTGCGCGAGTTTCTCGTCGACGTAGATGTCGCAATCCCCGCGGAGCCGATCGGCCTCGGCGTGTGCCGCGTCGATGATGCGCTCGGCCTCCGACTTCGCCGCCGCGACAACCTCGGTCTCCGAAACCAGGCGCTGCTGTTCGGCGATGCCGTCGGCCACCGACTTGTCGTAGGAGTTGTTGGCGGAATCGATGGTCCGCTGGGCCTCGGCACGTGCCCGCCCGGTCACCGCCTCGAATTCGCGAGCGGCACCCGTGGACAGGCGATGGGCTTCCTCGGTGGCCTCGTCGACCAGCGATTTGCCGTGCGCACTGGCCTCATCGACCATCCGGTCGGCCTGCGCCTTCGCCTCGGCCAGGATGCGGTCGGCCTCGGCACGGGCATGGGCCATCACTGCCTCGGATTCCGAATCCGCCTTCGAGGTGACCTGATCGGCGTGCTCACGGGCATCGCCGATCAACGCATCGCGCTCGTCGAGAACGTCCTGGGCGTCGTCGAGCTCACCCGGGATCGCGTCCTTGATGTCGTCGAGCAGTTCCAGCACGTCGCCGCGCGGGACGACGCAGCCCGCGGTCATCGGGACGCTTCGCGCTTCCTCGACAATCGCTACCAGCTCGTCGAGAGCTTCAAATACCCGGTACACAGCCACCCCAATCCGGCGCTTGCCTTGTTTCAGTCGGTGCTTCTGTGACTATTGTGCCGAATGTTGCAGTTGTGATTGGTGAAGCGCGAGGGGTGTGTCGTCACACGCGCTGTTCGCCCGCAATACGTGCCAGCAGAGCGCGATGGATGGCCGGCGACAAGAACGGGGCGACGTCACCACCGAGCTTTGCCACCTCCTTGACCAGTGAACTCGACACGTGGGCGAAGCGCGGGTCGGTCAGCAAGAACACGGTCTCGACGTCGGCGAGCTCGCGATTCATCTGTGCCATGGGCACCTCGTAGTCGAAATCGACGGCCGAACGCAAACCCTTCACGATCGTGTGGATCGACTCGTTGCGCAGGTAGTCGACGAGCAGACCCGACCACCGGTCCACCCGCACGTTGGGCAGATCGGCACAGTCCGCGCGGATCAGCTCGATCCGTTCGTCGACGCCGAACATGCCGTGCTTGTTCGGATTGACGACCACGGTGATCACCACCTCGTCGAAGCAGGCAGCGGCGCGCTGCACCACATACCGGTGGCCGAGCGTGAAGGGGTCAAAGGAGCCGGGGCATACCGCGGTGCGGGTGGTCACATCCGTCATGGCGGAGAACTTACCCGGCGGTGGCGACCTCGTCGGTCGGCGTCATCATGCTCAGCAAGGCAGTGTGCGTTGCGAGACAGTGCGCCCCTGCGGGGCAAGAGCCGTCAGCGGTGATCCCGCGCGGCGCGCAGTTCGGTCCGCAGCCGCTCGACGATGGTTGCCGCCGGTGCGGCAGCGGCGGCACGCCACCCGGTGCCCGCCCACAGGTTCACGTCGTCGGCCACCCCGGCGGCCGCCGCCCCGGCGCGGATCGGTTTGGTCATGTAGTGGACCTGCGGGTAAGCGGCAGGGGCGTCGGCGTTGTCGACGGCGAACGCGTTACGCAGCGATCGGGCGGGCCGGCCGGAGAACGCCCGGGTGATCACGGTGTCGGGCTCAGCGGGGCCGGGTGCATCGGAGCCGGGGCCGGAGTCCTCGGCGTTCTCCCGGCCACGGGCCAGCGCGTCCCGGTGTACCGCCGACGTCCCCGCTTCGTCGGCCCGCAGAAAGGCCGTACCCAGTTGCGCCGCAACGGCTCCCGCTGCCAGCACGGCATCGATGTCGGCACCGGTCATGAGTCCGCCGGCGGCGATCACCGGGATCTCGACGGCCGCCACCAGCGCCGTGACGAGATCGACGGTCCCGGGGGCCGGGCCACCGAGCGGGTCGGCAAGATCGTCGACCCAGATACCGCGGTGCCCACCCGCCTCGATCCCCTGCGCGATCAAGAGATCGGCTCCCGATCGCACGGCGCTGCGGGCTTGCGCCACGCTGGTGACGGTGACCCCCACCGCGGCCCCGACCTCGTCGTGTATCCGATCGACCAGTTCGGCCCCGGGATCGCCGAAGGTGGTGGTGATCAGTCCGGGCCGGTATCGACACAGGAGCGTGACGGTGGCGTCGATGTCCTCGTCGAACCAGCGCGGGGCACCCACCTCGACGCCGTAGCGACCGGCGTAGCCCGCGAGTCGCTGTCGGTAACCCTCGATCGCGGCGTTCACCGGCGCGGACGGATCAGCAGTCACATCCGGGCCCGGCAGGAACAGGTTGACCCCGTAGCGCCCGCCCGTCGCGGAGTCCACGTCGTCGAGCTTCCCGGCAAGCTCCGCCGCGGTCAGGTACCCCGCGGCGAGCATGCCCAGGCCACCGGCCGCGGAGACTCCGGACACCAGTGCGGGCGTGGTCGGACCGCCGGCCATCGGCGCACAGATCACCGGGGTGTCCAGCAGCAGATCACCGATGCGGACCGATTGGTCGTCGTGTGCGTGCGCGGTGTCAGCCGACATGGCGCGCCACCTCCACTCTGGTGTCTCCGTAGTTCTTGTCGATGATGACCTCGTAGGCGGGTGGCCAGTCGATGTCCGGCCCCCGCGCCGAGCGTTCGAGGACCACGATGGCCTCGCTCGCGAGCCACGGTCGTAGCGCGATCAGGTCGGCATTCACCGACTCCGGGCCGAGGGCATAGGGCGGGTCGGCGAAGACGAGGTCGAAGCGGGGTTCGGGGGGACCGGCCAGGTACGCCGCCGCCGGCCGGGTGATGACCGACACTTCCGCCGCCACGCCGCACTGATGCGCATTGGCGAGGATCGCGCTGGTCGCCTTGCGTGCGGAGTCGACGAAGGTCGCCTCGGAGGCTCCACGGGACAGTGCCTCGAGACCAAGGGCGCCGGATCCGGCGTAGACATCCAGGACGCGAGCGCCCGCGAGATCGCAACGGTGCACGAGCATGTTGAACACCGATTCACGGACCCGGTCAGAGGTGGGGCGGGTGCCCTCGTCCGGCACGCGCAGACGCCGGCCGCGCAGCCGACCGGCGATGATCCTCGTCATGCCACCCATTCTGCGCCCCCGGGCGTGGCGGTCCGCCAAGCCCCCGGGAGCACGCCTGAACAACATGTTTGTGAGCCACTTCACATTGCGGCGCTGAGCAGGGACAAGGTAGGTGTTCCGTTGTCCGATTTCGGCAGCTGCATGACTTCGCGGACACGCGTTGTTAACGTCAAACAGGTCATGAGCCCGTCCCAAACAAGAACGGCCCCAACAACTGCCCTCGACGTCGACTTCCGTGCCCCCACGGTCGACGACGGTACCCGACTCTGGGAAATCGCCTCGGATTCAAAGGTTCTCGACGTCAATTCGAGCTATTCCTATGTGCTGTGGTGTCACGACTTCGCCGACACCTCCATCGTCGCCGAAGTAGACGGCCGCGCAATCGGATTCGTCACCGGTTACCGTCGGCAGAGCGACCCCTCGACCCTCATGGTCTGGCAGGTCGCCGTCGACGACGCCTTCCGTGGACACGGCATCGCCGCGCGGATGCTGCATCACCTCTTCGACCGCGGCGCCCGCCGCGGAGTGGTTGCCATGCACACCACCATCAGCCCGGATAATGAAGCGTCACAGCGTTTGTTCGCGTCCGTCGCGAATGCCCGCGGCCTCCGCTTTGAGCGGCGGGATCTCTTTGCCGCCAACGCTTTTCCGGATGCCCACGAGCCCGAAGACCTCTACATGCTCGAGCCCGAGGTTCCCGAGCCCTGATCGGCCGTCACCCGGACGCGGTCACCGACTTCCCCTCGGAACCCGCATTCAGGGGTAAGTCGCTGCCCGAGAACGGTTCTGGCACGACTCGACACGAATTTTCGCAATACCGAGGAAGAAGGAAGCACATGCAACTTCTCGATCAGACCATCGACGACTCGATGTTCACTCAACACGAATCCGAGGTGCGCAGCTACTGCCGTAGCTGGCCCACCGTGTTCACCCGCGCCAGCGGATCGTGGCTCACCGATCAGTCGGGCCGCGAGTACCTCGACTTCTTCGCCGGCGCCGGGTCACTCAACTACGGGCACAACAATCCCGAGCTCAAACGCGAACTGCTCGAGTACATCGCCGACGACGGCATCACCCACGGCCTCGACATGGCCACCGTCGCCAAGGGCCGCTTCATCGAGGCGTTCACCGAGAAGATCCTGGCGCCGCGCGGGCTGGACTACAAGATCCAGTTCCCCGGTCCCACCGGCACCAACGCCGTCGAGTCGGCGCTGAAGCTGGCCCGCAAGGTGACCGGACGCGAGTCGATCATCAGCTTCACCAACGCTTTTCACGGCATGACACTGGGATCGCTGTCGGTGACCGGGAACTCGATGAAGCGCGCCGGCGCGGGCATTCCGCTCGTCCACGCCACCCCGATGCCGTTCGACAACTACTTCGGTGGCGTCATGGAGGACTTCGCCTGGTTCGAGCGTGTGCTCGACGACTCCGGCAGCGGTCTCAACCGCCCGGCCGCGGTCATCGTCGAGACCGTGCAGGGCGAGGGTGGCGTCAACGTCGCCCGCGCCGAGTGGCTGCAGGCGCTCGCCGCGTTGTGCCAGCGTCGCGACATCCTGCTCATCGTCGACGACGTGCAGATGGGCTGTGGCCGCACCGGTGAGTTCTTCTCCTTCGAGGCCGCCGGCATCACGCCCGACATCGTGACGCTGTCCAAGTCGATCAGCGGATACGGATTGCCGCTGGCTCTGACCCTGTTCAAGCCCGAACTCGACGTGTGGACTCCCGGCGAGCACAACGGAACCTTCCGCGGCAACAACCCGGCGTTCGTGACTGCCGCCAAGACCATCGACACCTACTGGAGCGACGACGCGCTCTCCCGCGAGGTGCACGCCAAGGGCGAGCGCATCAACGAGGTGTTCACCGGTCTCTGCGACCGGTTCGACGGTCTGTCCACGCGCGGGCGTGGCATGGTGCGCGGCCTGGTGTTCGACGAGGCCACCGCGGCCGGCAAGGTCTGCGCTCATGCCTTTGGTTCCGGCCTGCTCGCCGAAACCTCCGGCCCCTCCGACGAGGTCGTGAAACTCCTTCCCCCGCTGACCATTTCCCACAATGACCTGGACCAGGGTCTGGGCATCCTGACCGATTCCGTCAAGGAGGTGATCGGATGATCGTCCGCACTACAGCCGAGATCACCGGGACCGAGCGCGAAGTCGCCGATCCCAAGGGCAACTGGGTGTCCAAGCGCATCGTCCTCGGAGGCGACCACGTGGGTTTCTCGTTCCACGAGACCACCATCAACGCGGGTTCGGTCAACGAGTTCCACTACGCCAACCACGTCGAGGCGGTGTGGCTGGTGGAAGGCGAGGGCACACTGCTCGACCGCGAGACCGGCGAGACCTACCCGCTGGCGCCCGGCACCATGTACCTGCTCAACGGCCACGAACGCCACACCGTCACCGCGACGACACAGATGCGGATGCTGTGTGTGTTCAATCCCCCGGTGGTCGGGACCGAGGTTCACGACGAGAACGGTGTCTACCCGCTGGTGACGGTGCCCGCACCGAGTGGGCGCCACGCCACCGAGAACGCCTGACCCGGCGCACGTGGGCATTCGCCGCGCACCCTGCCTATTCTGGGCAGGGTGCGTACGCGTTTACAGATCGGTTGGGAGCCCGCGGCACCGACAGCACTCGACGATGACCTCGAGGAGCGTCTGGACGATGCACGCCGTCTGCTCGCCGGGCGGCGCTTCGTCGCGCTGACCGGGGCCGGGATCTCCACCGAATCCGGTATCCCCGACTACCGCTCCCCCGGCGCACCGCGACGTACGCCGATGACCCTCGAGATGTTCCTGTCGTCGCCGGAGTTCCGTCGCCACTACTGGGCCCGCAATCACCTCGGGTGGCGGCACATGGACGCCTCGGTACCCAACGTCGCGCACCACGCACTCACCGATCTGCAACGCAGTGGCCACCTGAGTACCGTCATCACCCAGAACGTGGACATGCTGCACACCAAGGCCGGCACGCGCGGCGTCCTCGAATTGCACGGATGCTACGGGCGGGTGCGCTGTCTGGGATGCGGGTGGACCACTTCCCGCCACCGGCTGGCGGAACGCCTCGAGGATCTCAACGCCGGCTTCGCCGAGAGCGTGGGTGGCCGCGGGGCGATCGAGGTCGCCCCGGACGCCGACGCCGTGGTGTCCGACACCGCTCATTTCCGCATGATCGACTGTCCCGACTGTGGCGGAATCCTCAAGCCCGACATCGTCTACTTCGGCGAAAGTGTACCGAAACCGATTGTCACACAGGCTTTCACACTCGTTGATGAGGCCGACGCGCTCCTGGTCGTCGGATCATCGCTCACCGTGATGAGCGGCCTGCGCTTCGCCCGTCACGCAGCACGCACCGGCAAACCGGTGATCATCGTCAACCGCGGCGCGACCCGAGCCGACAACATCGCGGCCCTCAAGATCGACCATTTCGCGTCTTCGGTTCTACCCGCTCTGGTTACGGCAACTGCCGCCAAGTGAGCTCACCACCGCTGGTCGAGCCGGCACTCCCCACCCGCTGGTCGAGCCGACACTCCCCACCCGCTGGTCGAGCCGACACTCCCCACCCGCTGGTCGAGCCGACACTCCCCACCCGCTGGTCGAGCCGACACTCCCCACCCGCTGGTCGAGCCGACACTCCCCACCCGCTGGTCGAGCCGACACTCCCCACCCGCTGGTCGAGCCGACACTCCCCACCCGCTGGTCGAGCCGACACTCCCCACCCGCTGGTCGAGCCGACACTCCCCACCCGCTGGTCGAGCCGACACTCCCCACCCGCTGGTCGAGCCGACACTCCCCACCCGCTGGTCGAGCCGACACTCCCCACCCGCTGGTTGAGCCGGCACTCCCCACCCGCTGGTTGAGCCGGCACGGACGAGCGAAGCGAGACCGCGCCGCGTCGAAACCATAGGCGACACAGCGATGTCCGCAACCACAGTGCCGCACCACCCCTCAGATCGCGACCAGGTCGTCCGCGTGCACCACAGCTCTGCGTAACTCGGCCGGCAGCTCAGATGTGGAGCGGCCCACCATCTTTGCGATGTCGTCGGCGTCGTAGGCGGAAACGCCTCGGGCACGCGCGATCCCGTTGACATCGACGAGTTCGACGACGTCGCCGTTGGAGAATCGGCCCCGCACACCAACTACGCCGGCGGCCAGCAACGAGCGCCGACGACACGCCACCGCGGTCACCGCGCCGTCGTCGAGCACGATCTGTCCCCGCGCGTCAGCGGCATGACGCACCCAGAACCGCCGTGCCGAGAGCCGTTCGGGCCGGGCGGCAAAGACCGTCCCTACCGATGCGTCCGAAAGCGCTTGCCCCGCTTGCGATGCGGCCGCCAGCAGCACCGGCACACCGGAATCGGCCGCCAGTCGCGCAGCAGCCAGTTTCGAGGCCATACCACCGGTACCCAGTGCTCCACCGGCCCCGGCGATCACGCCGTCGAGATCCTCGGGACCCGCCACTTCGGAAATGAAGCGGGCCGGCTGCCCCGACGGGGAGACCTTGCGCGGATCGCCATCGTAGAGACCGTCGATATCAGACAGCAGGACCAGTGCGTCGGCCCCGGCGAGCTGGGCGACCAGCGCCGCGAGGCGATCGTTGTCGCCGAACCGGATCTCGTTGGTGGCCACCGTGTCGTTCTCGTTGACCACCGCGACAGCACCGAGCGACCGCAAACGGTCAAGTGTGCGTTGCGCATTCGCATGATGGGCACGGTTGGAAATGTCGTCGGCGGTCAGCAGCACCTGCCCCACCGTGCGTCGATAGCGGGCGAAGGAGGTACCCCAGGCGTGGGCCAGGGCGAGCTGCCCGACGCTGGCGGCCGCCTGTTTGGTGGCCAGATCGGTGGGTCGCTTCTTGAGTCCCAGCGGGGCGATGCCCGCACCGATCGCACCGGACGACACGACGATGACGTCGGAGCCGGCCCGCATCCGTGCCTCCAGCGCGTCGGCGAGCCGGTCGAGCCGCGCGGTGTCGAGCCCGGTTCCGAGATCGGTGAGCGCCGACGATCCGATCTTCACGACGACGCTGCGGGCGCGCGCGATGAACTCACGTACCTCGCTCATGCCCTTGCCCTGCTCCGATTTCCGTTGTGCGGCAGCTCATGCGCCATCGGGAGCGTCCTCGTCGTCGTGCAATCCGCGCCGCAGCCGGCGTGCCTGTTTGCGTTCGGCGGCCCCCACCCGTTCGGAGCGGTCGAGCCGAATGTCGGTGCCGCGCCCGGTGATCGGGACGTCGTCACCCATCGGGGTCGTCGGCTCCCAGTCGAAGGTGACGTCGCCGATGGTGACCGGCGCGCCGGGTTCGGCTCCGAGACGGGTGAGTTCGTCTTCGACGCCCAGCCGGTTGAGTCGGTCGGCGAGGTAGCCGACGGCCTCGTCGTTGTCGAACTGGGTCTGCGCGATCCACCGTTCGGGACGCGTACCCCGCACGATGAAACCGCCGGGTGTCTCCGGATCGGGAGACACGGTGAAGCCGGCCTCGTCGACCGCCTTGGGACGGATGATCGGACGTCGGGCCGCGACCTTGGGCTGCGAGTCGCGGTACTCGCGCACCATCCGCGCCAGCGCGAAGGTCAGCTCACGCAAACCCTGGTGGGTCACCGCCGAGATGCGGAATACCGACCAACCACGTTGTGCCAGTTCGGGTTCCACCAGATCGGCGAGGTCGGCGGCATCGGGGACGTCGATCTTGTTCAAGATGACCACCCGGGGGCGGTCGGCGAGGTCGCCGAGCCCGTGGTCGGCGTCGAGCGCCGGCTGGTAGGCGGCCAGCTCGGCCTCGAGGGCGTCGATGTCGGACACCGGGTCACGACCGGGTTCGAGGGTGGCGCAGTCGACCACATGCGCGAGGAGCGCGCATCGCTCGAGGTGCCGTAGGAACTCCAGGCCGAGTCCGCGACCCGTCGACGCTCCCGGGATCAGTCCCGGTACGTCGGCGATGGTGAAGACGTCGCCGGCGGTCTGGACCACACCGAGATTGGGGACCAGCGTGGTGAACGGGTAGTCGGCGATCTTGGGTTTCGCTGCAGAGAGGACCGACACCAACGACGACTTGCCTGCGGACGGGAATCCCACGAGGCCCACGTCGGCAACCGATTTGAGTTCCAGGACGAGGTCACGATGCTCGCCCTCCTCACCCAGCAGCGCGAAGCCGGGGGCCTTGCGCGCCTTGGACGCCAGGGCCGCGTTACCGAGTCCGCCGCGTCCGCCCTGGGCCGCCTCGAAGGTGGTTCCGGCACCCACCAGATCGGCGACGATGGAGCCGTCGGCGTCGAGCACCACGGTGCCGTCGGGCACATGCAGGACCAGATCCTCGCCGGTGGCGCCATCGCGGTTGTCACCCGCCCCCGGCCGGCCGTTGCCCGCCTTGGCGTGCGGGCGGAAGTGGAAGTCGAGAAGGGTGTGTACCTGCGGGTCGACGACCAGCCGTACCGATCCGCCGTTGCCGCCGTTGCCGCCGTCCGGACCACCGAGCGGCTTGAACTTCTCGCGATGCACCGAGGCACAGCCATGGCCACCGTTGCCGGCCGCCACGTGGATCGTGACGCGGTCGACGAACCGAGACATCGGATGTCCTTTCTACGGAACGAGAACGGGATTCGGGAGTGAAAATGCAAACAGGGCGGGCCGGGTGCAGTGACCCAGCCCGCCCTGTTCAGGCGAAGATATCGCGGCGCCGGTGATGGCGCTCATGTCGCGGTGCGCTCGGGTCGGCGAAGGCCGACTCCGTCGGGTTGACGCCGGAGGGCGCCGTTCCCCACGGTCAGACCTGAGCGGCTTCCGGGACGATGTTGACCGTCTTGCGGCCACGCTTGGTGCCGAACTCGACAGCACCGGCCTCGAGTGCGAACAGGGTGTCGTCGCCACCGCGTCCGACGTTCACACCGGGGTGGAACTTGGTGCCGCGCTGGCGGACCAGGATCTCACCGGCGCTCACCCGCTGCCCGCCGAAACGCTTCACACCGAGACGCTGGGCGTTGGAATCACGACCGTTGCGCGAGCTGGACGCGCCCTTCTTGTGTGCCATCTGTCAGTCCTCCTGAGGTCTGCGCTGAAGCTGGATTACTTGATACCGGTGACCTTGAGGACCGTCAGCTTCTGACGGTGACCCTGCCGCTTGTGGTAGCCGGTCTTGTTCTTGAACTTGTGAATGCGGATCTTGGGGCCCTTGACATGCTCGACGACCTCGCCGGTGACCGAGATCTTGGCCAGCTTGTCGGCATCGGTGGTCAGGGTCGACCCGTCGACGACCAACGCGACCGGCAGGCTCACGGTGCTGCCCGGCTCTCCGTCGATCTTCTCGACCTTCACAATGTCGCCCTCGGCGACCTTGTACTGCTTACCGCCGGTCTTGACGATCGCGTACGTTGCCATCGGAGTCTTCCTCTTACTCATCTCGTCGGGCCCGCCGCGCCGGGGTGGCGCCGGGGCGTGCTGTTGTCGTGCTGGTGTTCGTGCCGGCGCGGGCCGCAGAACACCCAGCCGGTACGCCGGGGATTCGGGCGGTTCACACCAGATGCCTGTCGACGTGGTTCACGCGGCTGGTCGGGTGGTGTCCGAACGATCGGAACCCCGCACAGCGCACAACCTCCGCGGAAGGCGACCTTGCAAGATTACGGGACCGTCCGTCGTCGGGTCAAACTCGCCCGACCTGGTGTGATCTCCCCGGGCCCACCCGGGGTGGTCACTGCTCGCCGGGCGGCGGACCGGCCGGTCGTCCCGCGGAGCGGCGCCGTGGCCGTCTGCGGACCGCCACGGCCGACTCGGCGCTGGTCGGTGACACCGGACCGAATGTCGTGACCGGGGTCGGGGCGGCGTCGCCCTGTCCGTCCGGCGCAGCGGTGAGCACCATCGGTTCCGGTGCCGCAGTGGGCGATGCCGCCCGGCGGACCACACGACGACGGCGCCGCGGTGATCCGTCGCCCTCGGCCGCGGGTCCACTCGTCGACGGCGGTGTCGTCGGCGTGGATTCGGGTGTCTTCGGCGTGGATTCCGGTGCCGCCGCCGTCGAATCCGATGCCGCCGCCGCGGAATCCGATGCCTCCGCCGCGGAATCCGATGCCTCCGCCGCGGAATCCGATGCCTCCGCCGCGGAATCCGGTGCCGCGTCGGAGTCGTGTGCGACGTGTTCGGGGTCGTCGTGGGAGTGCGCGGCCATCGCCCGGAACATCGGGTGCTCGGCGGGATGGTGTGCCGGTTTGTGTTCGGGCGCGGCCTCGGGCTTCCGTTTGCCGCGACGCGACCGCTTGGAACCGCCTTCGACGCGTCCGGCCTCCTCGGAGCGCACCTCCACCGGGTTGGCGTGCACGATGACACCGCGTCCACCGCAAGTGGTGCATGTCGTCGAGAACGCCTCGAGCAGCCCCGTACCCAGTCGCTTGCGCGTCATCTGGACCAGACCCAGCGAAGTCACCTCGGAGACCTGATGGCGAGTCCGGTCACGGGCCAGCGCCTCGGTGAGCCGTCGCAGCACCAGGTCGCGGTTGGACTCGAGGACCATGTCGATGAAATCGACGATGATCATGCCGCCGATGTCGCGCAGCCGCATCTGGCGCACGATCTCCTCGGCCGCTTCGAGGTTGTTCCGGGTCACCGTCTCCTCGAGGTTGCCACCCGAACCGGTGAACTTGCCCGTGTTGACGTCGACGACCGTCATCGCCTCGGTGTGCTCGATGATCAGCGTGCCACCCGAAGGCAGCCACACCTTGCGGTCGAGCGCCTTCGCCAATTGCTCGTCGATGCGGTGCACCACAAAGGAATCCGGCGCATCGGCGTGCGGTTTCTCGAACTTCTCAACGCGATCCATCAGGTCGGGCGCGACGGAGCCGACGTACCCCTCGACGAGGTTCCATGCCTTGGCACCCTCGACGACGAGTTTCTTGAAGTCCTCGTTGAACAGGTCACGCACCACCCGAACCAGCAGGTCTGGTTCCTCGTAGAGCGCCTTTGGCCCGGCCGAACCGGAGTTCTTCTTGGCCTGGGTGACCGATTCGTCGATAGAACGCCACTTGGCTTCCAGACGCGCGATGTCGGCGCCGAGTTCCTCAGCGCTGACACCCTCGGACGCGGTCCGGATGATGACGCCGGCGTCGGCCGGCACGAGCTTGGCCAGGATCTGCTTGAGGCGTTTGCGTTCGACGTCGGGCAGCTTGCGGCTGATTCCGGTCGACGAACCGCCGGGCACGTACACGAGATAACGGCCGGCCAGCGAGATCTGCGTGGTCAGACGCGCACCCTTGTGGCCCACCGGGTCCTTGCTGACCTGGACGAGCACATTGTCGCCGGGTTTGAGGGCCTGCTCGATCTTGCGTGAACCGCCGTCGAGGCCGGCCGCATCCCAGTTCACCTCGCCGGCATAGAGCACACCGTTGCGTCCGCGCCCGATGTCGACGAAGGCGGCCTCCATCCCGGGCAGGACGTTCTGCACCCGCCCGAGATAGATGTTGCCGACCATCGACGACGAGGTCGCCGTGGTCACGAAGTGTTCGACGAGGACGCCGTCCTCGAGCACGGCGACCTGCGTGTAGTCCTCGATCGGGGTGGCGTGCTCATGACCGTCGTCGCCGGTACCGGGTGCGATGCGGCTGTTGGCGCCGCGTTCACGCACCACCATCACGCGGTCTACGGCCTCGCGGCGGGCCAGGAACTCGGATTCGGTCAGGATCGGCGGTCGGCGACGCCCCGCATCCCGCCCGTCCCGGCGACGCTGGCGTTTGGCCTCGAGTCGGGTGGATCCGGAAATCCCCTGGACCTCGTCACGGACTCGTTTACTACGCGGTTCCCGCTCGTGCACGACTGTGTTCGGCGGATCGTCGGGGGACGCATCCTCGGCATCGGCACCGCCCTTGCGACGACGGCGACGGCGGCGACGACGCGTCGAGCCCTCACCGTTCCCGTCCGCTTCGGCGTCGGAGTCCTCGGCGTCATCCGACTCTCCGGTGTCCTCGGCGTCGGAGTCGTCGGTACCGGCGTCGTCCTCCTCGGCGACCTTCTTGTTCTTGGACCGTTTACCCTTCTTGCCCGACGGCCGGCCGGCCTTCTTCCTGGCGCCCGACTCTCCCGCGTCCTTCTCATCCTCGGACTCAGGGTCGCTTCCGCCATCGCTCGTGACGTCGGTGTCCTCGCCGGAGTCGACGGTGTCGGCCCCGTTCTGGTCGGCCCTGTTCTGGTCGGCCCGATTCTGATCACCGCCGGCCTGCTCGTCGGCGTCGTCGGCACCCTGATCGTCGGCGCCCTGCTCACCACGACCGCGGCCACGTCCGCGGCGGCCTCGACGACGCCTGCGGTTGCGATTCGACTCGGTGTCGTCGCCCGAATCCTTGCCGGCGTCGTCGTGACCATCGGTGTCGTCGGCGCCGTTGTCGTCGGCGTTCTGCTCCTCGCCGCCCTTGGTGTCGCCGCCCTGAATGTCGGAGCTTGCGCTTCCGGCACGAGCCGAGGTGTCGCGGGTGCGCTCGGCACTCGGTTCAGGAGCCTGCGGCTGCAGGAACAGAGGCCCCGCGGCCAGTGCCGGAACGTCGCCGGCGATCGGATGGTCGTACTGCGCCGACGCCGCTGAGAAGAGACTCGGTGTCTCGGGCCCGCGATCGGCGGCCGTCACTGCGGTCTCAGGTGTCGGGTCCGGTGCCGTCGGCGCATCTTCCAGTGCTGTCGGCGCATCTTCCGGTGCCGTCGGCGCATCTTCCGGTGCCGTCGGCGCATCTTCCGGTGCCGTCGGTGCACTTTCCGGTGCCGTCGGTGCACTTTCCGGCGCCGTCGTCGGTGTCTCAGGCGCCGTTGGCGGTGTCTCGGTGGACGTCGCGTCGACGGCGGCCAGGGAGGCGTCGTCGACCTCCACGTGGTGGCGCACGCGGTCGGCCACCGCCTGTGCGAGTTCACGGTCGACGCTCGATTGTGCGCTGCGGATCTCCGCGCCCAACTCAGCCAGATGCGCAAGCACCTCGCGGCTGGTCATGCCCAGGATCCTGGCCAGGGCGTGCACACGAAGTCTGCTGGGAAATTCTTCCGCCGCTCCTGACGCTGCGTTCGCGTCAGCCGGCGACCCGTTGTCGGTCACTCAGTCTCCTCGAACCCCCGGGCGCGTCGGGCTGACGCGGCCACGCGAGGGTCTGCTCTGTGTCCCGGCCCATGGGCCGGTGTTGTGTGGTCTGTGCGTCGGCGGTGGTCCGGGTCCACGGACGTCTCGTTCGACGCTCTTGCATGGTGATGACCGCACCGCGCCATCCAGCCTGCCAGCGAGGCCGGTTCTCCACATCCACCGGTTCGCGTCGAGCAAACAACGGCGGCGTGGCCCGGTCAATCTGGTCGGGCCCGGCGAGGTCCGGCGGACTCATCTGCCGGTCCGCGCCGATACCGGGCGCGTCATCGTCCGTCGTCGGAGACAAAGTGTGTCGCCGACAACTGTGCAAGTATCCCACACCGCGAACCGATAGCCGCAAACTACGGGCTGTTTGCGCCCGACCGGCAGACCGCGAGGGCCTGCCATCACGTCGGGGATTCGAGGAGGACGGGCGGGTCGGACGCGGAAATCAGGCGGTGAGGCCGGGGAACCAGAGGGCGATCTCACGCTCCGCGGATTCGGGCGAGTCCGAGCCGTGCACCAGGTTGTTCTGGGTGCTCAGCGCAAAGTCACCGCGGATCGTTCCGGGCACTGCCTTCTCCACCGGATCGGTTCCACCGGCGATCTGCCGAAAGGCCGCGACGGCACGCGGCCCTTCGAGAACCGCGGCCACCAGCGGACCGGAGGTGATGAACTCCAGCAGCGACGGATAGAAGGGTTTGCCCTCGTGTTCGGCGTAGTGGCCGCGGGCGACCTCATCGCTGACGGTCTTCAGTTCGAGCGCGACGAGCGACAGGCCCTTGCGCTCGATACGGCTGATGATGTCGCCGACCAGGGCGCGAGCGACACCGTCGGGCTTGATGAGGACGAGAGTACGTTCAGTCACGGTCACACCTTAAACGGTGATCGGTGCCACCGACGGCACGCGCCCTCGGCTCAGGGGCAGTACTCACCGGAGACCGGGAAGAATCCGTAGTTGAACAGGCTGCCGCTGCGTGCCCGCGGGTCGACGACGATCTGCAGACACCCGCCCGGCGAGGCAAGCGCCCCGGCGAGCGCGAGATCGAACTGCTGGGCCAGCGCGAGATTGGCCGGCCGGTACTGGGCCGGTACGGGCAGCGACGCGATCGCCTCGGGCACCTTCATCCCGGCCGCTCGTTTGGTCACCGCATGTGTTGCGATGTAGCTGAACTCGCCGGGACCGGCCGGCATCGGGGAGTCCGCGGTAGGGATGTCGATCTGCGGGGTCGCCGGCTTCACGGGGGCTGCCGCAGCAGTACCGGCGCCCAGCGCGGCTGCGACTGCGACGGCTGCGATGGCCGGGGCCACCGCGACGGTCGAGATCCGACCGGTTCGGCGCCGGCGTCGGGTCGAATGGAAACCGGAAAGGGTGAACGGCACGTAGTTCCTCACGTTGACTTCGACATTGCACGTCCGACAGTGATGCGCATCGGGCTGTGATCCGGGGAGCATCCCACCCCCCACAGTGACGGGCCCCCTGGCTCGCGTCATTCTCACAGCAATGGCTTCCCGAGGGAAGTCTCCTCGATAACGTTCCGACAACAGGAGTTGTGGCGGGTGAAGATCATCAGATGCGATCGCGAAGCCCCCGGAGATTCAGTCGGTGATCGGCTCCTGCCCCGGCAGCAGCCCCCGTTCGATCCGGCGCTCGACGTCGACTTTCACGTAGCGGATGTAGATCCAGACACACATGAACAGCAGGCCGACGACGGCGATGGACCAGTGGAAGACACCACCGGCGATCACCGCGAACTGCAGCGCGAGGTCGATCGTCAGTGCGTGGCGGCGGCCCTGCATTCCGGCCGCCAGGATCAACGCCACCGTGACGGCCGCGAGATAGATGCCCGACACCCAGGTCAGTCCACCGGCGATCCGGGCGACGATCGGGAACGTCAGGATCATCACGATGACCTCCAGGATCAGCGTCCCGGCCATCACCCCCCGCAGCCCCTTCCAGGGATCGTTGGTCGGCGGCGTGAACCTCTGCGGTTCGACGGCTCCCTCACTCACCGCGGTTCCTTCCCGAACAGGGTGCGCGCGGCACCGGCGGTCACCACCGAGCCGGTGATCACCACCCCGGCCCCGGACACCGGCTCGCCGTCCACTTCCTCGGCCAGTGCGATGGCAGCCTCGACCGCGTCCGGCAGGAACGGCTTCACCACCACGCGCTCCTCACCGAAGATCTCGGTCGCGTAGTCGGCGAGTGTGGACGTGTCCAGCGCGCGCGGCGATCCGTTGTTGGTCAGCACCACCACGTCGAAAACGGGTTCGAGCGCCTCGAGCAGACCGCGTGCATCCTTGTCCCCGAGGACCCCGACGACGCCGACGAGCCGACGGAAGTCGAACTCCTCGACGAGCGCCTGCGCGAGAGCCGTTGCGCCGTGCGGATTGTGCGCGGCGTCGGCGAACACCGTCGGCGCGCTGCGCAGTCGTTCGAGCCGCCCCGGTGAGGCAGCCTCGGCGAATCCGGCTCGTACCGCGTCGATGTCGAGCTGACGCTGAGCACCCGCGCCGAAGAACGCCTCGACCGCCGCCAGTGCGAGCGCGGCGTTGCCCGCCTGATGCGCGCCGTGCAGCGGCAGGAACACCTCGTCGTAGACGCCACCGAGTCCGCGGAGGGTGAGCATCTGCCCGCCGACAGCCGTCACCGACTCGAGCACCGTGAACTCCGAACCCGCGCGTGCCACAACGGTTCCGGCGTCAACGGTGGCACGAAGAAGCACATCCATCACCTCCGGGTCCTGCGGGGCGATGACGGTGATGGGGTCCACCGGCACCAGCGCGTCGGGGTCGGCAGCCTTGATGATGCCCGCCTTCTCCCCCGCGATCGCCGTCAAGGTGTCGCCAAGATAGTCGGCGTGATCCATCGCGATGGGGGTGATGACCGCCACCGCCGAGTCCACCACGTTGGTCGCATCCCAGCGGCCCCCCATCCCGGTCTCGACAACCGCAACGTCCACCGGGGCCTCGGCGAATACGGCGTAGGCCATCGCGGTGAGTACCTCGAACTTGCTCATCCGGGGGCCGCCGGCAGCCGTGGACGAGTCGTCCACCATCGTGATGTAAGGCTCCAGCTCCCGATAGGTGTCGACATAGGTTCGCGCCGGAATCGGCTTGCCGTCCAACGAGATCCGTTCGGTGACCCGCTGCAGGTGCGGGCTGGTGATGCGGCCGGTACGCCGATGCAGCGCCACCAGGAGGGCGTCGATCATCCGGGTCACCGACGTCTTGCCGTTGGTGCCCGCGACGTGGATGACCGGATAGCCGTGCTGAGGAGAACCGAGCAGATCCATCAGGGTGGAGATCCGGGTCAGCGACGGCTCGATCTTCGTCTCGGGCCAGCGGGTGTCGAGATCGGCCTCCACCTCGGCGAGTTCGGCGAGATCCTCCACGGAGTCCGCGGTCGGCACGTCCGCGACGACCTTGTCCTCGGCCGATCCCTCCTCGTCGTCGAACAGGGCCGACAACCCCAGCGGGTCACCGCTTATCGCGGGATCCTCCTCGGGCCAACCGGACTCGGTCTCGTCACTCACGCGTCACCCATGTCCGCCAGCCGCTTGCGCAGCCGTTCCACTTCTTCGGTCGCGACGCGTTGGCGTTCGGTGATCTTGGCAACCACCTGCTCGGGTGCCTTCGACAGGAACTGCTCATTACCGAGTTTGGCTGTGGTGGAGGACAGTTCCTTCTCGGCGGCCGCAAGGTCCTTGGTCAACCGTTTGCGTTCGGCCTCGACGTCGACGGTGCCGGAGGTGTCGATGGCGACGGTGACCGTCGCCCGGCGCAGGCGGACCTCGATGGTGGCGGTCGTCGAGAATCCGTCGTCGGGCGCGTTGAGCCGGGCCAGCGACCGGACGTAGGGCAGCATCTCCCCGAGCCCCGAGTCCTCGAGCTGCTCGAAGGTGGCCGCCACGCGCTGGCCGGGCTGCAATCCCTGATCGCTACGGAAGCGGCGGATCTCGGTGATCAGCCGTTGCAGATCGTCGACGACGGCCGTCGCCTGCTCGTCGCCCACGCGTGCGGACACCGCGGGCCAGTCCGCCACGACCAGCGACGGGCCACCGGTGAGCGCCTTCCACAGCACCTCGGTGACGAACGGCATCACCGGCGACAACGCCCGCAAGAGCGGGTCGAGAACTGCACCCAGAACCAGGCGCGTTGTCTCCGAGCGCTTTTCGTCACCCTCGGCGAATTGCACCTTGGCCAGCTCGAGGTACCAGTCACACACCTCGTCCCAGGCGAAGTGGTAGAGCGACTCACATGCCTTGGAGAACTCGTAGGACTCGAAGCCGGCGTCGACCTCGGCCAGCACCTCATCGAGTCGGCCCAGGATCCAGCGGTCGACCGCGGTCAGTTCGTCGGCGGACGGGAGATCGCCCACCCGTGCACCGTTCATCAGCGCGAACTTGGTGGCATTGAACAGCTTCGTGGCGAAATTGCGCGACGACGAGGCATGGTCCTCGCCCACCGAGATGTCGCTGCCCGGGTTGGCGCCACGAGCCAGGGTGAAACGCAGGGCATCCGCGCCGAATCGCTGGACCCAGTCCAGCGGATCGATGCCGTTGCCCTTGGACTTGCTCATCTTGCGGCCGTGCTCGTCGCGGACCAGTCCGTGCAGGAAGAGGTTGCCGAAGGGCACCTTGGCATCGGGTCCTAGATCGTTTCCGACGTAGGTACCGAACATCATCATGCGCGCCACCCAGAAGAACAGAATGTCGTATCCGGTGACGAGAACCGAAGTGGGATAGAACTTCTCGAGATCGGCGGTCTGATCCGGCCAGCCGAGCGTGGAGAACGGCCACAACCCCGACGAGAACCAGGTGTCGAGGACATCGGTTTCCTGCACATAGCCGTCGGGGGCCTGCTCGTCGGGCCCGGTGCACACGATCTCACCGTCGGGTCCGTACCAGATCGGGATGCGGTGACCCCACCACAGTTGCCGGGAGATGCACCAGTCGTGCATGTCGTCGACCCACGCGAAGAACCGCGGCTCCATCGACGTGGGATGAATGACGGTGTCGCCCGCGCGGACCGCGTCGCCGGAGGCCTTGGCGAGCGATTCGACCTTCACCCACCACTGCATCGACAGTCGCGGCTCGATCGGTTCGCCGGTGCGCTCGGAATGCCCGACGCTGTGCAGATATGGCCGCACCTCCTTGACGATGCGGCCCTGCTCGGCGAGGGTTTCCCGAATCTTGACGCGCGCCTCGAACCGATCCATCCCGTCGAATTGTGTTCCGGTACCGGAGATCCGGGCCGACTCGTCCATGATGGTCGGCATCTCGAGGTTGTGCCGCTGCCCGATCGCGAAGTCATTGGGATCGTGTGCGGGCGTGATCTTGACTGCGCCGGTACCGAATTCGGGATCGACGTAGTCGTCGGCAATGATCGGGATGGTCCGGTCGACGAAGGGATGGTCGAGTTCGGTGCCGATCAGATGTGCGTAGCGCTCGTCGTCGGGGTGAACGGCGATCGCCGTATCGCCGAGCATCGTCTCCATCCGGGTGGTGGCGACCACGATGTGCGGCTCGTCGTCGTCGAGCGATCCGTAGCGGAAGCTGACGAGTTCACCCTCCACATCGGCGTAGTTGACCTCGATGTCGCTGACCGCGGTCTTGAGAACCGGAGACCAGTTCACCAGCCGTTCGGCACGGTAGATCAACCCGTCGTCGAACATCTTCTTGAAGACGGTCTGCACCGCGCGGGACAGGCCCTCGTCCATGGTGAATCGTTCGCGGCTCCAGTCGACGCCGTCGCCGAGTCGTCGCATCTGCTCGCCGATGTTGCCACCGATCTCGGCCTTCTCCGCCCACACCCGCTCGATGAACGCCTCTCGACCGAGGTCGTCCCGGGTCTTGCCCTCGTCGGCCAGTTTGCGTTCGACCATCGTCTGCATGGCGATGGCCGCGTGGTCCATGCCGGGCAACCACAAGACCTCGTACCCCTGCATCCGGCGGCGCCGGGACAACGCGTCCATGAGCACGTGCTCGTAGGCGTGGCCCATGTGCAGGGACCCGTTGACGTTGGGCGGCGGGATCACAATGGAGAACGCGGGCTTGTCGCTCTCGGCGTCGGCGGTGAAGTAACCGGCATCCACCCAGCCCTGATAGAGCCGCGCCTCGTGCTCGGCGGGATCCCAGGACTTGGGCAGATCGGATGTCGGGTCGGGTCGCGTCACGACCGCCATTCTATTTGTCGCTCACCGGTCGCCGGACCGCGGGTGAACGGGCGCCCACACCGCCTCACACGCGCAGGCGGTGCAGGTCCTCGGGTGCGTTGACGTTCACGAGCCAGTCCGGCTCGGAGACAGCGACACGGTGGGTGGTCAGGGCATCGAGCGCGGCCGTCATCCGGCGCTCCCCTGTCGCGACGACCCCGGCGATGACCTCGGCCGCGGCCGTGCGATAGATCCCGGCCATCGGGTGATCGCGCTGGCTGTCGTGCGCGATCACCGCCTGCGCCGACGGGGTGACCCCCCGGAGCAATTCGTCGATCAGCTCGGCGCTGATCAACGGCATGTCGGTGGCACAGACAAAGGCAAGTTCGGCGCCCCCGGCCGCGGCGGCCCGCAGGCCCGCGACGAGCCCACCGAGCGGTCCGGCGCCCGGCTCCTCGTCGGTGATCCACTGCGCCTGCGGTCCGCCGGTGCCGAAAAGACCCTGATACGCCGACGACGACTCCGCTGCGACCACCAGGATCGGCTCACAGCGCTGCGCGGCGACCCGGACGATCCGGGCCAGCATCGGCTCGCCGTCCCAGTCGAGTGCTGCTTTGTCCTGCCCCATCCGACGCGACCGCCCGCCGGCGAGAACGATGCCCGCAAGCCGGCCGTCGGATGCCCTGTTCTGTTCCTGATCTGCCATGGGTCAAGTGTGGTCGATGAATCCCGTTCGGGAGGCGGGTTGGGCGATCGCGAGGCGACAACGCGGCGAATCAGTCTTCGCGAATCCGGATCGACAGCTAGATCCCGTACCAACGACACGTATGCAGCAGGTACAGAACAGAATCGAGGACCTCACACATCTCGATTCTCCACCTCAGTCACAAACACTGAGTTAAGACGCTCCAGAACTGCGGCGCCTGAGAGTTCGAATCGCATTTCTGGGTGCCGATGATAAAAACCCACCAGCCAAAGTGTTCCAATCGCCCCGATGCTCGCCTCATCTACCCGAATCTCCTCGCGCCGATCACTAGGACTCAGATTGATCCAGACTCCGTTGCGCCTATCACCCTTGGTCGAAGCGGGAACAACTCCGGCCACGGTTTCCCATCCTCGATCGATCAGACTTCGGCGCGCACCTGCACCGATCGACTCTTCCGAGATCTCCAGGAGCGGCGAACGGTTGTCAACCAAGGCGCGATCCTTGCAGAAGAATCGAGTACACGTATCCACGAATCACGATGAATCGCTAGTACTCCATTCGTGAGCACCACGCGCCGGCGACACAATCTTGCGCGTGTGGAGAGACCTGAATATCGAGCAGAGGTCCAAATAGAATCCAATGCATACCAGTACAGCACAAAACGATGCGACCACATGATCGGCAGTAAAGCGGCGATGCCCATGGCCGCGAAGCCCGTACCGATGAACAAATACATCGCGGCACCACCGATATCTCCATAAGAAAGTGACGACCACGCCGACGGAACACACGGCCGCGCACCACTCGTATTCATTTGCAGACCAACTCGCCGACGAGCTTGCCAACCGTTCCGAGAAGTACGCTGCCTCCTACGCTGCGGCCAAAAGTCACCATTGGGCCCGCCTCAGGCAATGCAGCAAGCAACACGAGAACGGATCGGTAGTCGCATCTTTAGGCGCGTTCGGGCATGTCCACAGCCCATCCGGAGATTCAACTGATCCTGAAACCCGGTCCCAGCGAGTGCCAGAAATTTCGCCATTGCAGGTGTCATCACCTTCTCGCGAACAAGAACTGCCCGATTCGATTCAGTCGGTCGGCAAGTTCGTCGTCCGTGACTTCGAACGCTCGCGCATTCTGCGCCAGCTCAGGCGCTCTTGTCCCGCCGCTCCGACGGGCTGTCCTTACGCGGCACGATGGTGGGCAGCACGTTGTCCCGAACGGTCTCGCCGGTCACCACGACCTTCTCGACGTCGTCGCGGCTCGGGATGTCATACATCACCGGCAGCAGGACCTCTTCCATGATGGCGCGCAGGCCGCGGGCACCGGTGCCGCGGTGGATCGCCTGATCGGCGATGGCCTCCAGTGCGTCGGTGGTGAACTCTAGTTCCACGTTGTCCATGTCGAACAGTCGGGTGTACTGCTTGACGAGTGCGTTCTTCGGCTCGGACAGGATGCTGACGAGCGATTCCTTGTCCAGATTGGTCACCGACGCGACAACGGGCAGACGACCGATGAACTCGGGGATCAGACCGAACTTGATCAGGTCCTCGGGCATCACCTCGGCGAAGTGATCGCTGGTATCCACCTCGTCCTTGGTGGCGACGTCATTGCCGAATCCGATGCCGCGCTTGCCGATTCGATCGGAGACGATCTTCTCCAGACCCGCAAACGCACCGGCCACGATGAACAGCACGTTGGTGGTGTCGATCTGGATGAACTCCTGATGCGGATGCTTGCGCCCGCCCTGCGGCGGTACCGACGCCTGGGTGCCCTCGAGAATCTTCAGCAACGCCTGCTGCACACCTTCACCGGAGACGTCGCGCGTGATCGACGGGTTCTCGCTCTTGCGGGCGATCTTGTCGACCTCGTCGATGTAGATGATGCCGGTCTCGGCACGCTTCACGTCGTAGTCGGCGGCCTGGATCAGCTTCAGCAGGATGTTCTCCACGTCCTCGCCCACGTAGCCGGCCTCGGTCAGCGCGGTGGCGTCGGCGATGGCGAACGGCACGTTCAGCATCTTGGCGAGGGTTTGCGCGAGGTAGGTCTTACCGCAGCCCGTTGGACCGAGCATGAGGATGTTGGACTTGGCGAGCTCGACGGTCTCGCCGGTACGCGAGTCCTTCTTCTCACCGGCCTGGATGCGCTTGTAGTGGTTGTAGACCGCGACGGCCAGGGTGCGCTTGGCGGTGTCCTGCCCGATGACGTAGTTCTCGAGGAAGTCCCGGATCTCCGCCGGCTTGGGCAGCTCGTCGAGTTTGACGTCGCCGCTCTCGGCGAGTTCCTCCTCGATGATCTCGTTGCACAGATCGATGCACTCATCGCAGATGTACACGCCGGGGCCGGCGATGAGCTTCTTCACCTGCTTCTGGCTCTTGCCGCAGAAAGAGCACTTCAGCAGGTCCCCACCGTCTCCGATACGTGCCATCTCGTGCTGTACCTACTTCCTCGTTCTTGCTCGTTGCCACACCGGACCGCCGCGAGCACGCGGACCGACGACATGGACCACCGCTGGCGGTTCCATTCGCCCAGTAACCCGACGGTACTCGCGTGCTGCATGAACTTCGACCGATAAAGGCAAATGTCGCAACGAAGTTCTGCCGGTCGAGTCAGGACTTCTTCAGCGACTTCTTCCGGTACTCGAACACCTCGTCCACGATGCCGTATTCCTTGGCGGCCTCGGCGGTGAGGATGTTGTCGCGGTCGGTGTCCTTGCGGATCTTCTCGGCCGGCTGACCTGTGTGCCCGGCGAGGATCTCGTCGAGCCGATTGCGGATGCGCTCGATCTCGGCAGCCTGGATTTCGAGGTCGGAGACCTGACCCTGGTAGGCCCCACCGGTACGCGGCTGATGAATCAGGATCGTGGCGTTGGGCAGCGCGGCACGCTTACCCGGGGTTCCGCCCGCGAGCAGGATCGCCGCGGCCGACGCGGCCTCGCCGAGGCATACGGTGACGATGTCGCAGTGGACGTACTGCATCGTGTCGTAGATGGCGAGCATGTCGGGCACGCTGCCACCGGGCGAGTTGATGTACATCGTGATGTCGCGGTCGGGGTCCTGCGACTCGAGGACCAGCAGCTGCGCCATCACATCGTTGGCGACGGTCTGGTCGATCGGCGTACCGACGAAGACGATGCGCTCCTCGAAGAGCTTGGCGTACGGATCGTACTGGCGCTGACCGTTCGGCGTGTGCTCGATGAACTGCGGCAGGATGTAGCGGGCGGTGATGCTGCGCAAAGCCAGTGCCGAAGCGGGGATCCCGGCGGCGACCTCGGGCGAAAGGGAGTTGGTCATCTGCTGCTCCATTGGTGAGATGTGGCCTCGTGGCGTGGTTGATTGACCGCTGATCACGGCGCCGGGTTCTCCGGACGGGTGATCACGTGGTCGACGAGCCCGTACTCCTTGGCCTCCTCGGCGGTGAACCACTTGTCGCGGTCCGCATCGGCTTCGATCTTCTCCAGCGGCTGACCGCTGAACTCGGCGTTGAGCCGGTTCATCTCCTTCTTGGTGGCCGCGAACTGCTCGGCCTGGATCGCGATGTCGGCCGCGGTTCCGCCGATGCCGGCCGAGGGCTGGTGCATCATGATCCGCGCGTGCGGCAGCGCGTGCCGCTTGCCCTTGGCACCGGCGGCGAGCAGGAACTGCCCCATCGAGGCGGCCATGCCCATGGCGTAGGTTGCCACGTCGCACGTGGCGAGTTGCATGGTGTCGAAGATCGCCATCCCCGCGGTGACCGATCCGCCCGGGGAGTTGATGTAGAGGTTGATGTCCTTGTGCGGATCCTCGGCGGCGAGCAACAGGATCTGGGCGCACAGCCGATTCGCGATGTCGTCGTCGACCTGCGTACCGAGGAAGATGATGCGCTCGCGCAGCAGGCGCTCGAACACCGAATCGGTCAGGTTCAACCCAGCCACGCCCGAACTCAGCTGCGGTGAACTGATGTGGGGTGTGTGGATGGTCGGCTCAGTCACGGTCCCTACCTTTGCCTTGTTGTGGTGCCAGGTTGTGATGCCTGGTTGTCGTGCTCCGTTGTCGTGAATGCCTCTGCTGGGCGAGGCGTCCCCACCGACACTAGTCAATGCCGGATGCCGAACACCCCCGCGGACACCGGTCTTCGCTGAGAGCAGAACGGACGCCGAACGCACGCAGCCGGCCGGGTGAACCCGTACCGGCTGCAGCGGTGTCGATGACGATCAGGCGTCGTCGGACGTCGCGTCGTCGGCGGCGGCCTCGTCGTTGTCGTCGCCGAAGAACTCGGAGGTATCGACGGTCGCGCCGTTGGTGTCGGTCACCGTCACCTGCCCGACGATGCCGGCCAGCGCCTTGCCGCGCCGCACATCGGCGTAGACGGCGCCGACCTGGTTGGCCTGGGTGAGCTGCTGGATGAACTCCTGCGGCTGCATCCCGTACCGCTGTGCCTGGAAGATGATCTGCTGGGTCAGCTCGTCCTGGCTGACCTCGGTCTCCTGCTGTTCGGCGATCGCATCGAGCAGCAGTTGGGTGCGGACCGACTTCTCGGCCTCGGTGCGGGCTTCGGCGTCCCACTCCTCACGGGTGGTGCCCTGTGCCTCGAGGAACTTGGCGAGCTGCTCGTCGTCGTGTCCGAGGGCGTGGATGACCTGGTGCTGCTGCCCCTCGATCTCACCTTCGACGACCTTCTCCGGCAGCGGGACCTCGACGGTATCGAGCAGCGCGTCGAGCACCTTGTCGCGAATCGCGTTGGCCTGCTCGACCTTCTTGGACTGGGTGACCCGCTCGCGCAGGCTCTCCTTGAGCTCGTCGACGGTGTCGAATTCGCTTGCCATCTGGGCGAACTCGTCGTCGACCTCGGGGAGCTCGCGCTCCTTGACGGAGTTGACGGTCACGGTGACCTGGGCGTCCTCACCGGCATGGTCGCCGGCGACGAGCTTGGTGGTGAAGACCTTGCTGTCCCCCGCCTTGAGCCCGACGAGGGCCTCGTCGAGACCATCGATCAGCTGGCCGGAACCGACCTCGTGGGACAGACCCTCGGTGGACGCCTCGTCGACGGGCTCACCGTCGACCTCGGCGGCGAGGTCGATCGAGACGAAGTCGCCGTCCTGCGCGCCGCGGTCGACGCCCTTCAGCGTTCCGAACCGCGCCCGCAGGCCCTCGAGCTGCTCGTCGACCGCGTCGTCCTCGATCTCGATCGGATCGACCTCGACGGCGAGGGTGGAGTAGTCGGGCAGGTCGATCTCGGGGCGGACGTCGACCTCGGCGGTGAAGGTGACGCTCTCGCCGTACTTCAGCTCCGACAGGTCGATCTCGGGCTGGCCGATTGCCTTGGTCTCGGTCTCGGCCACGGCCTCGGAGTACTTGCCGGGAAGCGCGTCGTTGACCACCTGCGCGAGGATCGAGTCACGGCCGACGCGGGCCTCGATCAGCTTCGCGGGGGCCTTGCCCGGACGGAAACCGGGGATACGGATCTGCTGGGCCAGCGACCGGTAGGTGCGGTCGAACTCTGCCGACAGCTCCTCGAACGGGACCTCGACGTTGAGTTTCACTCGTGTCGGGGTGAGTTGCTCGACAGTGCTCTTCACGCCTGCTGCTCCTTATGTCGTGATTCGGTGACAAGTCTGATGTTCGATGACGAGGTTCGTCTGGGTCGGGATGACAGGATTTGAACCTGCGACCCTCCGCTCCCAAAGCGGATGCGCTACCAAGCTGCGCCACATCCCGTGGTCCCGGTACGCGGCTGGAAGATCACGGAGACCGACCACGCTCGTGGGCCAACAGAAGATAGTACGTGGCCGTGCCCCGACGACGAACAACGGGGCGACGATTTCCACCTGGGGTAAGCCACCGGGTACAGTCTCAACCTGCACGCGACGCCCGAGCAGACCCCAGGTCACCCGGACGTCGACTGCATGCGGGTGTAGCTCAATGGTAGAGCCCTAGTCTTCCAAACTAGCTACGCGGGTTCGATTCCCGTCACCCGCTCGGCCAGGCCAGAAGCGTTCATCGTTTCTGGCCTGACGTGTATGTCGCCCCTGTCGACCAAGCCGCGCCCCAGTAGGTCACTGTGATATAGGACACATCGGCGTAGGCTTGGGACCATGTCCTCCAGCCACAGCAAGAGTCAGCGCAAGTGTCCGACATGCGGCGCCAATCTGTACGTGCGGCGCGATGTCACCCAGTCCGACAGCGGGGTCGGACGGGTCGACGTCATGCTGGTCTGCCGCGACGAGTCCTGCTCGGAACCTTCTCGGCACCTGCGGACCGAACACCCGCAGCCCGCCTGACCGGCACCGCACCGGCACACCGCGACGTCGCCCCGGTGACGTTCGTGCAGGTTGACGTGGTCAATTGTCCCAGTTGACAGAGGCCGCCGCATCGGGATCATTAGCGGCGTCGGGGGTCTGGATCAGCCACTGGACTTTCCTGGGGGGAATTGCTCGTGTTGTTTTTTCGTCGTCGGCTCATGCCACAAAATCGGGTGGAAAGGCGAAGCGCGGGGCGGGTCGCGATCGCTTCCGCACTGTCGCTCGCCCTCATGAGTTCGGTCGCCGCCGGTTCGGCGCTCGTCGTGGGCGCCGGCGAGGCACATGCCGAGAACGTCGCACTACCGACGCCACTACCCGACAACTTCTATGCGCAGCCGGCGAATCTCGCGGCGTATGCGCCCGGTCAGATCATCCGGGTCCGCGGCCACGTGAACCCGCCGCTGTTCGCTGATCTGCGGACGTATCAAATCACCTTCCGCAGTACCGACAGTCAGGGCAAACCCATCGCGGCCGTCACCACCGTGCTGGTTCCCGATCGCCACCGCACCAACGGCCCGCTGCTGTCGTTTCAGCGACATCATCAACGCGACCGGGCTGCAGTGCGCACCGTCGCAGGCCCTGTGGACGCAGGATCCGAATCTGACGATCCGCGAGGCGCCCAGTCTCAATGTGGCACTCCAGCGGGGCTGGACGATCGCCATCCCGATCATCTCGGCCCGCGCAGCGCCTACGGCGCGGCCAAGGTCGGCGGGCAGATCACGCTCGACGGTATCCGCGCTGTGCAGAGTTTCGCACCGGCCCGCGTTGCGCACAGCAGGGTCGGGCTGGCCGGTTACTCCGGCGGCGGGATGGCGACCGCGTGGGCTGCCGCCCTTGCGCCGACATACGCTCCCGACCTGAACATCGCCGGCGCCGCATACGGCGGAGTGCCGATGAACCTCATCAAGATGGCCGAAGGCCTCGGCTACAACCGGCCACACCCGGCGTTCGGCCTGGCCTTCGCCGCGGCCATCGGCGTCTCCCGCGAGTACCCGCAGCAGATCCCGATGCTCCACTACCTGTCGGGGCTGGGTCGCCAGATGTACATCGGTATGCGCAACACCTGCACCAATGACATCCTCCGACTCGGCGCCGGGCACGACGCCCAGCAGGTCACGATCGGCGGACGCGCCATCTTCGACGACCCGAAGGCGCGCAGGGTGGTCGAGGAGAACAGCCTCTCGCTCTACCCGGGGGATCCCGAAGACGCCGGTCTTCGAGTGGCACAGCCCGACCGACGTGCTGATCCCGGTGTCGTCGATCGACTACACCCTCGGGCGCTACTGCCGCGCCGGGGTGCGGGTCCAGCGGCTGTCCACCCCGTCACCCGATCACCTCAGTGCGGCGGTGATCGGCCTGTTGCCCGCTTTTGCCTATCTGACCGACCGCTTCAACGGGTTGCCGGCGCCCAGCAACTGCTGAGGCCCGACACCTCCCCCGCAAAGCGGACATCCGTACCCGGCCGCCGCATGTGTGACAACCGTCACACATGCGGCGGCCCGCATGCGCCACCATTGCTTTTACCAACCCGTACCGGCGATTCGCGATCATCAGGTCCGTCGGCGCTCTGCCGACCTTTGGACCGATGGCAACAGTTGTGTAACGATGGGTTCGCGCCTTCCGGGGGGAATGCGCTAGACAATCATCCCGAACCGAAGGTACGAACTCAGTGCTGAACAAGCCCTCTCGCCGAGCCCGACGTGGGCAGGCCCGACGACTGATGGCCGTGCTCATCGGTGTGGTCGCCTTGGCGCTCACCCTTCCTGGCATCGCCTCGGCGGCTCCCGTGACGGTCATCCCCGGCCTTCCGCCGGTCAACATCCCGGATGGTCTCAACATCCCGGGGTTGCCGAGCACGCCCAAGCCGAGCAAGCCGAAGCCGCCGTCGTCGACCTCGACGACGCCCGCCGACCCGGCCATCCCGAATGTGAAGACCTCGACCGGCTGGATCGCTCTGGCCGATGACGCGAGCCACAAGATCACCTGGTGGCACAACGGACGCGTGGTGAAGACGATGCCCATCTCGATGGGTTCGGCAGCTCACCCCACGCCCAACGGCGTTTACCACACCAAGGAGAAGTACCGCGACATGTACATGGACTCGTCCACGTACGGTGTCCCGGTCGACTCCGCCGAGGGGTACCGCACCTACGTCGAGTACGCGACGCGCATGTCCTGGGACGGCATCTTCATCCATGCCGCTCCGTGGTCGGTGGCGCAGCAGGGACGTAGCAACGTGAGCCACGGCTGCATCAACGTGAGCACCGCCAACGGACAGTGGGTGTTCAATAACATCCCGCGTGACACCCCGATCGTGGTGCGCGGCACCGTGGGTGGTCGCTACACCGGCACGTAAGCCGACACCGAGCAAGAGGAGTTCACACGGTAGGGCGGTCGCACAGCGGCCGCCCTACCGTCGTCTGTGGGCGACGAGGAGCCTGGTGGGTGTACCGCGGCTGGGGTGCCGGACTCGCGGAGGTCGGCTCAGGCCGCGGTTCCCGGCTCGTCGAGACCGTCGATACCGGCAAAGGTGACCTGCACCTGCAGCCAGGAGGCGATCACCTCGCAGCCGGTGGACACCGGATCGGTGACCGATCGTGAGCGGTAGGGTTCGGCCCGGTAGGAGGTGTGACGGCCACCGATCGCGTTCCGGATCACCAGTCCCCCGACGACGATGGTGCTCGGCAGATAACACCGGACCGCATGCCAGGCCGCCCACAGCCGACCGATGTCCCTGCGCCACTGCGAGGGTTTGACGGCGGTTTGTCCCGCGTTCTGAAAAGCGTTGGTCCGCACCACATGCCAGGTGCTCTGCAGCCAATCACCCAGCCGGGTCAGGGAAATCGTGGCGGTGAGGTCAGCAATGTCGCGGACCAGCGAATCCGCGTCGGCGTTGCAGATGACGTCGTCGGCGGCACCGACCCAGCGCACCGGAAGTCTTGGCGGCAGTTGGGGTCCCGGTCCGGCGACACCCCAGCCGGTACATCCGGCAACCGCACCCGGCGGCTGATGCGGGTCGGCGACGAAACCGGCGGCGACGATCCGCGACAACGCCGGGTCCTCTTCGATCCACATCTGATGCAACGCGGTGCGAATCACCACGGCCCCCTGGGAGTAGCCGACCAGCGTCAGCGGACCGGTACTGCCGGCGATGGCCGCGCGCAGCGTGTCGACGCCGATCGCGACGCTCTGCGTGAAGCTCATCCCGTCGCGCCGCGGCGCGGGACCGTAACTCGCCGGGTAGCCGATCCAGCGGCAGTCGAAGCGGCCGTCGAGTGCGTCGGACACCGTCGCGAGAAGCCCCGTCGGTGTGGTGCGTTGGTCGCCGGCAAAGGACTCGCCGGTGCCGCCGACAAACATTGCTGTCACCGGGGAGAACGAATTCGCTTGGTTGACAACGTCTTCGGACTGCGACCACGAGTCGGGTCCGGAGTCGGCGCACACCGTTTCGAGTGCCATGCCACCATCATGATCAGCGATGGTGAGAGAGCACCTCACAGCCGCTGAGGGTTCCCTGAGGAAGCCGACTGTGGTAAGGGAGATCACCCCGAATCCGGTTGATTAACTCGACGGCGACGCGAACAATTGAGTGGTAAACAAAAACACTCAGGAGCGTTACCCATCATGTCACTCGCACGAGTTCGTGCCCGTCTTCTCTCCACCGATATCCTTCGCAACGATCAGCGTCGCCTCTACGCGGACATCGCGCGCGTCCCGAGCCGGACCCAGCGTGACGAGCTGCTCGTGATGGCGCAGCGCGCCGAAGCCTCCTGAGGCTCGCACTTCCCGGAGCGTCGGAAACGTCTGAGCGCCAGTCACTTCGGCCATCCGGCTTCGATCAGGTCTGACAGACCGGGCACCAATACAGTTTGCGTGCTTCGAGTTCGGCGATCAGCACAGGCGTCCCGCAGATCCGGCACGCCTCACCCGCTCGACGATAAACGTAGGTGCGCGGACGATCCGGCGCATACGACGGTGCGCCGTGGTCGTCGTCGGGCCGCATCACGTGAATGCGCCCGCGACGGACGCCGATGCGCATCAGGTCCACCAGATCGGCCCAGAGGCCGTCGAACTCGGCACGGGTGATGATGGTGCCCGGGCGCATCGGGTCGATCCCGGCCCGGAAGAGCACCTCGGCGCGATAGACGTTGCCGACACCGGCGACGACCTTCTGGTCCATCAACAACGCCCCGATCGGACGGCGTGAGGAACGGATCGCCGTCCAGGCATCTACCGGCTTCGCGTCGCGCCGGAGCGGGTCGGGTCCCAGTCGTGCGACGAGGGCCTCGAGGTCGGCCGGGCCGTACAGTTCGCAGGCGGTCGGTCCGCGCAGGTCGATGCCGATCTCGTCGGATTCGATCCGTAACCTGACCTGTCCCACCGGATCGTCCATCGGCACCGGCGCCTCGGTGAACGCGCCGTAGAGACCCAGATGAATGTGGATCAGTTGTTCCCGCCGGCCGTCACGGTAGCGATGCACCAGGTGTTTGCCCCACGCGTCGGCTCTGCCGAAGGTCATCCCGTCGACCGCTGCGGCTCCGTCGGCGAAGCGGCCCTGCGGGCTGTTGACGGTGACGCGTCGCCCACCCAGAAGCCGGGTGTGACGCCGGGCGAGGCGGTGCAGCGTGTGCCCTTCGGGCACTCAGCGGTTCCTACCGTGATTGGCGGGCATGTCAGGCGCCCGGAACGGGTGGCGCCTGACCGGTGCGCTCGTACTCGGCGAGGATGTCGATACGCCGCTGGTGGCGCGGTTCCTCCGACCACGGGGTGGCGATGAAGGCGTCGACGATGGCCAGCGCCTCCTCGCGGCTGTGCATGCGGCCGCCGATGCCGATCAGCTGCGCGTTGTTGTGCTGGCGCGCCAGCTGGGCGGTCTCCACACTCCATGCCAGTGCGCATCGCGCACCGTGCACCTTGTTGGCCGCGATCTGTTCTCCGTTGCCGCTGCCGCCGAGGACGATGCCCAGGCTGCCCGGGTCGGCGACCGTCCGCCGGGCGGCGTCGATGCAGAACGCCGGGTAGTCGTCGTCGGCGTCATACTCGTGGGCTCCGCAGTCGACGACCTCGTGTCCAGCGGCCTCGAGATGTTCGGCGATCTGGTTCTTCCGTTCGAAACCGGCATGGTCGGCACCCAGGTAAACACGCATGGCGTCACTATAGATTGGTCTCGTGGACGCCCAGTCTCCGATCCCCCAGTCTTCGTTCCCCCAGTCTCCGTTCCCCCAGAACCCGGCTGCCCAGAATGCCGCTGTCCAGGCCACGGCATCGACGTCTCCGTCGGCCCCGTCGCCCATCCCCAATGTCCCCGGGGTCGCCGATGCCGGTCCGCCGCCGCCGGCGAATCCGAACCGGCAGTGGCTGGTTCCCGCCCGGTATGCGGGTCGTCCGCACCGGCATCCCTGGGAGATCCCGATGCTCGTCATCGTGATTCTGGCGACACTGGGCATCTACGCCGTCATCGTGCTGCTCGTCACGCTCGGCACGATCAACCAGGTGTTCCTTGGTGTGCTGGCGTTCCCACTGATCCTGTTCCTGCTGCGTGGCATCACCTATGCGACCCCGCGCGTGAACGGTGTGCAGATGACGCCGACCCAGTTCACCGAGGGGTATCGGATGGTGGTGGAGGCAGCCGCACGCTACGGACTCGAATACGTCCCGGATGCCTACGTGGTGCTCGGCAACGGGGCGATCAACGCGTTCGCGTCCGGCCACGGGTTCCGGCGATTCGTGGTGGTCTACTCCGATCTGTTCGAGATCGGTGGCGCGGCGCGTGACCCGGAAGCCCTGCGATTCATCATCGGTCACGAGGTGGGGCATATCGCTGCCGGGCACACGTCGTACTGGCGTCAGCTGTCGACCATCCTGGGGATGAACATCCCCGTTCTCGGGTCGGCCCTCTCACGGGCGCAGGAGTACACGGCCGACAACCACGGCTATTACACCCAGCCCTCCGGCGCCCCGGGGGCGATCGGGGTGCTCGCGTCGGGCAAGTACATGCTGTCGGCGGTCGACTTCGACCAGTTCGCCGACCGCGCCACCCATGAACGCGGATTCTTCACCTTCGTCGTCAATGCGATGGCCACGCACCCGGTGTTGACCTGGCGGGCCGCAGCGCTCCGCGACCGTACCCGCGCCGGGCGAATGTGGTTCCGGCCCAAGCAGATCGTCCGCGGCGTGGGAAGCGGAAACGTGGTGGCCGTCCCCGCTCCCCCGCATCCGGTGACGACCGCACCGGGTTCGCTGCCCAACGGCCTCGAGATGCCGCCGAGATTCTGACCGTTCAGTCGAAGGCCGGATCCTCGGTGCGGGTGCGCTTGAGTTCGTAGAAGTGCGGATACGACGAAAGGGCCACGGCGCCGTCCCAGACGGTCCCGGCGGTCTCGCCGCGCGGAATCCGGGACAGCACCGGACCGAAGAAGGCGACGCCGTTGACGTGGATGGTGGGTGTTCCCACGTCGTCGCCCACCTTGTCCATCCCGGCGTGATGGCTCGTGCGGATCGCGTCGTCGAACTCATCCCCATCGGCAGCGGCCGCGAGGCCGGCGTCGAGCCCGAGTTCGGCGAGCGAACCGGCGATCACGTCGTCGAAATCCTTGTTGCCCTCGTTGTGGATCCGGGTGCCCATCGCGGTGTACAGCGGGGCGAGGATCTCGTCGCCGTTGGCGGCGGCGGCCGCAGCGAGGACGCGCACCGGACGCCACGCGTGCTTGAGTCCCTCCCGGTACTCCTCGGGGATGTCCTTGCCCTCGTTGAGCACGGCGAGGCTCATGATGTGGAAGTTGACGTCGATGTCGCGGACCTGCTCGGCCTCGAGGATCCAGCGCGAGGTGATCCAGCACCAGGGGCACAGTGGGTCGAACCAGAAATCCACGCGATCGCTCATCGAGCACATCCTCTCGGTTTCCCGGGACCGCATCGGGTCGGCGGCCTCCGGTCTCCGTCATACAACCGAGAACGCGCCCTGTCGATTCCGCACCACTACTGTGGGACGCGTGACTGCACCGAACCTCACCCGCGACCAGGCACGCGAACGCGCGGCCACCATCTCCGTGTCGAACTACGCCATCGTCCTCGACCTCACCGATCGCAACGGCGCACCGGGCACCGACACCTTCCGGTCGGAGACCACAGTGACCTTCGGTGCCTCCGAGGGGGCGCAGACCTTCATCGACCTCGTCGCCCCGCGTCTGATCTCGGCCACCCTCAACGGCACCGAGCTCGACGTCTCGGACTTCGACGAGTCGGTCGGCATCCGCCTGCCGGGGCTGGCCGCCGAGAACACGCTGACCGTCGTCGCCGACTGCGCCTACTCCAACACCGGTGAGGGGCTGCATCGTTTTGCTGATCAGAGTGACGGGTCGGTCTACCTCTACTCCCAATTCGAAACGGCCGACGCGAAGCGTATGTTCGCCTGCTTCGATCAGCCCGACCTCAAGGCGACCTACACCCTGACGGTCACCGCACCCGCCGACTGGAAGGTGATCTCCAACGCGGCAACCGAATCGGTCGACAACGGGGTGCACCGCTTCGCCGAGACCGCGCCGATGAGCACCTACCTGGTCGCACTCATCGCCGGCCCCTACGCCGAGTGGACCGACACCTACTCCGACGAACATGGTGACATCCCCCTGGGAATCTATTGCCGCGCATCGCTTGCCGAGTTCATGGATGCCGAGCGGCTGTTCACCGAGACCAAGCAGGGTTTCGGCTTCTATCACCGCAATTTCGGGCGCCCGTACGCTTTCGGCAAGTACGATCAGCTCTTCGTGCCGGAGTTCAATGCCGGTGCGATGGAGAATGCAGGCGCGGTGACCTTCCTCGAGGACTACGTCTTCCGGTCCCGGGTCACCAAGTACCTCTACGAGCGGCGCGCCGAGACGGTTCTGCACGAGATGGCGCACATGTGGTTCGGCGATCTCGTCACCATGACGTGGTGGGACGACCTGTGGCTCAACGAGTCCTTCGCCACCTTCGCCTCGGTGTTGTGCCAGGCCGAGGCCACCGAATACACCAGCGCCTGGACCACTTTCGCCAACGTGGAGAAGTCGTGGGCCTACCGCCAGGATCAGCTCCCCTCGACCCACCCGGTGGCCGCCGACATCCCCGACATCGCCGCGGTGGAGGTCAACTTCGACGGCATCACCTACGCCAAGGGCGCGTCGGTACTCAAGCAGCTCGTCGCCTACGTTGGTCTCGAGGACTTCCTGGCGGGGTTGCGCGCCTACTTCGCCGCGCACGAGTTCGGCAACGCGACCTTCGCCGATCTGCTTGCGGCACTGGAGAAATCTTCCGGACGTGACCTGTCGGACTGGGGCAATCAGTGGCTCAAGACCACCGGCATCAACGTCATGCGTCCCGACTTCGAGGTCGACGACGCCGGCAACTTCACCCGGTTCACCATCGTGCAGGACGGCGCCAAACCAGGTGCGGGCGAGACCCGTACACACCGGATGGGCGTCGGCATCTACGACGACAACGGTTCGGGCAAGCTCGAGCGCGTGCACAATGTGGAGCTCGATGTCATCGGCGAACGCACCGACGTCGCGGACCTCGTCGGCGTGAGTCGCGGGGCGCTTGTCCTGCTCAACGACGGCGACCTGACCTACGCCTCGGTGCGGCTGGATCCCGAATCCCTCTCGGCCGCAACCACGCGCATCGGTGACATCACCGACTCGATGCCACGAACGCTGGTCTGGTCGGCGACCTGGGAGATGACCCGGCAGGCCGAGATGCGCGCACGTGACTTCGTCGAACTCGTCGCCCGCGGAATCGCCGCGGAGACCGAGATCGGGGTGGTGCAGCGGGTCCTGCTGCAGGCGATTACGGCGATCGAGGCCTACGCCGACCCCGCGTGGGTGGCCGCCGAAGGCCGGTCGGGATTCACCGCCCGTCTACTGGAACTCGCGCGGGCGGCCGAGGCCGGCTCCGACTATCAGCTGGCCTTTGTCAACACGCTGCTCGGCGATCGGTGCAACGACGACCAGATCGACACCGTGCGTGGACTTCTCGACGGTGACGACCCCGCCGATCACGGGCTCGCCGGGCTGTCGGTGGACACCGACCTCCGGTGGAAGCTGGTGCGCGCGTTGGCTACTGCGGGTGCGATCGACACCGACCCGGATTCGACGCCGATCATCGACGCGGAAGCGCAGCGGGACAACACCGCGGCCGGCACGCGGCAGGCGGCCGCCGCCCGGGCGTCACGGCCGCTGGCGCACGCCAAGGCCGATGTCTGGTCGAAGGCGATCGACGACGACTCGCTGTCGAACATCTTCACCCGCACCATGATCGAGGGATTCTCCCGGCCGGGGCAGGACGAACTCCTCGAGCCCTACGTGGCGAAGTACTTCCAGGCAGTTCCCGAGGTCTGGTCGCGGCGTTCCAGTGAGGTCGCCCAGACCGTGGTCGTCGGCCTCTACCCGAGTTGGGCGATGACCGAGGAGGCGCTGTCGCTGGCCGACGACTTCCTCGCCGCCGATCATCCCCCGGCGCTCAAGCGGCTGATCTCGGAGGGCCGCGACGCGGTCGCACGCTCCCTGCGCGCCCGTCGTTTCGACAAGGGCGGTGACTGACCGGCCGATCACCGATTGGAGTGCCAGACGTAACGCACCTGTGGACGACCGGTGTTGCCGTACTCGGTCACCCGGTCCAGGACGCCATCGTCGGCGAGACGTTCCAGGTAGCGCCAGGCGGTCACGCGGGAACTACCCAGCAGGCCGGCCACATCGGAGGCGGTCAGACCGCCGGTGCTGTCGCGAACGGCCCGCCCGACGGCATCCTCGGTCTCGGGGACAGCGCCCTTCTTGACGGTGCGACGGGTGCTGGTGGTCCGCAGTTCGGAGACGGCCCGGTCGACGTCCCGCTGACTCACCGCGTCGCCGGCACCCGATAGTGCCTGCCGGTAGCGGCGGTACTGACCGATCTTCTCCTCGAAGGCGGCAAAGGTGAACGGTTTGAGCAGGTAGAGCAGGACCCCGTGCGACATGGCGGTCCGCACCGTCGCGAGTTCGCGTTGGGCGGTGATCGCGATGATGTCGGGGTCGGGCCGCAGTCCGGACAGCGCCGAGGCCACGTCGACCCCGCGGGCGTCGGGTAGCCCGAGGTCCAGCAGCACCAGATCGACGGGTGTTGCCGAGGCCGCCGCCGAGCCGGCCACCCGCAACGCCTCCTGCCCGGTCCGTACCGCCGCGATGACCTCGAAACCGCCTATGCGGCGCAGGAACTCGCGGTGTGCTTGGGCGATGAGGGGTTCGTCCTCGACGATCAGCACCCGCAGCTCGGGCTGTGTGCTCATCGCGGTGCCTCCGACTGCGTGGGCGGACAGTCGCCGAGACGGACCGTCACGACCGAACCGTAGGTGTTCTCGGCGTGCAACGTGCCGTGGTGGCGCGCGACCACCTGGGCGACGAGCGCCAGACCGAGCCCTCGGCCGGCCTCGTCGCCACCGCTCTTGGTGGAATAGCCGCGCCCCTGCGCCATCTCGAACACCTCCGGATTCATCCCTGCTCCGCTGTCGGCGACGGTGGCCTCGAGATGCGTCGCGTCGCCGACGATCGTCACCTCGACCCACGGATCGTCGGGATCGGTGGCGTCGAGCGCGTTGTCGATCAGGTTGCCGACCACGGTGATCATGTCACTGACCGGCAGCAACCGGGTGGCATCGTCACCGACCTGGGAGTCCTCGGTGAGCGTCAACGCGATGCCCCGTTCGGAGGCCTGCGCCGTCTTGCCCAGCAGGAGTGCGGCGAGGGCGGGTTCGGCCACCGTCTCACTCATCCGGTCGATGAGATGTTGGGAGAGTTGGAGTTCCGTGGTCGCGAGCTGCGCCGCCTCGTCGGCCCGCCCCATCTCGATGAGCGCCACAATGGTGTGCAGACGGTTGGCGGACTCGTGGGCGCGGGAACGCAGCGACTCGGCGAACCGGGTCATCGCGTCGAGTTCGCCGAGTGCATCGAGGACCTCGCTGCGGTCCCGGATGGTTACCACCGCCCCGTCGTCGCGGCCGGGTACCGGCGAACGGCTCACCATCAGCACCCGTCCACGGTGCGGTGTGAGCACATCGTCCAAGGGAGTCACCGAGTCGACCACGAAGCCGGGGACGTCGAGGTCCCCGGCGCCGGCGGGAACGGCGGTCGGGTCCGGGTCGTCAGGGGTTCCCGATCGGACGCCGAGGAGGCGCCGCGCCTCGTCATTGACGAGGACCGGCCGGGAATCCTCCACCACGATGAGGCCTTCCCGGACGGAGTGCAGCACGGCGTCGTGGTGCTCGTACATCAGGCGCAGTTGGTCCGGCGCCAGACCGCCGGTCTGCATCCGCAGTCGGCGCCGGATCAGCAACAGGCCCCCGAGCGCGACGGCCAGACTTGCCGCCGCGATGCACGCGATCAACGGGAGCTGCCCCAGCCAGGCGCGTGTCAGCGTGTTGAGAGTGATTCCGGCGGCGACCAACCCGACGATCCGTCCGTCGGACGCGCGGACCGGTGCGATCGTCCTGATCGACGGCCCCAGACTGCCGGCAGTGGTCTCGGTGTACACCTCGCCGCGCAACGCCTGTGACCGGGAGCCGATATAGGTCTGCCCGATCAAGGCGGGCGTGGTGTGGGTGAACCGGGTTCCGTCCGGCGCCATGATCGTGATGAAGGCGATGTCGGTGGCGGCACGCACCTCTTCGGTGATGGGATGCAGGGTCGCCGTCGGGTCGGGTGAGACGAGCGCCTGGGCGACCGCCGGCGAGTCGGCCAGGCTCACGGCGACCGCGGTGACCTGCTGACCGGCCGCGCGTCGCTCGTCGGCGCGGCTGTCCACGACGGCGAGCACACTCCCGCCGACGACGATCAGCCCGACGACAACGACCTGCAGCGCCACCGCCTGCCCCGCCAGCGTTCGCGGTAGGAGTCTCATTCTCGTGTCTTTCGGTCTGGTGTACGGGGTGGACCACTCGGACCCAGGCGGGATGCCGCACCGGTCTGAGTCGTCTGGGTCCGACGCGGGTCGCGATTGTGTCAGTGTGAACGAAATGAACAGAAGGGTGACCTGAGTCACGACGCAGATCAGTATTGCCAGCGAACCACATCCGAGTTTCCGCTCGGTGTACGCGTGTCGATGAAAGGCAGGAGTCCGATGAGTTTCAGATCTCGAGAAACCGACCGGTCGAGCGAACCCCCACTGGAGAACCGGGTGGAGAAACGCGACCGCACACACTGGCTCTACATCGCGGTCATCGTCGCGGTGATCGCCGGTGTCGCGGTGGGCATCTTCTGGCCGGACTTCGGTCAGGACCTCGCGTTCCTCGGTGACATGTTCGTGGCGCTGATCAAGATGATGATCGCACCCGTCATCTTCTGCACGATCGTGCTGGGCATCGGATCGGTCCGCAAGGCCGCCACGGTCGGCAAGGTGGGCGGATTGGCGTTCGTCTATTTCCTGGTGATGTCGACGGTCGCCCTCGCGATCGGCCTGGTCGTGGGCAACCTGATCAAGCCGGGCGAGGGCCTCAACATCACGGCGAACGCCGACAAGGGCGCCGAGTACGCCGAGAAGGCGCACGAGGCCGGCGGCACACTGGACTTCATCCAGGGCATCATCCCGGAGACGCTGGTCTCCGCGCTCACCGCGGGCAGTGTGCTGCAGGCCCTGTTCGTGGCGCTGCTGGTCGGTTTCGCGATCCAGGGCATGGGCCGCACCGGCGAGCCGATCCTGACCGCGGTCGCCTACTTCCAGAAGCTCGTCTTCAAGGTCCTCACCATGATCCTGTGGCTGGCCCCGATCGGCGCTTTCGGCGCCATCGCCAATGTCGTCGGCCAGACCGGGTGGGAGGCGGTCAAGCAGCTCGCCGTCCTGATGCTCGCCTTCTACATCACGTGCGTGATCTTTGTGTTCGGCATCCTCGGCGTGCTGCTGCGCACCATGGCCGGCGTCTCGATCTTCCGCCTGGTGCGCTACCTCGCCCGCGAGTACCTGCTGATCGTCGCGACCTCGTCGTCGGAGTCGGCGCTGCCGCGCCTGATCGCGAAGATGGAGCACCTGGGCGTGGAGAAGACCACCGTTGGTGTGGTGGTTCCGACCGGGTACTCGTTCAATCTCGATGGCACCGCCATCTACCTGACGATGGCCTCGATCTTCATTGCCGACGCGATGGGCGACCCCCTGTCCATCGGTGAGCAGATCGGCCTGCTGGCGTTCATGATCATCGCGTCCAAGGGTGCTGCGGGTGTCACCGGCGCCGGTCTGGCCACTCTGGCCGGCGGACTGCAGGCGCACCGACCGGAAATGCTCGGGGGTGTGGCGATCATCGTCGGCATCGACCGTTTCATGTCCGAGGCCCGCGCACTCACCAACTTCTCCGGCAACGCGGTGGCCACCATGCTGGTCGGGTCGTGGACCCGCACGGTGGACAAGGAGCGAGTCGAGGACGTGCTGTCCGGCCGGAATCCGTTCAACGAGTCGGACATGGTCGACGACGACCTCGATCATCTACCCGCCGCGGCCGACGACCGGTCCAAGCAGCTCGTCACCCACTGACCTGAGGGTCGTGACCCGGTAACGCGAACGCCCCCACCGAAATCGGTGGGGGCGTTCGCGTTCGGTTCGGTGTGTCTGGTCAGTTCGACGCGGCAGCCGTCGCCATCACCCGCAGGGCGGCGATGATTCCGTCGATCAGCTGTCCCTGCCGGAACCCGGTTACCGCGGCGGTGACGCCGAGTGCGGCCACCCGGTCGTTGAGACGGTCGGCGACCGCCGCACCCGAGACCACCACGACGTCACGGGAATTCGGCGAGACCGCGAGCAGCGCGCCGTGCGCCGGTTCGGGTGCCTTCGCGAGCACCTCGCGTGCGGCCACGACCGGCTCGGCACCCAGATCGCCGAGATAGACCGAGAATCGCACGAGGGCCTTCTCGCTGGCCGCTTTGAGCGTGTCATCGAGGGCGATGAGTTCGTCACGACTGAACGGCGGGGTACTCGGCGTCTGCCCCGGATACCGGGCGGCCGACACGCGTCCGCTGTTCGTGATCACCGTGCCCAGGGGAAGCGCACCCGGCGACGTCGCCGTCAGTTCAGCGTGCGACCCGTGCTGTGTCAGCTCACCACTTGCCACTTGCCGAACCTCCATCCACATCGCCGGCTTCCGCGTGCCGCGGCAGCGCCATCGGTTCGATCTCCGTGGCGCTGAACAGCAGCGGTGCGTGCTCCCACGTCTGGTCGAGGTCGTAACGCTTCACCTTCGGGTACTTGACGCCGAAGGAATACGCCATCGACACGACGCAGAGCACGACGAACAGAACCGTCAGAGCCGTGACGGGCACTCCGATGGGGACGATCAGGCTGTCGATGTCCATGCCACCCTTTCGATCGGTTGCATCTGCACCGGATCACGCTGAGACCAGGTCTCCGACGCAGGTCGTGAAAACAATCTAGCCCACCTGTACGGCTCCGGCGCAGCGGACCCCTACAGTGCGTCGTAGATCCTCCCGGCGGCTCACATGTGGCTCACGCCGCCCCGGCGTCGAGGTATCGCTCCCAGGCCGGATCGATCTCCTTGACGGAGGCCAGCAACCGCCAGTGCCCGCCCTTGGGGACGATCGGGACGGTTCGCAACGTCCAGCCGAGCTCACCGAGCAGCCGGTCCGCCTTGCGGTGGTTACACCCCGCACAGCAGGCCACGCAGTTGTCCCAGCCGTGCTGGCCGCCGCGGCTGCGCGGCACTACGTGATCGATCGTCGTGGCCCGTCCTCCGCAGTAGGCACAGCGGAACCGGTCGCGCCGCATCAGCGCGGTGCGCGTCATCGGCACCACCGCCCGGTACGGGACACGCACGTAGGTGCGCAGCCGGATCACCGACGGCACCGGGACGGTGGTCTGTGCCGAATGGACGGCGAGGCCGCCGTCATCGGCGTGGATGATGTCGGCGCGTTCACGCAGGATCAGGACGACGGCGCGTCGGATGGAGATCGCCGTCAACGGCTCGTAGGTGGCGTTGAGCAACAGCACCCGGCGCCGCCCCCACATCGCACCCGGCCGCTCGACGCTGGGCGGCGGCGCGTCGTGGTCACCGGCCGGCCGCAGTACCCGGACACGATGACTTCTCTGATGTGCGTTGCGTGCCATTGCGCCTCCCGCCGTCACCGGACGTGGTCACAGTTCACCACGGAATGCGGCGGCGTGCACGAGAAATTCGGCTGTCCCCGCAGGTCAGTCGGGTACCTCGGCAGCGGCGTTGGCCGCGGACACCACCGGTGGGGACAATGGTGGGACGAAAGGTGGGAATACATGAGTCCAGAGGTCCCCGGCGGTGCACAGCCCGTCGGTAACGTCCCCGCCGGGAACGGGTCACCCGGAACCGACCGGCAGGGCACCTTCTATGACGAGGTCGGCGGTGCCGAGACCTTCCGTCGGATCACCGAGGTGTTCTATCAGCAGGTCGCCGCCGACGAGGTGCTCCGTCCGCTGTACCCGGAGGAGGACCTGGGGCCCGCCGAGCGTCGGCTCCGGATGTTCCTCGAGCAGTACTGGGGTGGTCCGCGCACCTACTCCGAGGAGCGCGGCCATCCGCGCCTGCGCATGCGACACCACCCCTTCCGGGTCGGTCCGATCGAGCGGGACGCCTGGCTGCGCTGTATGCACACGGCGATCGCCTCGATCGACGACGACACCCTGGACGCGGAGCATCGGCGAGCGCTCACCGACTACATGGAGATGGCCGCCCAATCGCTGATGAACTCGCCGTTCTGAGCGCCGGCGCCCCGCGACACGCCGATCCGGCCTGCGACGCGCCGACTGACCTGGATTTCTCACCGAAAACCCAGGTAAGGCAGAATGACCAGAGTGAGCGATGAGACACCTGATGATGTCCCCGCCGAGCATGGTGACACCGACCTGCCCGGCGGAGCGCACACCGATGCCGAAGCGAATGCTGACGAACCGGCAGAAGCACAGGTGAGCGGTTCGGGGACCGCCGACACCACGGGGGCAACGACGGGGGCCTCCGGTGACATCGACGCCGATCCCGAACACCTCCCCGACGACTCCGCCGAGGAATCCACGCCCGACGAGACGGTGTCGGTGGCCCAGGACGAGCCAGTGGCCGAACCCGGAGCCGAGGTGCGAACCGACGAGCCCGGGATCGAGGGGGTGGCCGAACCAGAGGCCGAAGCACCCACCGACGAGACCGGTCATCCCGAGTTCGCCGACGACACACCCGCCACCGCGGCTCCGCCACCCCCGCCCGGGGCCGGTCAGCTCGACCCCGACAACACGCACTGGTGGCGGTCGGCGGTCTTCTATCAGATCTATCCGCGCTCGTTCTCTGATCTCGACGGCGACGGTGTCGGCGATCTCGCCGGGATCATCGACAAACTCGGTTACCTCGAACTGCTCGGTGTGGACGCCCTCTGGCTCAGTCCCATCATGCGGTCCCCGATGGCCGATCACGGATACGACGTCGCCGATCCCCGCGACATCGACCCGCTCTTCGGCGACGTCGAGACCTTCGACGCGCTGATCGCCGAGGCCCATGACCGCGACATCCGCGTCACCATGGACCTGGTGCCCAATCACACCAGCGATCAGCATCCGTGGTTCGTGGCGGCCCTCGCCGGCGAACCCGACGGTCCCGAGCGGGCCCGCTATATCTTCCGGGACGGTCTCGGCGACAACGGTGACGACCCACCCAACAACTGGCACAGCGTCTTCGGCGGCCCGGCCTGGACCAGGGTCACCGAGGCCGACGGGTCTCCCGGCCAGTGGTACCTGCACATCTTCGCCGCCGAGCAGCCGGATCTGAATTGGGAGAATCCCGAGGTCTTCGCCGACCTCGAGACCACCCTGCGGTTCTGGCTGGACCGTGGCGTGGACGGATTCCGGATCGACGTCGCGCATGGAATGGCCAAACCCGCCGACCTGCCCGACATGGATCTGACGAACACGACGCTGCTGCAGAACGACGACGACGATCCGCGGTTCAACAACTATGCGGTGCACGAGATCCACCGACGGATCCGCAAGGTCATCGACGAGTATCCGGGCGCCGCCAACGTCGGCGAGATCTGGGTCGATGACAACGAACGCTTCGCCGAGTACCTCCGTCCGGATGAACTGCACCTGGGCTTCAACTTCCGGCTCGCCAAAGCCGATTTCGACCCGGCCGCCATCCGTGCGGCAATCGAGAACTCACTCGAATCGGTGCTGTCGGTCGGCGGCACACCCACCTGGACGTTGTCCAACCACGATGTGGAACGTGAGGTCACCCGTTACGGCGGTGACGATCTCACGCTCGGTGTCCATCGTGCACGCGCCATGCTGCTCGTCGAGATGGCCCTGCCGGGCAGTGTTTTCATCTACAACGGCGCCGAACTCGGCCTGCCCAACGTGGATCTGCCCGACGACGCGCTGACCGATCCTGTGTGGGAGCGCTCAGGTCACACCGAACGCGGCCGCGACGGATGCCGCGTTCCACTGCCGTGGGAGGGCACCGCACCGCCGTTCGGCTTCTCCACTGCCGACACGACCTGGCTTCCGATCCCCGACTCGTGGGCGCCGTTGACCGTCGAGGCTCAGCTCGAAGATGTGCACTCGACACTGTCGCTCTACCGCCAGGCCATCGAAATGCGTTATGAGCGAGAAGAATTCACCGGTGACACGGTCGAATGGTATGACGCACCGCCGGGGTGTCTGGCGTTCCGCCGGTCGCAGGGGCATCTCATCTGCGCACTCAACGCGAGCGATGCACCGGTCCCGCTGCCGCCGGGCGAACTGCTGCTCACGAGCATTCCGCTCGTCGAGGGACAGCTACCACCGAACTCGGCGGCGTGGCTGATCTGAATCCACGAGAAGCGGGGTCGCTCAGAGCACGGTCACCGAGAGGTCGCGGTGGCGGCGCTGATAGACCGAGCCGTACCGGGCGTCGATCCTAATCCAGCTGGCCGACAACCGGATTCGCACCGGCTCGGCCGGATCGATCTTCTCGGTGTCCGAGGTCTCGGTGACCGCCCGGCCCCCGGCGTCGCGGATGAAGCCCATGCCGGTGAGTGCGAAGACCGAACGCATCGTGATGTTCGCGCGTACCGAATCGTCGTCGGCGGACACCGTCAGCACGTCCTGATCGAGCAGTCCGGTGGCCGGCCCGTGCGCGCTGCCCTCAGAACGGGCCAGACGCGCTCCGTCCCGGGAGAGTTCGACGACACTGCGCGCGGGTACGTCATCGACGTGAGTGAAGCCGGTGCCCGGCGGTAGCGCGCCCCGCCAGGCGCTGTCCATCGCGAACCCCGGGTCCGCGGGGCCGGACGCCGGGGAACCGAGCACCGCGTGCAGCGTCGTGGCATCACAGACGAGGTCGGCCGGTGCCATCGTGCCCACCACCGAACGTGTTGCGAGAACGTCGAATCCGGTGTGTGTCCACAGCGCGATCAGGCCGTCCGGACGAGCCGTGACCCGGACGACGGCGGCGTCGTCGAGCCGGATCGCATGCGCGAGAAACGCGATGGTGTCGCTGCGGTCGCCGCCGCTGACCGAGATGAATCGCTCGTCGAGACTCACCGCGCGGACGCTCCGCGTATCGCACCGGCCGCGTCGTCGGTACGAACGAACCGCGACAGGTAGTCCTTCTCGGCCGGGGTGAGCCGCCGCAGGCGCTGGGCATCGACGTCGAAGGACACCAGCTGGGTGCTGGCCACGACGGCCGGTTTGCTGTGCGTGGAGGTCGCACCACCGGTGCGCCCCCGCGGCCGAATCTCGTAGCCAACCGTGAAATCGACTGCGCGCAACTGCGTCACGAACATCGTCACCTCCAGTGGCCCCTCATCGTGACGGATCTGCTGCTGATACTTCATGTGCAGGTCGGTGACCACGCAGCCATGGCGGAGTTGGGCCGTCGGACGCTCGTCGTAGAACAGCCACGGTATCCGCGCCTCTTCGATCAAGGTCACCATCCGGGCATGATTGACGTGCGCGAACACATCCATGTCCGAGCATCGCACCGGCACGGCGACCACATAGCCGCGCTCGGTGGCGACACCCTCATCCTCGACGAGCACTTCTCCCCTTTCCGATCACACCCATCACACCGATCACCGGATCATGCTGCGGAGCTGACGCGCCGCGACCGACAGGGTCGCGAGGTCCTGCGTACCCGAGTCGGTGATCTCGGCCAACACGGTCCGCACACGCCCCAGCCGCGAGGACTGTGACGACTCCCATTCGTCGATCTTCTCCGCCGAGGATTCGTCGGGCTCACTGACCTCCAGGATCTTCAACGTGATCGCCCGCAGCGCCCCGTGCATGTCGTCGCGCAAGGCCAGTCTGGCCAGGGCGTGCCAGCGGTCACCCCGATCGAGGTCCGACACCGCGGTCAGCAGTTGCTCGAGTCCGAAGTGCTCCATCACCGCGAAGTAGAGTTCACCGACCTCTGCGGGGTCGCGGTCGGCGATCTCGGCGGAGTCGATGATGTCCAGCAGGCAGAACCGATGCAGGCTCATGGCCACCTCGCCGGCGACGTCGTCGGGGACGCCACGCTCACGGTAGGAGGCCGCACGCTCGTCGACGTCGCGCGCCGAACTGGCCCCGAACCAGCCGCCCATCACCGTCGAGAGTTGGGTCACGCGCTCGGTGTAACGGGTGATCTCGGCGGCGATGGCAAGCGGCTGGGGCCGGAAGGCGAGCATCCAGCGGGAGGCACGGAACAGGAGCCGACGAGCGTAGAGCATCATCTCGTCGACGGTTGCCGCCGGCGCCGCGCTGCGGCCGATCCGGCCGAACAGGTCCGACAGACCGAACACCTTGTTGGCGACCACGTAGGCACGGACACTCTCCTCCGTGCCGGCACCCGTCCCCTCGCCGAGGCGGAACAGGTGGGTGATCCCGGCCTGGTCGACCACATCGTTCACGAGTGTCGTGGTCACGATCTCCCGCCGCAGTCGATGCGCGCGGATCGCCGAGCTGTACTCGTCGGCGAGCCGACGCGGGAAGTACCGGCCCACCCGTGCGTCGAAGACGTCGTTGTCCGGTAGGTCACTGGCCAGCAGATCGGCCTTGGCGAGTAGCTTCACGTGGGCCATCAGGGTCGCCAACTCCGGTGAGGTCAGTCCCCGATGTCCTTCGCCGCGTAGCCTTTTGCGCAATTCGGCGGCATCGGGCAACGCCTCCAGACGCAGGTCGACCCCACGTTCGCGTGCCATCTGGTGCAGCATCCGCGCGTGCACCTCGGACCGGTCGATCTCATAGGTGCGGCTGAATCCGAGTTCGGCGTTCTGCGAGATGTTGTCGGCGAGAACGAGATCGGCGACCTCGTCGGTCATCGACTCGAGCAGCTGATCGCGCTCGTCGGCAGGCAGCTCACCGGTGGAGACCACCGAATCGAGCAGGATCTTGATGTTGACCTCGTGGTCGGAGCAGTCCACCCCCGCCGAATTGTCCAGGGCGTCGGTGTTGATGCGACCACCGGCGAGGTCGAACTCGATGCGGCCGCGCTCGGTGACGCCGAGGTTGCCACCCTCCCCGATGACCTTGGCGCGCACCTGATCTCCGTTGACCCGGATCGCGTCGTTGGACTTGTCCCCCACGTCGGCGTCGGACTCGGTACTCGCCTTCACGTAGGTGCCGATGCCACCGTTCCACAGCAGGTCCACCGGCGCCTGCAGGATCGCGTGGATGAGGTCGGGCGGCGAGAGTTCCTCGACGCCGTCGTCGAGTCCGAGGGCAGCGGTCATCTGCGGGGTGATCGGGATCGATTTGCGGTCGCGCGACCACACCCCGCCGCCGGCGCTGATCAGCGACGAATCGTAGTCCGCCCAGGACGACCGCGGGAGGCCGAACAACCTCGATCGTTCGCGGAACGAGCCGGGGGCGTCGGGTTGCGGATCGACGAAGATGTGCCGGTGGTCGAAGGCGGCGACCAACCTGATGTGTTCGGAGAGCAACATCCCGTTGCCGAAGACGTCACCGCTCATGTCGCCGATCCCGACGACGGTGAAGTCCTGCGTCTGCGTGTCCACCCCGAGTTCACGGAAGTGCCGTTTCACCGATTCCCACGCACCGCGCGCGGTGATACCCATCGCCTTGTGGTCATATCCGGCCGAACCGCCCGACGCAAAAGCATCGCCGAGCCAGAAACCATACTGTGCCGCAACGTCATTGGCGATGTCGGAGAACGCTGCGGTGCCCTTGTCGGCGGCCACCACGAGGTAGGTGTCGTCGCCGTCGCGACGCACCACCGACTGCGCCGGTATGACCGCGCCACTCGAGCGGTCGATGTTGTCGGTGATGTCGAGCATTCCGGAGATGAACTGCCGGTAGCAGGCGATGCCCTCCTCGCGCTGCGCGTCGCGATCGGTGACGGCATCGCCGGTGCCCGCGGGCGGGCGTTTCACCACGAAACCGCCCTTGGCGCCCACCGGGACGATCACCGCATTCTTCACCGCCTGCGCCTTCACCAGACCGAGAACCTCGGTCCGGAAATCCTCGCGACGATCCGACCAGCGCAATCCGCCACGCGCCACCGCGCCGAACCGCAGGTGCACACCCTCCACGCGCGGTGAGTAGACGAAGATCTCGTGCAGCGGCCGGGGTTCGGGGGTTTGCGGGATGTCGCGGGGCCGCAGTTTGAACGACATCACGGGTCGCCGGGCACCGTCGGGGTCGGTGACGAAGTAGTTGGTGCGCGACGTCGCCGTGACGACCGCCGCCAGCGCCGACACGATGCGGTCGGCGTCGAGGCCGAGCACCGCACCCACCGCGGACCGCAGCCGTGACAGCGCGTTCTCGCGAACCGTGTCATCGGCCGACGCCGGGTCGAAGGACGCCGTGAAGACCTCCACCAGACCGCGGGTCACCTCACGATACTCCCCCAGCGTGTGAGCGACATGCGTTGTGCTGTAGGAGAATCCGCATTGGCGCAGATAGCGCGCATAGGCCCGCAGCATGGCCGCACTACGCCAGTCCAGACCACAGCGGATGACGAGTTCGTTGAAGGCATCCACCTCGGCGGCCGCGAGCCAGATCTGCCGGAACGCATCGGTGAAACGGGCATCGAGATCGTCGACGGCATCAGCGTCCACCGACATACCGGCGGCCAGTGAGACCCCGAATTCGTATGCCCAGCAGATGATTCCGTCGGCTCGCCGGATCTCGTAGGGATGCTCGTCGAGGACCTCGAGGCCAAGGCTGTGCAGAACCGGCAGCACGTCGGTGAGCGTCGCCGACTTCCCGCACAGGTACAGGGTGAACACCCAGCGACTGTCCACCAGGTGGTCGCCGTCGCGATCGGAGCGCAGGGTGACCGCGATCTGTCCGGGGCCCAGGCGCAGGATCCGGCTGAGGTCCTCGACCGCCGCCCGCGGCTCCCGCTGCTCCTTGTAGAGGTCGGCCAGCCCCGGGAGCTGACGCAATAGGGTATCCGGGTCGTCACCGACGAGATCGGCGAACTCGGTGCTCGTCGCGAGTTCTCGAACCCGCTCGTCCCACCCACGGATCGCCTCGGCCAGGGTGGCCTGCATCTTCTCGTGCGCCGGCGACCCGGTGTCGAGGGAGCCGAGGCGGCGCGCGGTGTCGGAATCGATGCGGACCATCACCTGCAGCAACGCCAGGGGCATCTCGCTGACCCGTGCCGTGTACTCCAGATCGGTTCCGCCGAGTACCTCCACGAGCGCATTCTCCAGCGCCAGTCGCGAGGCGGTGTTGTAGCGGTCGCGCGGGAGGTAGATGAGCGCGACGGCGGTGTGCCCGTCGGGGTTGGTCCGCACGAACAGGCGCAACGAGCGCGTGGCGACGGCGTCGAGCATCTCACTGACCCGGCGGGACAGTTCGACCTCGGTGGAGGAGAACATCTCCACCAGCGGATAGTTCTGCAGCAGTTCGATCATCGACTGCCCGGCGAACGAATCCTCGTCGACGCCCGCCCGCTGGAGGACGTCATGCACCTTCACCCGCAGCACCGGGACGTCGAGCACCGTCTGATGCAGTCCCGAGGACGTGAAGGCGCCGAGGAAGCGGTGTTCGCCGTCGTAGTTGCCGTGCCGGTCGAACGCCGGAATCTGCAGCAGAACAGGGAAATTGGATCGCTGGATACCGGTTTCGACGTGCACCCGGCACACCCGCGGCAGCAGGGGTGCGCTCGACACCGCCGGGAAGTCCCGACGCACCGCGTCGGTCCGCCACAACCCGCGGCGGTCGTCGGTACCCGACGGCCCGTCGGTGCCGATCCGCGTATATCCCAACGGGTGGAAGTGGTTGCCGGCGAACCACTCGAGAAGTTTCGCGTACTCGTATCGATCGGTGGCCCGGATGCCGGTCGATTCCCGCACCGGGGCGAGCGAGATCTCGGTGGCGCAGCGGGTCAATCGGCTGCGCATGTCGGCGGCATCGCGGTCCACGTCGGCGACGCGGCCGACCACCTCGACCAGATCGGTCCGCAACTGCGCCACGTCGATCCCGGGATGTCCGCTGAGTCCGCTGACGAAGATCCACGACTCCCACACCGCCCCGGTGACGTCGTCGATGGCGACCAGCCGCGCATCCGCACGCTGGACCGGCATGACCGGATGATCCATCCGGCCCACGGTGAGGTCATGGGCCTCGACCGTCGCGAGGACCGCCTCCACCAGATGCGGCATGTCGTCGTTGACGACCACGATGTCGATGGTCCCCGAATCGCCGCCCGAGACGTCGACGATCGCCTCCCCGGGCTGCCGGAGGGCCGCGACGTCGAGGTGCGCGAGGACCTGATCGGCAGCCTGATCGTCGGCGGCGCCCGACGTGTCGGCGCGTTGTCGGAAATAGCGATTCACCGCATCCGGTGCGAGCGAGGTCACGCCTTCGATGCTATCGAGAGCACCGCGAAAGCCACCCCCTAATCGCGGGTGAGTTTGCGGTGGGTCACCCGGTGCGGGCGGGCGGCGTCGGCGCCGAGGCGTTCCACCTTGTTGGCCTCATAGGCCTCGAAGTTGCCTTCGAACCAGAACCACTGCCCCTCTTCGACGTTGCCCTCCCATGCCAGGATGTGGGTACAGGTGCGGTCGAGGAACCAGCGATCGTGGCTGATCACCACGGCGCATCCGGGGAACTTCTCCAGGGCGTTCTCCAGCGATCCGAGCGTCTCGACGTCGAGGTCGTTGGTCGGCTCGTCGAGCAGGATCAGGTTGCCGCCCTCCTTGAGGGTCAACGCAAGGTTGAGCCGGTTGCGTTCACCGCCGGAGAGCACCTCGGAACGCTTCTGCTGATCGGGGCCCTTGAATCCGAAGGCACTGACATAGGCGCGAGAGGGCATCTCGTTCTGCCCGACCTCGATATAGTCCAGACCGTCGGAGACCACCTCCCAGACCGTCTTCTTGGGATCGATGTTGGACCGGCCCTGGTCGACGTAGCTGAGTTTGACCGTCTCGCCGACCTTCACCGTTCCCGAATCGGGCTGCTCGAGTCCGACGATGGTCTTGAACAGGGTCGTCTTACCCACGCCGTTGGGGCCGATGACGCCGACGATGCCGTTGCGCGGAAGCGTGAACGAGAGGTCCTTGATCAGCACCCGACCCTCGAACCCCTTGTCGAGGTGGCTGACCTCGACCACGACGTCACCCAGTCGTGGTGGCGTCGGGATCTGGATTTCCTCGAAGTCGAGCTTGCGGGTCTTCTCGGCTTCCGCGGCCATCTCCTCATAGCGCTGCAGACGTGCCTTGTTCTTGGTCTGGCGGGCCTTGGCCCCGGAGCGCACCCACGCGAGCTCCTCCTTGAGCCGGCGCTGCAACTTCTGGTCCTTCTTGCCCTGGACCTCGAGCCGTTCGGCCTTCTTCTCCAGGTAGGTGGAGTAGTTACCCTGATACGGGATCAGCTTGCCGCGGTCGACCTCACAGATCCACTCCGCGACGTGATCGAGGAAGTAGCGGTCGTGGGTGACGGCCAGCACCGCACCGGGATAGCTCGCGAGGAACTGCTCGAGCCACAGCACGCTCTCGGCGTCGAGGTGGTTGGTGGGCTCGTCGAGCAGCAGCAGGTCGGGTTTGGACAGCAGCAGCTTGCACAGGGCGACGCGTCGTCGCTCGCCACCGGACAGGTGAGTGACCGGGGAGTCCGCGGGCGGGCAGCGCAGCGCATCCATCGCCTGCTCGAGCTGCGAGTCGAGGTCCCACGCGTCGGCGTTGTCGAGGTCCTCCTGCAGCTTGCCCATCTCCTCCATGAGCTCGTCGGAGTAGTCGGTGGCCATCAGTTCGGCGACCTCGTTGAAGCGGTCGAGCTTGACCTTGATCTCGCCCATCCCCTCCTCGACGTTCTCCTTGACCGTCTTCTCCTCGTTCAGCGGCGGCTCCTGCAGCAGGATGCCGACGGTGGCCTCCGGGTCGAGGAACGCCTCACCGTTGGACGGCTGATCGATACCCGCCATGATCTTGAGGATCGACGACTTGCCCGCACCGTTGGGTCCCACGACGCCGATCTTGGCGCCCGGATAGAAGGACATGGTGACGTCGTCGAGAATTACCTTGTCGCCGTGCGCCTTTCGCACTTTCTTCATGGTGTAGATGAATTCAGCCACGTTCCAGCCTCTCTACTGCTTTTCGCGATTCTCGCCTCACGCGTCCGCGACGTCACCGCCGGTCGAGGGCGCGACGTGCCGACGCCGGACAACCGTCATGGCACAACGATCGTCCAGTCTATCCGCAGCGGCGCGATGCGCGGTCCCCCGTCGGTCGGTACGCCCGCCGAGTGCAGTCCCACACGATGACGGGGGTACCGCGAAGCGCCCACTGTGCCGAGTTCGGCAACGACCGGAGGACCAGCCCGGACCGTGATCGTCGCCGCACTCGACACGCACGCGTGCCGAGTCTCCTCACGCCGCCGGCCGTGCGACCTCCTGCGTCACCGGGCCCCGTCCGGCCACCTGGACCTGCTCGCGATCGGCTGTATCGACCACCCGCTCGTATGCCGGGTTACCCCGGTAGGTCACCACGCAGCGACTCAGATCCAGGCCCACCGACACCGCCGTCATCTCCAGGTCGTTACGGCGCGATCCGTCGGGCATCGGGTACTCGTTGGTCTTGATCTGGCCGTGCGCGATGATCGGGCGCCCCTTGGCGATGGCCTCGGCGACCCCGACGAGCAACCGCCGCCAGCAGCTGACGGTCAGATAGAGCGCGGGCCCGTCGGTCCATTCCCCGGTGCGCTTGTCGATGCGACGGGAGTTGCACGCGACGCGGAAGGAGATGACGTCCTCCCCCGTCGAGGTCTGTCGTCGCTTGGGCTCCGACACCACGGTTCCGATGATCGTCGTGTAGGTCTCGAACATGTCCGGCCTCCTGCATGTTGTGTGGCCACGGGATGTGTGGCTGCACAACAGCATCGACCGTCACCCGGCACTCACGGCCTCGTCGCCGCGATCTGTGGACAACTCGGCGGATTCGAGCCGATGTCAGCGACCGCTGTTGAGTTGTTTGAGCATCTCGTTGTAGTCGCCGAGTTCGGCGTCGTGGTCGCGTTCGGCACGCCGATCGTAGCGTCGGGCCTGTCGGTCATCGGTGCGTCGCCACTGCACCAGCAGCGCGAGCATGATCACCACGAGGGGTATTTCACCTGCCGCCCAGGCGATTCCACCGCCCACCCGCTGGTCGGCGTACAGGTCGGAATTCCACGGTAGGTTCAGGCCGCGGTAGTAGGACTCGGCGATCACCGCACTCGTCATCATCAACGCCACTCCGAAGAAGGCGTGGAACGGCAGCGAGCCCCAGACGATCCCGAGTTTGGCCACCGGCGACACCTGACGCGGAGCCGGATCGATACCGATCACCAGCCAGTAGAAGAGATAACCGCTGAGCAGGAAATGCAGGTTCATCAGCAGATGCGCCGCGTGATACGGAACCACCGCCTCGAATAGTCCGCCCAGGTAGAGCAGATAGAAGCTGCCGACGAACATCACCGCGGCGACGAGCGGATGGGTCAAAAAGCGCGACGGCGCGCTGTGGATGGCGGCCTGAATCCATTCTCGCGGGCCCGGCGGATTGCCGCGGCCGGCCGGTGGCAGCGCACGCAACGCCAGGGTGACCGGGCCGCCGAGGACCAGCAGGACCGGGATCATCATCGACAACATCATGTGCGCGATCATGTGCACGCTGAACATCGCCGGACCGTAGCGACCCAGGCCCGACGACGTCGCGAAAAGCAGCAGCGCACACCCGAGCAGCCACGCCACCGTCCGACCGACCGGCCACCCGTCGCCACGGCGGCGCAACCGCACCACACCGCGGAGGTAGACCAGGGCGGCAACGATCGCGAAGGTTCCGAAGATGAGGTCGAATCGCCAGTCGGTCATGATCCGGCCGAACGACGGCGGCGCGTCGAGCCGGTAACCGATCTCACTCTCCACGACCGTCAGATCGGTGCTCGCCAGGTCCGGAGGCGGTGTGCGTGACAGGCCAACAGCGAGCCCGAAGGTGAGCGCAAACACGACGACTTCCACCAGACCGAAACGAACGAATGCCGATCGTCCGGGCGGATCGCTCTCGAGCCGGGCGATCGTGGACCGCCGATGCCACGCCCCCAGCGCGCCGAGCACCACCAGCGCCGCCGTCTTCGCCAGCACCAGCCGTCCATAGGTGTCACTGAACAGATCACCCACCGGCACCCGGACCAATGCGTTGATGACGCCACTGACACCCACCACCACGATGCACCAGAACGCGACCCGCGAATACCGTCGCACCGCGAGGGAACGCCACCGGCCCATCGCAAGTGCATAGGTCACGACGGCCGCCAGGCCACCCATCCACAAGGTGGCCCCGACGATGTGCAGGATCAGGCTGTTGGTCGCCAGATCATGGTTGCCGCCCGTCGACGAATGACCGGCCAGCGCCACCGGCATCAGGCTGAGCACGGAGAACGCGATGGTGATGAAGGTGAGTCCCCACCGGAGCGTGACGCGCGCGACCACGGCCGCGATAACCGCGAAGATCGCGGTCCACATCCACGTTCCGACGTCGGCCACCTGCCCGTACACCTTGATCAGATTGTCCGGCCGCATGGTGGTGGACAGCGGTTGACCGCTCACGTTGGACACCGACAACGGCATCATCAGCACAGCGCAGATCGCCCAGATCAACGCGGCGCTCGACGCGACCCGGATCGCCCGGAAACCACCGACGTCGAGTACGCCGTCGCCCTGCGGTGGCACGAAGAATGCGGCGAACACCGCCGACCCGAGCGCGATCGCCGCAGCGACCTCGCCGATGGCCGTCACCGCGGGCACGCCATAGGTGGTCAGCGCGCCGGGATCGGGAACGCCGGCCAGCTGCAACGCGGAGACGGCAGAGACCCCGGTGACGGCAATCGCCATCACCGCGGCGATCCAGGTGCTTGCCCAGAGCACTCCGGCGACGGCTCCGCGCGGTTCACGCATCGAGTCGCGAACCGGCTCGGTCGCCGGTTGCGGCGTCGTGCGGGTCATCC